>JADHMX010000065.1 GCA_016779825.1 Synechococcus sp. BS301-5m-G53 | reverse complement strand
GCCATCGATTGATGCCCCACCCAGATGCGGCCCCCCAGGAAGGTGCCGGCGGTGAGGATCACCGCTTCAGCGCCATAGACGCTGCCGAAGTAGGTGCGGATGCCGCAGATGCGTTGCTGATCGGCTTTACCGGTGGTTTCCAGGCCGGTCACCATCGCTTCTCTGAGGGCGAGGTTGGGGGTGTGCTGCAGCAGTTGCAGCATCTGGCGGGAATAGAGGCGCTTGTCGGTTTGGGCGCGGAGGGCCCACACCGCCGGGCCGCGGCTGGCGTTGAGGATGCGCTTCTGGATGGCGGTGGCATCGGCCAGGCGTCCGATTACGCCGCCGAGGGCATCCACTTCATGGACGAGCTGGCTTTTGGCGGGGCCACCGACGGCCGGGTTGCAGGGCTGCCAGGCGATGCGATCGAGATTGAGGCTGAACAGGGCAGTGTTCAGGCCCAGCCGGGCGGCAGTGATCGCCGCCTCACAACCGGCATGGCCGCCGCCGACCACGATTACGTCGAAGGATTCGGTGGGGGCGGCGTTGAAGCTCATGGCTTCATTATCCGGTTTTGCAGAAGCGTCGGACTTGCCTCAGAGGTTGAGGTTTTGCAGCGAGTTGATGGTGTGGTGGGTGTAGCTCCAGCCGCCAGAGGTGTTATCGAAGCTCTGGTTGGAGAAGAGGTCTTGATAGGTGTTGGCGAGTGAGACGCTGCCGGTGTTGTTCAGGCCATAGGCGTTGACTTGAATTGTGGCGGCGGGATCTGTGGAGTGTTCAGCAAGTCGATCGAGGGCAGCATTGAGATCGTTTTGCATCTGCTTCCACTGCCATTGGCCCTGATTGTTTTTGAAAAAGTGTGGATTGCCTTTGGTGTCGTAGAGCAGGCCTGAGGTGGTGATGTCTTCTGTGCCGAGGCTTTCGGGAAGCGGAATGGCCTGGCCGGTGATGGAATCCGAGGCTGAATTGGTTCTGGTGTCCCACCAACTGCGCCGTTCAGGCCGCCAGGTTGCGGAAGCGGGTGAACTGCGGCTCGAACAGCAGCTTCACCGTGCCCACCGGACCGTTGCGGTGCTTGGTCACGATCACTTCGGTGATGCCGCGGTCGGCGGTTTCCGGGTTGTAATACTCGTCGCGGTAGATCATCAGCACCAGGTCGGCGTCTTGCTCGATCGAACCCGATTCCCGCAGGTCGCTCAGCATCGGTCGCTTGTTGGTGCGTGCCTCCACGCCCCGGCTCAACTGGGAGAGGGCAATCACCGGCACGTTCAGTTCCCGCGCCATCTGCTTCAGGCCCCGGGTGATGCGCGAGAGCTCCTGCACCCGGTTGTCGGAGCCTGAGCCTTCCATCAGCTGCAGGTAGTCGATCATCACCAACCCCAGTTCCTTGCCCTGTTCGGCCATCAGCCGCCGGCAGAGTGAGCGCATCTCCAGCACGCCGGAGTTGGGTTTGTCGTCGATGAACATCGGCAGTTGCCCCAGGCTGTTGATGCCCTGGCCCAGCAGCGGCCATTCCTCCTGCTGCAAGCGGCCGGTGCGCAGCCGGCCCGCTTCGATGCCCACCTCCATCGAGAGCAGGCGGTAGGTGAGCTGTTCCTTGCTCATCTCCAGGGAGAACAGGCACACCGGAAGGTCGTGCAGCTGGGCCACGTTCTTGGCCAGGTTCAGCGCAATTGAGGTTTTGCCCATGGCCGGTCGGCCGGCAACGATGATCAGGTCGCTGCGCTGCAGGCCCTGGGTCATCGCGTCCAGGTCGTAGAAGTTCACCGGGATGCCGGCCACCGAGGTGCCCAGCGAGCGGCTTTCGATCTCTTCAAAGGTCTGGGTGAGGATCTCGGCAGTGGGGGTGAGCCCTTTGGAAGGTTTCTCCTGGCTGATGGCAAAGATCTTCTGCTCCGCCTGATCCAGCACCTGCTCCATCGGCAGGCTCTGATCAAAGCCCAGCTTGATCACTTCATTGCCGGAGCGGATCAGCTGGCGGCGCAGGAACTTGTCCATCACCAGCCGGGCCACCTGCTCGATCGAGGCGGTGGACGGCACCCGCTCCACCAGCTCCACCAGTCGGTTGTTGCCGCCCACCTTCTCGAGGGCGCCGGTGTCGGCCAGCCAGGCGCTCATGGCGGTGAGATCCGTCGGCTTGCCCTGGCCGTGCAGCATCAGGGCGGTGCGGAAGATCTCCCGGTGGGCGTTCAGATAAAACGCTTCCGGCTGCAGCACATCGGCCACACGCCCGATTGCATCGGGATCGAGCAGGATGCCGCCCAGCACCGCTTCCTCCGCCTCCAGGTTCTGGGGCGGAAGCGAATCGGGCAGAGCCTCGAAATTGGGCTCGTCGTCGCGACGGCCTTTGCCATAACCAAGGCGTCCCCCATCGTTGTTCTCTGGAAGGGGAACGCTCACCATGGCGGCAGGGCGTGAAGCGAAGGAATCACACTCTGGCTCGAATGAACCGTTTGAGTGTCAATTGACAGCGATCAGTAGCTGACCACTTCCAGGTTGATTTCAGCGGTGACTTCGCTGTGCAGCTTCACCGTCACGGCGTACTTGCCGGTGCGGTGAATCTCAGGCACCACGATGTCGCGGCGGTCGATTTCCTTCTTGGTGGCCGATTCGATGGCCTCAGCCACATCACCGTTGGTGACGGTGCCGAACAGCACGTTGTCTTCACCGGTCTGCTTCTTCACGGTGAAGCGACCAATGGTGGAGAGGGCGGTCTTGAAGTCGAGGGCTTCTTGCTTCAGGGCGGCCTGACGCTCAGCTTCCTTGGCGCGGCGGTGCTCCACCTGCTTCATCACCGCGGGGGTGAGGGGCACAGCTTTGCCGAAGGGCAGCAGGAAGTTACGGGCGTAACCGGGAGCCACTTCCACCAGGTCTCCGTCCTTGCCGAGGCTGAGGACGTCCTCATTCAGAACGACTTGTACACGCTTAGGCATGGGACCGGAACGAAGGATGGAGACGGGTGCGATCGACCACGTTACGACGTGGCCTGTTGCTGGAGATGACGTTGAGCCTCAGGAGGCTTCGGGGACATAACGGGCCGTACGGATCCGGCTGGCCAGTCCAAGGCGCTTGAGCAGGCGCACGTGCTGCCAGGTGAGATCGAACTCAAACCAGCGCAAACCATGGCGCGCACTGGCCGGATGGGCGTGATGGTTGTTGTGCCAGCCCTCACCGAAGGAGAGCAGTGCCACCCACCAGCAGTTGCGGGACAGGTCGGGGCAATCGAAATTGCGATAACCGAAGGCATGGGTGGCGGAATTCACCAGCCAGGTGACGTGATAAACGACCACAAGACGCAGAGGGATGGCCCAAAGCACCAGGCCAAGGCCACCGCCGTGCACCTGGGCGGCTTCGCCGAACCAGTAGAGCCCCAAGCCCAGGGGGATTTGCAGCAGCAGGAACCAGCGGTCAAGCCAGCGATAGAAGGGGTCGCACTGAAGGTCGCCGGCATAGCGGTCGAGTTCCTTCAGGGCTGGGATGTCGTGCAGCATCCACTCGCTGTGGCTCCACCACAGTCCACGACCAGCGTCGTGGTGATCCGTGGGCTGATCCGAAAAACGGTGGTGATGGCGGTGCAGCCCCACCCATTCGATCGGGCCGCTCTGGCAGGCGAGGGTGCCCATCAGCACCAGGATCCGCTCAACCCACACCGGCACCACCAGGCTGCGGTGCGCCACCAGACGGTGAAGCCCCAGGGTGACGCCCAGCACCGTCATCCAATAGAGAACGCCGAAGGCCACAACGCCCTGCCAGCTCCAGAAGCGCGGCAGCAGCGCCACGGTGGCGAGCACGTGCATCACCAGCATGAAGCTGGTGGTTCCCATCTTCAACTTGCGCTGACGCGCAGGCAGGGGATCACGCGGTGCCATCACCGCGGCCCGCTGCCGAAGCTCGCGTGTGTCAGCTGTTTGCGAGGAAACCAAACGGATTCTCCTGAAATTGACAAGCCGCTCAAACAGGAAAACCGGGGAGCGGGTGGTGCCGTTAGAGACAGAAATCTAAAGGAGTTGGCGCACAGCAGAGGTTCGGTCGGGGTCCATGGCGGCGCAGCATGGGCTCGATGAAGCCCACTTTTTCAGGAGAACTCTGTTGAGCAGCGCGATCGCGACACGGCTGATCGATGCGGTGGCGCGGGATCAGGCCGACCTGGCTGCAGCGAGAACGGCGGCTGTGGAGCAACGCTTGCAACGCGTGTTGGATGCCCTCGCGGCGGAGCGCGTTGGAACCCAGCATTTCGCTTCCCTCACCGGCTACGGCCATGGGGATCAAGGCCGTGAGGTGGTGGATCGGGTTTTTGCCCGGGTGTTGGGGGCTGAAGCTGCGGCGGTGCGCCTGCAATTCGTCAGTGGCACCCATGCCATTGCCGCAGCGCTGTTCGGGGTGCTGCGGCCCGGTGACCGTTTGCTTTCGATCACCGGTCGTCCCTACGACACCCTCGAGGAGGTGATCGGGATCCGAGGAACGGGCCAGGGTTCCCTGGCGGAGTTCGGGGTTGCCTACGACGAAATCGATCTGCAGCCGGATGGGGCGGTGGACGAGGCGGCGTTGAGCCAGGCCCTGGAGCAGCCATGCCGGATGGTGCTGATTCAGCGCAGCTGCGGCTACAGCTGGCGTCCGTCGGTCACGGTTGAGCAGATCGCCGGGCTGTGTGAGCGCATCCATGCCCGCCAGCCCGACTGCGTTGTCTTTGTCGACAACTGCTACGGCGAGCTGGTGCAGGAGCAGGAACCGACGGCGGTAGGGGCGGATCTCATCGCTGGATCGTTGATCAAGAACCTCGGCGGCACCGTCGCCCCCACCGGCGGCTACATCGCTGGACGGGCCGATCTGGTGGAGCAGGCCTGCTGTCGGCTCACGGCGCCTGGGATCGGCAGCGAGGGCGGTACGGGATTTGACCTGCAGCGGTTGGTGCTGCAGGGGTTGTTCCTGGCACCGCAGATGGTGTCGGAGGCCTTGATTGGCGCGGATCTGGTGGCGGGGGTGTTCGAGCGGCTCGGGTTCCCTGTGAATCCAGCGCCTGGGTCCGTGCGCAGCGATTTGATCCAGGCGGTTCGGCTGGGCAGTCCGGAAGCCCTCAAAGTCGTCTGCCGCGCCTTCCAGGCGATGTCACCCATCGGGGCCTACCTCGATCCGGTGCCGGCATCCATGCCGGGCTATGCCTCTGATCTGGTGATGGCCGGGGGAACGTTCATCGACGGCTCCACCAGTGAATTTTCGGCCGATGCGCCGCTGCGGGAACCGTTCAACCTGTATGTGCAGGGCGGCACACATCGCGCCCACATCCGCCTCGCCCTCTCCCGTGCGTTGTGTGACCTGAATGCGGCAGGACTGATCAATCTCCCGCAGACTGGGACCACCTGAAACTGCCTCGATGGCGTTCGCGTTCCCCGACTCTTTTCGCTTCGCTGACAGCCACGAGTACGCCAATGCCGATGGTGAGTTGGTGCGGGTGGGCATCAGTGCCTTCGCCGTTGATCAGCTGGGCGACATCGTGTTTGTGGATCTGCCGGAGGTGGGCGCCAGCCTGGCGAAGGGCACCAGCTTCGGATCGGTGGAGTCGGTGAAGGCCGTGGAAGACATGTACGCACCGATTGCCGGTGAGGTGGTGCAACGCAATGAAGCGGTGCTGGCCAGTCCGGAGGAACTGCAGAACGATCCCCACGGCGAGGGTTGGCTGCTGGTGCTGCGTCCGTCGGATCCCGCCGAGCTCGACAGCCTGATGAGCGCGGAGGCCTACGGCGCCAAGGTCAACGCCGGCTGACATCACAGCGGTCGGCATCAGCGCCGGAACGCGGCTCTTACGATCTCTCCGTCGGCTGCTGCTTTAGACGTTGATCTCTCCTTTTTCGCAGCGGCACATCGGCCCGAGCGAAGCGGAACAACTCCGCATGCTGAATGCTCTCGGCTACAGCGATCTGAAGGAGTTCATCGCTGATGTCGTGCCCGCCGACATCCTCGACCCAGCACCGCCGGTTGAGGCGTTGCCGGAGGGTTGTGGGGAGGCGGAGGCCCTCCGCCAGCTCAAGCAGTTGAGCGAGACCAACAGGCTGCGCCGCTCCCTGATCGGGCTGGGCTACTACGGCACCGCAACCCCGGCCCTGATTCAGCGCCATGTTTTTGAAAATCCGGCCTGGTACACCGCCTACACCCCTTATCAGGCGGAAATCGCCCAGGGGCGGTTGGAGGCCCTCCTCAACTTTCAAACCCTGATCAGTGAGCTCACCGGCTTGCCGATCGCTAATGCGTCGCTGCTCGATGAAGCCACCGCAGCTGCGGAGGCCATGAGCCTCAGCTTCGGGGTGTGCCGTCGCCCCGAGGCGACCCGGTTTCTGGTGGACGCCAATGTGCTGCCGCAGACCTGGGCGGTGCTGCAGACCCGCGCTGAACCCCTCGGCATCAGCCTTGAGCGGATCGACCCGTCCACGGCGCCGATCGACGCGTCCGTCTTCGGAGTGCTGCTGCAGTTGCCCGGCGCCGATGGATGCCTCTGGGATCCCACCGCCGTGATCGACGCGGCCCATGCCGCTGGTGCCTTGGCCACTGTGGCCATCGATCCCCTGGCGCAGACCCTGATGGCGCCTGTGGGATCCCTGGGGGCCGACATTGCCGTGGGCAGCGCCCAACGCCTGGGGGTGCCGATGGGATTTGGTGGACCCCATGCGGCTTTCTTCGCCACGGTTGAGGCCTACAAGCGGCAGATCCCCGGCCGTCTTGTGGGGCAGTCCAAGGATGCGGAAGGCCGCTCGGCTCTGCGCTTGGCGCTGCAAACCCGTGAGCAGCACATCCGTCGCGACAAGGCCACCAGCAACATCTGCACGGCCCAGGTGCTGCTCGCCGTGATGGCGTCGTTTTATGCCGTGCACCACGGGCCTGATGGTCTGCAGGCCATCGCCCAGCGCATTGTTGGGCTGCGCAGCCAGCTGGAGCAGGGCCTGCGGGCCCTCGGCTATCCGCTGGAGCGGGCTGATCGGTTTGACACCGTCACCGTGAACTGTGCATTGGCACCTGCCGTTCACTGCGCCGCCATGGCCGCGGGCTTCAATCTGCGGGTGCTGCCCGATGGCGCAGCGCCGGCGGACGCCACCGGATTCGGCATCAGCCTCGATGAGCTCTCGGATCAACGGGAGCTGCAAGCCCTGCTCGAACTATTGGCCGAGGCCTGCGGTCAGGCTGTGCCCGAGCTTGAGGCTGAGCGGCCCGAGCTTCTCTCCCTGCCGCAGCGCAGCCAACCCTGGCTGAGACAGCCGGTCTTTCACCAGTACCGCAGCGAATCGGAGCTGTTGCGCTACATCCAGCGGTTGGTGAGCCGTGATCTTTCGCTGGTGCACGGGATGATCCCATTGGGCAGCTGCACCATGAAGCTCAACGCTGCCGCTGAGCTGCAGCCGGTGAGCTGGCCTGCTTTTGCGGCCTTGCATCCCTTTGCCCCAGCCGATCAGGCCCAGGGCTATCGCCATCTGGCCGATGATCTGGAGCAATGGCTGGCCGCCTTGACGGGCTTTTCAGCCGTGTCGTTGCAGCCCAATGCCGGTTCCCAGGGGGAATACGCAGGGCTGTTGGTGATTCGCGCCTGGCACCGCTCCCGCTCTGAGGGCCATCGCGACATCTGTCTGATTCCCACCAGTGCCCATGGCACCAACCCCGCCAGTGCCGTGATGGCCGGCCTCAAGGTGGTGGCTGTGGCCTGTGATGACGAGGGCAACATCGACCAGCAGGATCTGGCCGCGAAGGCGGCCGAGCATGCCGACCGGCTGGCGGCGCTGATGGTCACCTACCCCTCCACCCACGGTGTGTTTGAAACCGGCATCCGAGAGATCTGCTCGGTGGTGCATCAGCACGGCGGCCAGGTGTATCTCGACGGGGCCAACCTCAATGCCCAGGTGGGGCTGTGCCGTCCCGGTGCCTTCGGTGCCGATGTCTGCCACCTCAACCTGCACAAGACCTTCTGCATCCCCCATGGGGGCGGTGGCCCGGGTGTGGGACCGATCGGTGTGGCGGCGCATTTGGCGCCCTTCCTGCCGGGGCATCCCTTGCAGGCCGGTGCCTCGTCGGCCATCGGTCCTGTGTCCGCAGCAGCGCTGGGCAGCGCCAGCATCCTGCCGATCAGTTGGATGTACCTGCGGATGATGGGGGCGGAGGCCCTGCGGCAAGCCAGTGCCGTGGCGCTGTTGTCCGCCAACTACCTGGCCCATCGCCTCGACGCCTCGTACCCCGTGCTGTTTCGAGGCAGCACCGGTCGGGTGGCCCATGAATGCATCCTTGACCTGCGCCCGCTCAAACGGGATGCAGGGATCGATGTCGATGACATCGCCAAGCGGTTGATGGACTACGGCTTCCATGCACCCACCGTCAGTTGGCCGGTGGCGGGAACGGTGATGGTGGAGCCCACCGAGAGTGAAAGCCTGGCGGAGCTGGATCGCTTCGCCGATGCCCTGGTGGCGATCCGTGAGGAGATTCGTGCGATTGAAACCGGCAGCAGCGATCCTGAGAACAACCCCCTGAAGCGTGCTCCGCACACCCTGGCTGCCGTCACAGCGGACGACTGGGACCGTCCCTACAGCCGTCAACAGGCCGCCTTCCCGATGGAGGGCCAGCAGGAGAGCAAGGTTTGGCCGGCTGTGGCGCGGATTGATAACGCCTTCGGCGATCGCAATCTGGTGTGCACCTGTCCCTCGGTTGAAGCGATGGCTGTGGCGGCTTGAAGCCCTGGTGTCGGTGGATCAGACCGTGTAAATTTTCACTGAAAGTGGAAAAATTGGTTTGATTCCGTTCATCGCCCTTGCGGGTTCGGTCAAACTGATCCACAACTGATTCGTCTGTCGGGGGACACCATGGATCGGGATAACAACAAGAAATCTGCGCTCAGCAGCGTTGAAGGGCCAGCCCTTCCTCAACTTCCTGAAGGTCTTGAATCGGCCTTCAATCGCGGCCACACCTTGTCGATTGAAGGAACGAATGTGATTCGGGTTCCCTTTGGCACCCGCCGTTCCCGTCGCAGCCGCCCCGAGCGGCCCGATCACTGGGCCACCCTGGTGATTCCTTTTCAACCGGTGGGCGATCCCACCCCTCCGCCGGCAGCGGCCTGAGCTCAGGCCACGCCGATTTCAGATTCTTCTTGGGCCAGACGCCAGTCCAGCAGGGCTTTGACGTCGGCCAGTGAGCAGGTTGGTGTGCGGAACGGCAGCAATCGCATCGGGCTGCGTTCCGGTCGCACCAGCCAACTCCGGTTGGTTTGAGGCATCAAAAGAAAGCCGCGGTACCGAACCGAGGCCTCTTGACCGTTCATGAATCCCATCGCTCTAGGGATTGTTTGTGAGTGACTCCGTCATTTCAGGGCGCAAGATCTGGTGTCTCGCGCATGCACCAGATCTTTTCCGGATTGCTTCATGACAGGGCAAACAGCAGCACGTCTGCGTGTTCACTGAGGCCGATCAGCTCCCGCTGTGTTGAGGCCTCCTGGGTCAGACCCAGCCCGTCGCCTCGCCGCAGCGACTGTTCGGGGGTGCCCTTGCTCTGGAGCTTCAGTTCCCCATCAATCACCTGGATCCAGAGCAACCGCTCTTCGCTGCTGGG
>JADHMX010000006.1 GCA_016779825.1 Synechococcus sp. BS301-5m-G53 | reverse complement strand
GTTGGTTGCATCAGGCCTCACGGCTGTTCCTGCAAGGGCAATGTCAGGACCATGCCAAGTCGGGTGTTGCGGCGCGGCGATGGATGCAGCGCCGAAAACTCGCCGCCAATCTGATCAGCCAGCCTCCTGTGGGCTGGACGCTCTCGCCGGCTTCAGGGGAGCGCTTCTGGAGAGCGCTGCGCTTTGGTGGAGCGGGCTTTGGCCTGGCCTGGATGCTGGCGCAGCTTTGAAGAGATCAGACAATCAGGCCACCCGTTGGCGATGAGCCTGGCCAACAACTACCAGCGAATTGGAGGCTGGAACATCCTTTTTTGTGGATGAAACCCCAGTTGGCTGCGCCATGTCCTGACCGCGAAGCCAGGCGTTGTGCAGCGCACGCCTGCGTCGATCTTCCGACAGAACCAGTCGATCAGCCGCCGCTTGGGGACTCTCCCCCGGTAACACCGCTGTGCGCAGACAGATGCCAAAGCCAACGGCTTCAACCTGCACATGGCCTTCCATCAGTACCACCTGAAACGTCCAGCCCTGAAGCCAACGCAGCCTGAAGGGATTGGTCATGAAGTGCCCTTCGGAATCCAGCACACCCTATGGCTCGATGCGGGTCGCGCAAGGGATGCTGTCAGGGAATCCCCTTAGCTCACCTCCGCGCTGGGTTTGCGTGCCGACCAGACCCGCGTCATGAAATGGGTTTCCGCGGTGATGCCGTCGAAGCCCGCTGCCGACAATCGAGCGTCGATGTCGTCAGCGATGTAGTCGCGGTAATAGGGCTCATGAAAGACACGCCGGAAGTTCTCCATCACAGCGGAGAACTTGGCTGAGTCGGCCATTTGCACAGAATCGGCCAGCACGAAGACGCCTCCAGGCTCAAGCACTCGCCAGGCCTCGTTCAGCACGTTCTGGCGGGCATCTGCCGGCAGTTCGTGCAGCAAGAACACGCAGGTGACGGCTTGAACCGATCCATCCGCCAAGGGCAGTGATTCCCCATTGGCACGGATCAGTTGAACCAGCGACGCGTCACCGCCATTCAGCCAGCGGTTGGCTTGGCGCAGGTACGACTCGGAGAGATCAGTCCCAATGAGTTGTGCATAAGGCACTGCAGCGCGGATCTGCTGGAGCGTGCGGCCGGTGCCGGTGGCCACATCGAGGATTTTGAGGGAGCCGGGGGCACGGTCAGCGAAATGTTTTAGCCCGCGTTTGAGCGGTGCCAAGACCCGTCGGCGCATGGCATCAGCCGTGCCGTTGAACAGGATCTCAACTTGAAGGTCATAAAGACCGGCGGAGTGATCACTCAGATACCCATCGGTTTGATGGTGAAAATTCTGAAGGTAGTAATCGGGGTAAAGCTCGGTATCGGTCTCTTTGGGCAGATCGCGAACATTGCGCTCACGACGTCGATCCCAAGTGGAGGGGAGATCCATCCAGACCTGTGGGTAGCGGCTGACCCAGTCGAGCCAGGGCGCATCAAACAGCAATTGCTCGGGATAGACCCCTTGTTGAGCGTCCTGCCAGTCCTGTTCCTGGAGTTTGTTCATGTCCAGCCGCAGTTCCCCAAGCACCTCGGCCGAAACCGGCTCGGTCTTGGGCACGGCATCGGGAGCAACCAACTCCATCAACTTGGTGCTCAGCTCTTTGTGAGCCAGGCCCGCGATGCTTTTGCCTTGCTGAAGCGTTTGGTACGCCAGTTTGCTCAGGGGCGTTGAAGCCATCGCGGATTCAGACAACAACCCCATTCCAGCGAATGTGATGCCCAACCGCGTGCTCAGCGGTCCACAAAAAAACCCGCCTCCCTGGAGGCGGGTTGGATGTTCGTAGCAACGCTGATCAGGCGTCGTAATACATGGTGAATTCGTGGGGGTGAGGGCGCTGGCGCAGCTGCTGAACCTCTTCGTATTTGAGGTCGATCCAGTTGTCGATGAAGTCGTCGCTGAACACGCCGCCAGCGGTGAGGAAGCCGCGATCAGCGTTCAGAGCTTCCAAGGCACCATTCAGAGACGCTGGGACTGTGGCGATCTTCGAGAGCTCCTCAGCCGGAAGTTCGAATAGGTCGCGATCTTCGCCATCGCCGGGATCAATCTGGTTTTTGATCCCGTCCAGACCAGCCATCATCATGGCGCTGAAGGCCAGATAAGGATTGGCCAGAGCGTCACCCGAGCGGAATTCGAGGCGCTTGGCCTTCGGGCTCGGTCCGGTGAGCGGAATGCGCACGGCGGCGGAACGGTTGCCCTCGGAGTACACCAGGTTCACCGGAGCTTCGAAACCAGGCACCAGACGCTTGTAGCTGTTGGTGGTGGGGTTGGTGAAGGCCAGGAAGGCAGGGGCATGCTTGAGGATGCCGCCGATGTACCAGCGAGCGGTCTGTGACAGGTTCGCGTAGGTGCCCTCGCCGAAGAACAGCGGCTGACCGCCTTTCCAGAGGCTCTGGTGCACGTGCATGCCGGTGCCGTTGTCGTTGAACACCGGCTTGGGCATGAAGGTGGCCGTCTTGCCGTACTTCTTGGCCACGTTGCGCACGACGTACTTGTACGTCATGACGTTGTCGGCGGCCGCGATCAGCTCAGCAAATTTCATGCCGAGCTCGTGCTGACCTGCGCCGGCCACTTCGTGGTGGTGCTTTTCGGTGGGGATTCCCAGCTGCCCCATCAGCAGGAGCATCTCGGAGCGGATGTCCTGAGCGGTGTCGTTGGGAGCGACAGGGAAGTAGCCCTCCTTCACCTGAATCTTGTAGGCGAGGTTGCCGCCTTCTTCGATCCGTCCGGTGTTCCAGCCCGCCTCAATCGTGTCAACGCTGTAGAAGGCACCACCTTCGGCCGAGTTGTAACGAACGTCGTCGAAAAGGAAGAACTCAGGCTCAGGACCGAAGAAGGCCATGTCGGCCAGTCCGGTGCTGGCCAGATGATTCAAGGCCCGTTGGGCCAGGGCGCGAGGGCAGCGCTCGTAGGGCTGGCCGGTGCGCGGCTCCTGAATCGAGCAGATCATGCTCAGGGTTTTATGCCGATAGAACGGATCCACCCAGGCGGTGTTGGGGTCCGGAACCATGGCCATATCGGAGGCCTGAATCCCTTTCCAGCCGCGGATGGAGGAGCCGTCAAAAGCAAGCCCTTCAGTGAAGGATTCTTCCTCCAGCAGATCGGTGCAGACCGTGAGGTGCTGCCACTTGCCGTGAAGATCGGTGAATTTGAGGTCGATCAGTTCGATGCCTTCGTCCTTGATCTGGCGCAGGACGTCCTGGGGGGATTTCGACATAAGAAAGGACTGTTCGACTGAATTGTGCAGTGGGGTGACCGTAAACAGCCACAGCGCTCCATTTTGTATCAAGTGGTACGTTCCAGCGCCCTGCAGGCGACTGCGTAACCGTTTCTGTCAAATTGGCGGAATGGCAGGCCTGCCAAAGGATTTGCCCGTCTCAACGGTGTTAGCGTCCGAGGGGGATCCTCTGGAGATTCAGGGACATGCGTGATGCAATCAGTGGTCTGATCGGTCGCTACGACCAATTGGGTCGCTACTTCGATCGTTCGGCGATCGACAGCATCAATTCCTATCTGGATGAATCCACGCTGCGGATTCAGGCGGTTGAGCTGATCAACGGTTCCGCTGCCGAGATCGTGCGCGAGGCCAGCCAGCGGTTGTTCCGGGATGAGCCCGACCTGCTGCTGCCCGGCGGCAACGCTTACACCACCCGTCGGCTCGCCGCCTGCCTGCGGGACATGGACTATTTCCTTCGCTACGCCAGTTACGCCCTCGTGGCCGGTGACAGCACGATCCTCAATGAGCGTGTGTTGAACGGGCTCGACGACACCTACAAGAGCCTTGGTGTTCCCACCGGCCCCACGGTTCGCAGCATCGTGCTGTTGGGTGAAGTCGTTGCTGAGATGCTTATGGCTAACGGTGCAGCATCCGATCAGCTCGCCACCGTTCTGCAGCCCTTCGACCACCTGGCCAAAGGCCTTGGTGAAACCAACGTTCGCAAGCGCTGAACCGAGAGTTCAGTTCGAGATTCAACAGATTGCAATCGATTCGCACTCAATCCTTTCGAGGGACGTGACTGCGTAGGCTCATCACCACGAACCAACGATCAGGGCTTTGGCGACGACGAATTCTCTTCTTCCTGTTGACGATCGTCACCGCAAAGCCTTTGCACCGATCGGCACACCCGACCGTCTGCTGCTTGGACCCGGACCGTCCAATGCGCATCCGAAGGTTCTGGAAGCTCTGGGGCGAACCCCCATCGGCCATCTCGATCCGCTTTATGTGGAGCTGATGGGCGAGGTGCAGGAACTGCTGCGTTACGCCTGGCAGACCGACAACCGCCTCACGCTTCCGATGAGTGGTACCGGCAGTGCCGCCATGGAAGCAACCCTGGCCAACACGGTGGAGCCTGGTGACACCGTTCTTGTGGCAATCAAGGGATATTTCGGCCTTCGGCTGGCCGACATGGCCGGGCGCTACCGCGCTGAGGTGAAAACCATTGAAAAGCCCTGGGGTGAGTGGTTTTCCCTCGATGAACTCGAAGCGGCCCTGATCGAGCACAAGCCCGCCATCCTGGCGATGGTTCATGCCGAAACATCTACGGGTGTCTGCCAACCCATGGATGGCGTCGGCGACCTCTGCCGTAAGCACGATTGCCTGCTGCTGCTCGACACCGTCACCTCCTTAGGGGGGGTTCCGCTGTACATCGATGAGTGGAAGGTTGATCTCGCCTACAGCTGCAGCCAGAAAGGCCTGAGCTGCCCGCCGGGACTCGGACCCTTCACCATGGGTCCCCGTGCTGAGGCCAAGATGACGGCCCGCCAGGGCAAGGTTCCCAACTGGTATTTGGATGTCTCCCTGCTGAATCAGTACTGGGGAAGTGATCGCGTCTATCACCACACAGCGCCGGTCAACATGAATTTCGGCATGCGCGAGGCCCTGCGTCTGCTGGCCGAAGAAGGTATCGATCAGGCCTGGGCCCGTCATCGCCGCAATGCCGAGATGCTCTGGAGTGGTCTCGAAAGTCTGGGTCTGTCGATGCACGTACCGGCCGACTATCGACTGCCGACCCTCACCACGGTTCGTATTCCTGAAGGTGTAGACGGCAAGGCTTTTAGCCAGCACCTCCTCAACAGCCACGGCATCGAAGTTGGTGGTGGCTTAGGCACCCTGGCAGGAAAAATCTGGCGCATCGGTCTGATGGGTTACAACTCCACCCCTGAAAACGTGAACCGTCTGCTCAATTTGTTCGAAACCGAGCTCCCACGGTTCAGCGGTTCCGTCGCCGCCGCTGCCTGAACCAGCGTTCCAGTTGTTCCCGCGCCTGTGATTCGCGCACGCCGCGAATCACGTTCATATGGTGATGGGCGCTCGCATGGGTCGAGAGGTCCAGGCTTCCCCCCAAGCCCCCGCGCTTGGGATCGGTTGCGGCATACACCACGGTCCCCATGCGGGCTTGCACAAGAGCCCCCGCGCACATCGGGCAGGGTTCCAGGGTCACGATCAACGTGCAGGCGTTGAATCTCCAGTCGTCCTGCACGATCGCCGCCTGTCGTAATGCCACCAGTTCTGCATGGCCGAGAGGGTCCATGTGGTTCTGGCGGCGGTTGCGTCCATGGCCGATGGCCTTTCCCCGTCCATCCAGGATCACCGCGGCGACCGGTACCTCTCCTTGCGCTCCAATCTCCTCGGCCCGCTGGAGCAGAACGTCCATCCAGCGAGTGAAGTCATCCCGCTGATCCACCGCTGTCCCACGCTGTCCTTTGAGCACCATCCCACGAGACGCGAAGATCACTGCAGTTCACGGGTCACCGTTGCAAGCCTGTTCCGAGTCTCAGCACCCACAGGATCGGCTTGCTCCGTTCGCCATCCCCTCCGCGGCAGACCCGGTGCTCAGGGACTTCCTGCACCGAAGTTCCGATCTGCTCTGCCGTTGGATCGGCTCGGCTGATCGCTCGAGCCCGGTGCCCGTTATGCGTCCCTTGCCTGACGTTGCCCCAGGGGCCGAGGGAGCCAGCGTCGAATCCCTGTTGAGTGATCTGCAGCAGGTGATGGATGGGGCATACCAGCCGTCCCATCCCGGTGCCCTGGCCCATCTGGATCCGCCGCCGCTCACCGCGTCGATTGCTGCAGAGCTGGTTTGCGCGGGTTTGAACAACAACCTCTTGGCCGAGGAGCTTTCGCCAGGTTTGACCGGCTTGGAACATGACCTCTGCCGCTGGTTCTGCCACAGGATTGGTTTGCCCATTGGTTCCGGAGGCGTTCTGGCCAGCGGTGGAACCTTGAGCAATCTGATGGCCCTGGTCGCGGCACGGGCTGCCTTGGGCTCCACCCAACGGGATCCTGTGTTGCTATGTAGCCAAGACGCTCACGTCTCGATCAACAAGGCGGCCAGGGTGATGGGGCTGGCCGAGGATGCGCTCCAGACGCTTCCTGTGGCCCCCGACGGCGGCCTCTGCCTCGAGGCTTTGACGGAGCGTTTGACGACACTCCAAGCCCAGCGCCGTCCCTGTCTGGCAGTGGTGGCCACCGCTGGTACGACGGTGCGCGGTGCCATTGATCCACTGTCGGATCTGGCAACCCTCTGCCGTGATGCAGGCGTCTGGCTGCATGTCGATGCCGCCATCGGTGGGGTGTTCGCTTTGAGTACCAGCCATGCATCCCTGATGCGCGGCATGGAAGAGGCGAATTCGATCACCTTGAACCCCCAGAAGCTGCTGGGAATCACCAAGGCTTCATCGCTGCTGCTGCTGCGGGATCGCACCCATCTCCGTCAGGCTTTTGCCACGGGATTGCCCTACATGCAGCAGCCCACTGGGATGGACCATGGCGGCGAGATCGGCTTGCAGGGCACCCGTCCTGCGGAGATCCTCAAGCTCTGGCTGGGCCTGCGTCAGCTGGGTGAGGCCGGGATCGAAGCGACACTCAGCGGAGCCTTGCAACGGCGCGCAGCCTTTGCCGCTCTGTTGGATCCTGAGAAGCTGACGCTGTTGTCAGGCGATCTCCACCTGTTGGCGTTCCAGGCCAAGCAAGGGGGCATTGACGCTGCTGCCCGCTGGAGTGAGGAGACCCGTCAGATGCTTCTTTCCAAGGGCTACATGCTCTCGCGGCCCTTCTATGGGGACCGCTTCTGTCTGAAAGCGGTCTTTGGCAACCCCCACACCACGGCTCAGCACCTCAGCGACCTCTCCGATCGGCTGAATGGATCGCTGGCCTGAAGCCTGATCGTCGTCCACAATCGCCGTCGTTCGAGGAGCTCCCATGCCAGAACAGCAGCAGGCTTCACGCTGGGTTGCGATCGTCACCGGGGCGATCTCCGTCGCGATTGGCGTGCTCTATTTGCTGCTGATTACGGTTTTGGATGCCCGGGGGCCGATGCTCCCCCCTCCTGCTGAGGCTCTGGCCGGGGGGGAAGCCGCCCCGCCGCCGACTGTTGAAGCGGTTCAACCACTTGCCGCATGGCACTGGCCAGAAAGCGCTGCAGGGAGAGTTCCCGCCGGTTGAGTTCAAAGGCCTCTTGGACGACGTTCTGCATTCCGCCGTCGCCCCAATCCTGGTCTTGCTCGAAGTAACGCATGAAGCTGCTGCCGGCGATGCGGGTGAGCCATGCGGTCACCACTCCCTGCAGCACCTGACCCAGGACCAAGGTGGGCAAGCTCAAGCTCAGGCTGGTGCCCAGCAAGCTCATGGCCCCTTTGACGATGCCCAGCTTGCCCAGGGTCTGCCCGAGGGACATGGCAAGGTCCTTGGCGCGATCCCGTGACATCTCAACGCCATAGATCTTCGCCATTTCAAGGATCATCTGGGCATTCACTGCTGCAGTGCTCAACAGATCCACTCCGGGGAGTGGGTTGGCAGCCACGATCCCCGCGCCCATCCAGCTGTAGCGGTCGATGCAGCGTTTGGCTTCCCGGGAGCGCTGGTCGTTCAACAGATCACGCCCGCGGTTGTCGAGGGATCGGCACTGCAAAAGGATGTTGTCGGCTATCAATTCCTCCCCCTCGGCGTGCAGCACGCCGGCGAGGCGCTGCAGCAGATCGTTCACGTCAGGCTTCGGCTGCAGGGGGCGACGCCCCGGCTGAGGAATGGACTGAGGCGAGGCACTGCAGGCCACCACATCGGCGGCGTTGAGGAGGCTCTGGCAACGGGACCGAAGCACCTGCAGAAGCCTTTTTTCCTCCTCAACACCGCGTAAATCCCGCTTGTTCAGCACCAAGAGAAGCCGCTTGCCGAGTCCGGCGAGGGATTGCACAACGGCAAATTCCGAAGCTCTGAGATCGCCGTCGACGACGACAATCAACAGGTCGGCCCGGACAGCCCGTCGACGGGCCGTTTCCTCCCGGCTGAGTCCTTCCTCTCCGGCTTCAAGGATTCCAGGAGTGTCCACGATCTGCAGACCTCGCTCCAACCCTTTCAAACGCAGGCGGTAGGAGCGGCTGGTTTTGGTGACGCCCATGGGCGCACCCACATCGCCAACCATTTCATCGAGCAGGGCACGGATCAGCGAGGTCTTGCCACTCGATCCGGTGCCGAACACCACGACCACCAGATCCCCTCGCTTCAGCTCGTCTGCAACGCGATTGCGTTCGTTCTGCAGGCTGCGGCGGCTGATGTCGTCCTGGATGCGTTCGATCAAACGATCCACGTTGCCAAGGCTGGTGGTTGCCGCATCCCGTCGGTTCTGGGGAGCGATGCTTGGCTGACGCGGACGTTGGGTCGGGCTTGATTTCCAGCGCTGCCACAGCGGCCAGCCCACCTGCACCACCACGGTTACGACCATCACCAGCCCAAGCAGCAGCACGGGGGTGAGCAGCCATGGAGGAAGGAAGTAACTCAGATCCCAGAGCAGGCTGCGGATGGTCTGAACGGCCACGCCAATCAGCACCAGGGCCAAAAAGGCAACAGCGAGACCGATCAGCAACCTGGTTTGGCGTTTCATGCCTGCGTCACACCAGCCTCAGGGCAAGTTTGGGTCAGCCACGGCTGCTGTCACCACGGCTTTTGTCATTACGGCGGGTCCACAGATCGATTGCGAAGCAGAGCACCGCAAGATTGATGGCAACATCCGCTCCGTTGAAGATCGGGAAATCGATCGGTTCGAGCGCCAGAAAATCCACCACATGGCCCAGGCGCCAGCGATCGAGCCCATTGCCCAGGGTGCCGCCAAGAAGTGCCGCAGCGGCAAGGGCCTGCCAGAACGGCAGGGCCCTTTGACGCCAGATCCACAGGATCAGCCCAACGCCGACGCCCAGGCTGAGCAGACCAAGCAGGGCTGTTGAGTTCTGCAGCACGCTGAAGGCCGCTCCGGTGTTGTGCACCAACTGGAGGGAGAGGAGGTGGGGCAGCAGGGGAAGGGTTTGGCCACCCCGCAAAGCGTTGGACGCCAATGCCTTGCTCACCTGATCCACCACAACGATGACCAGAGCAATCAGCAGCGTGGATTGCCGCGGCAGGGTGTTCTTCATGGCTCGATGATCAGCAGCCGACGCAACACCACCGAGAGCATTCCAGCTCCGATGCAGAGCAGCATCTGCGCCGGTAGTGGCCCGATCGAAAACTGCATTAGCAGCTCCAAGAAGCCAAGCGTCCACCGGCCCAAGACCGCTCCAATGGCGAGAGTGAGTACACCACAAATTTGCAGAACAAGCAGTCCTGCAAGAGCGCACAACGACTGTCGCGGCAAGTCATCCATGCCGTCCTGCTGTGCCAGTCGACCGGTGAGCCAGGCCGCCGGTACGAACCCCGCCAGGTAGCCGAATCCCGGTTCGAGTACGTAGCTCAGCCCGCCACCGCCATGAAACACCGGCAGGCTGAACAGTCCAAGGCTGAGATAGCCCACAGCGGCCATGACACCGGCGCGTGGGCCGCTGACCATGGCGCAGAGAAACAGGGCAGGCACCTGCCATGTCACGGGCAAGGGAAGAACAATCGGTTCAGGAGCAGGCAGGAACAACGCCGCCGGCATCAAACCACCGATGAGGATGGCCAAGAGACCCGCCAGGGCACCACACCAGGAGGCGAGAGCCCTCACACCAAACCCTCAACTCGATCCATCCTGCTCGACAATGCAGATCTTGCCCAGTTCAGATGACGGTATCGATTGGTGACCAGCTGCGCCTGAAGCAGCCGCTTCCCTTTCTCAAGTCGGCGGATCCGATGCCGATGCTGCGACCGCCGGATCTGGTGGCTGCCGGAGAAGTTGGCGAGGTCGTTGCGCTCCATCCGATGGACACGGTGGCTGTGCGTTTTCGTCGCGGCACGTTTCTGATCGGGCTCGACTGTTTAGTCGCGGTGGAAGCCGCAGATGCGGACTAACCCTCGGCACGGCTCCCCCAGCGCCGTTCGAGCTGCTGGAGTGTCCCGGCGGCGCCGCAAAGGCTCAGCCGAGGCTCGCCGAGCCAGCGTTTCGCTGCTTTGCGGACATCGGATGGAGTCAGATTCGCCAGGGCAGCCACACAACGCTGGTCATGATCCTCCGGTAACCCCTGAGCCTTCAGCTGAACGCGCCGTTCCGCCCGCTGGGAGCAGGTCTGCAGACCTTGGGCGAGCTGGCCGACGTACTTGGCCCGTGCGAGGTCGAGCGCAGCCTCACTGAGATGTTGCTCGCTCAGCTCGTCCCAGATGTTCAGCAGCAGGTCGAGGGCGAGCTCCGCTCGTTCCTCGACGCTGGATGCCATCAGCACAAAGGGCGCTGGTCCGGCCAGGGCAGGGAAGTGCGCTGCCACGTCGTAGGCCACGCCATGGTCTTCACGCAGGCGTTGGAACAGCACGCTCGACATGCCCACTCCCAGATGGCACTGCAACAGCCGCAACGCCAATTCATCCGGGTGGCCATGCCCCATCGTCGCCTGCCCCAGCATCAGAACCACCTGTTCGGTGTCCATCGGTTCCAGCTGGATCGTTTCGCTCCCGACCCCTTCGGCGTAGGGACGGCGGATGGCGGGATCCTTGCTGCGGCCCTTTGGCCAATCGCCGAAGTCCTCGAGCGAACGGAACTTGTCGATGATTTGTGGCGGGATGCTGCCCGCCAGAGCGAGAACGCTGGAAGCCTCCGGCAGTCGTTCGGCAAGGGGTAGCAGAGCCTTCCGATCCAGATCAACCAGCTCTTCAGCAATGCCCATTGGGTCATGGCCGTAGCCACCGCTGCCGTAGGTCAGTTGCCTCCATCCGGTGGTGGCGCAATGGAAGGGGTCTTCCCTCTGCCGTTGCAGGGCCTGAACCGTGAGCGACCGTTCCAGGGACACCTGATCGGGCTCAAGGTGAGGGGCTCGAACCATCTGTGCGAGCAAGGGCAGCAGATGCTCCGCGTCTTCCACCGTGCAGCGCAGGCTCAGGACGAGAGCGTCTTCCTGCGCATCACAGCGCAGACCTGCGCCGCATCCCTCCACAAGGTCAGCCAGCTCAACGTGGTTGTGTCGTCCGCAGCCTCGGCTGAGCAGGGATGCCAACAGGTCATGGGCTCCCCCAGCCCCGACAGGGTCGTCCGCGCTGCCAAAAGGAAGCAGCAGTTTCGCGGCCAGAATCCCCGGTGTTGAGACGGGTTCGATCAGCAGGTCGGGATTGCTCATCGGTGCTCCGTCTTGGCTTGGGCAATCAGAACGCAGGCCTGCTCCGGTTGAAGCTGGGAAAACAGCTCTGAGCGCAGCCGCTCCGGCGTCCATGGCAGGAGGAACTCGAGGGGGCGCAGCAGATCCTGCTGACGGTCCCAGAGGGTCTGGCTGGCGCTGAGACCTGAAACCTGACCCGTCGATTCCAGCGCGTAGCGAAGCCCGTTGCTCACCAGCTGCTGGCCCCGTTTCAGTTCCTGATCGCTGACGAGCTCATGCGTCATGGCACGCAGCTGGCGGTTGACCTCCTGTTCAACTGCATCGAGATGTTCGTTAGGGCAGATCACCTCCAGCGTGATCAGGCTTCCCTGCTCCAGCACCGAGAGGTCCATCGAGACACTTTCAACGATCTGAAGTTCCTCCCTCAAACGGTTGACGAGACGGCTGCGTCGCCCTTCCCCCAGCAGCGTTGTGGCGAGATCAGCCGCCATGACTCCGCCTTGATCGTTGGCCTTAGGTGCCTCCCAGAGCATCAGCAGTCGTGCTGATTCCAGGCGGTCCACCGCAACGCTGTGGCGTCCGGCTTGAACGCTCAGCGGTGGTGACGGTGATGCGGAACCTGGGGCATCCAGGAGCCCGGCCAGCGCCGAAGAGCCCACAGCGGTTTGCAGATCTGCGCAAGCGGGACCGGCCACCGCAAGGCAGCAGTTGGAACCGCGGTACCGCCGTTGGTGAAACGTCCGCATCGCGTCTGGGGTCATGGCCTCCAGGCTGCGGGGTGTTCCCAGAATGGGGCGACCGTAAGGGTGCTGCTCACAGCCTTTGCTCAACAGCAGTTGCAGCACCTGTTCATTGGGTTGATCGGCGTATTGGGCGATCTCCTCAAGAACCACACCACGTTCCGTCTTGAACCCGCCTGGATCGAGGCTTGGTTTCAACACGAGTTCCAGCAACAGATCCAACGCTTCGCGGGCCCGATCCGGTGGTGTCAACACGTGGAAGTGAACGTCATCAAACCCTGTGGCTGCATTGCTGCTGCCCCCCAGGGCTTCGATGGCTTCATCGAAGGCCCCTGCAGCCAGCCGCTCACTTCCCTTGAACACCATGTGCTCCAGAAAATGGGCCATGCCCTCTTCCCCTGCCTGTTCACTGGCACTGCCGGCGCGGCACCAGAGATCCAGACAGGTGAGGGGTGCATCCGGCATCTCCGCCGTCACGCAGCGCACTCCGTTGGGGAGTGTCCAATGGTCCAGTTGTGGACCGGAGAACGGAAGGTTCAGAACTGCGTGGCAAAGTTCCATTCTGTGCCTGCTCCTCCGATGCAGCCCAAGCCGCTGGCGCAACCGCCAGGACAGCATCCCCTCGTGCATGCCTTGGCGGCGTCGATCCGCAGTGCCTGGGCGGGATTACCGGGATTGGAGATCCTTCCTTGTGAGGAGGATTTGCGCTTCATCCAGGGGCAACTCGATGGCGAAGGCCTATCGATCGGGAACGAGCTTTTTCGCTGCGTCGGGCTTCGCAAGCTGCACCTGGAGGTTGCGCGACTCGGCAACGGACTCCAGATCCTTCACAGCGTCTGGTTCCCTGATCCCCACTACGACCTGCCGATTTTTGGCGCTGACATCGTGGCGGGCCCCGCTGGCATTTCCGCCGCGATCGTTGATCTCTCACCCACCTCCGATGCCCTGCCGCAAGAGGTTTTGAACCGGCTTGAGACAAAGCCCTGGCCAGCGTTCCGTCAGGTTCGAGACCTGCCGGCGTGGGGATCAGCCATCTTTTCCAACAAGGTTTGCTTCATTCGCCCTGATGGTGCCGAGGAAGAGTCGGCCTTCCAGGACTTGGTCAGCCATTACCTGCAGGTGATGGCCACAAGCGTGATCGAAGCGACTCCCGAACCATCGACTGCTCTCACTACAGTTCGCCGGTACGAGGGGCAGCTGAACTATTGCCTTCAGCAGAAACGGAACGACAAGACCCGACGCGTCCTCGAGAAGGCTTTCGATTCAGCCTGGGCCGATCGCTACATCGACATGCTGCTGTTCGACAACCCACCGGAATTGCAATGACCCCCAAGCGCTGGTCGGTCCTGGCTGGAACTTTGGTCATTGCGGTCATCGGCGGCTGGTTGCTTCGGCCGATGCCCGAACCCACGCCCGTTGAACCGTCACAGGAACGCACGGTCCGTCCGGAAGCAGTGGCCGCCCTGGGGCAGCTCGAGCCCGCGGGGGACATCCGCAATCTGGCAGCTCCCAATGCCGGAATGGCAGGGACGCCGCGGGTGGCTTCGCTGCTGGTGAATGAGGGAGATCTAATCAAGCGGGGGCAGGTGCTGGCGAGCTTTGATCACCGGGAAGGTCTCCTGGCCGACCTGGAACGTGTTGATGCTGAGTTGCGCAGCCTGGACCAGGAGATTCGTCTTCAGGTCATTGAGGTGGAGCGTTTCACTAAGGCCGCTGACTGGGGAGCTGCCGAGCTGTTTCTGGTGGACAACAAGCGTGAGGAACTGGTGCGCCTTCAGGGGAAGCGGGACCAGGCCCTGGCTGAGCGCAAGGGGCTCAAGGCTGATCTCGCGTTGAGTCAGTTGATCTCACCCATCGATGGTGTTGTGCTCAAACTCCACGCCCGTGCAGGCGAGCGCCCTGGTGCAGAGGGGGTGATGGATGTGGGGGCCAATCAGGCCATGCAGGCCAGCATTGAGGTCTACGAGTCCGATATCGCCCGCATCACTCTTGGCCAATCCGTTCGCCTGATCAGCGAGAACGGTGGTTTTCGCGACGAACTGGCCGGTCGTGTTCTGCGGATCAGTCCGCAGGTGGAACAGCGGTCTGTTCTTTCCACCGATCCCACCGGTGATGCGGATGCCCGCGTTGTGGTGGTTGATGTGGAACTCACCCCAGAAGATGCCGCCAAGGTGAGCCGTTTGGCTGGGTTGAAGGTGATTGCCCGCTTCGATCCATGAATCGGTTCTGGCGGGGCCGTCGGATTCCACTCTCCTGGCTGCTGCTGACGCGACAGCCCGTACGCCTGCTGGTAGCGCTCGCTGGCATCAGCTTCGCGGGAATTCTGATGTTCATGCAGCTTGGCTTCCGCGACGGACTCTTCGATGCCAGCGTCACGGTGCATCGTTTGTTCGATGCCGATGTTGTTCTGATCAGCCCTCGTTCCGCCAGCTCCGTGCGCATGGCGGGATTCCCGAGGCGGCGGCTGGTCCAGACCCTGGCAGATCCTGATGTCGAGGGTGTGACCCCTGTGCACTGGGGGCTGATGCTCTGGCGGAATCCCGAAACGCGGCGAAACCGGGCGATCCTGGCGTTGGGCTTCAACCCCGATGATCCGTTTTTTGTCGACCCCTCCCTGGCCGAAAAAACAGATGTTCTGAAACAGAAGGGGCGGATTCTCTTTGATCAGCTGTCCCGTTCTGAATTCGGTCCGATTGCCGAGTGGTATCGCGAGGGACGGGTTGTGGAAACGGAGATTGCCGGCAATCGTGTCCGGGTGGCGGGTTTGGTGAGTCTTGGCACCAGCTTCGGTGCCGATGGCAACCTGCTCACGAGCAGTGAGACCTTTCTCGATCTGTTGCCTCAGAAACCACGCGGGGCGATCGAAGTGGGCCTGGTTCGTTTGAAGCCGGGAGCGGATCCTGAGCAGGTGGTGTCTCGCTTGAGTGAGCGCCTTCCCAAAGATGTTTCGGTGCTGACCAAGCAAGGCTTCATTGACTTTGAGCAGAACTACTGGAAGAGCAGCACCTCCATTGGTTTCATCTTCACCCTCGGCGCTGCCATGGGTTTCGTGGTGGGCTGCGTGATCGTCTATCAGGTGCTGTACACCGATGTGAGTGATCACCTGCCGGAGTACGCCACTTTGATGGCCATGGGCTATCGCCTCAGCCATCTGTTGGGAGTGGTGGTCCGTGAGGGCTTTTATCTGGCGGTGATGGGGTACGTCCCCGCTTATCTGGCCGGACAGGGCCTCTACTGGTTTGTGCGTGACGCCACCAAGCTTCCCGTGGGGATGGATCTGTCTCGGGCGCTGACCGTTCTGGTGATGATCCTGGTGATGTGCATGTTGTCGTCGCTTCTGGCCATGCGTCGTCTCATCGATGCCGATCCGGCGGAGATCTTTTGATGGCCGCTGTTGTTGTCGACAACCTCTCCCATGCCTTCGGCCAAGGGGAGATGCGCCGCGAGGTTCTCCAGAGCATCAGCTTCAGTATTGAGCCGGGTGAAGTGGTGCTGTTAACCGGGCCCTCCGGCTGCGGCAAGACAACGCTGCTCACCTTGATCGGCGCCTTGCGCACAGTTCAGCAGGGCCAGGTGTCGGTGCTGGGGCAAGCGCTTCATGGGGCTGGTCGCCGTCGCCGTCAGCAGGTGCGCCGACGCATCGGAATGATTTTTCAGGGGCACAATCTTCTGCGCTGTCTCACCGCAGAACAGAACGTGCAGATGGGGGCCGACCTTCTGCAGGATCTCAGTTATCGGGCGCGTCGGGATGAAGCCCGTCAGTGGTTGCGTGCCGTCGGCTTGGAGGACCACATGGGCAAAGTCCCTCAGGATTTGTCCGGAGGACAGAAGCAGCGGGTGGCCATTGCCCGTGCCCTTGCTGCGAACCCTCGGCTGCTCCTGGCGGATGAGCCCACTGCCGCCCTCGACAGTCGCACCGGCAGAGAGGTGGTTGAGTTGCTGCGGAAACTTGCCCGCGAACAGTCTTGTGCGGTGCTGATGGTGACCCATGATCCGCGCATTGTTGACGTCGCCGATCGTTTGCTTCGGATGGAGGATGGCCGTCTGCTGAATGCCGTTCAGTAAGATGCTTGTTGATAACAGAGCCCGCAGTTCCGCATGGCCAAGCGCAGAAACCTGAAGAAAGAAAAGCAGGAGCGGAACCGCGCCTATGCGCGCAAGTTCAAGAAGCGCAAGATGCGCACCGATGGACGCGGTGAAGGTGCTGGCAATGGTGTGACCGGTACGGCCAACAACGGTGGTGCAGCTGACTGATCATCCGATCAATCTTTTTTAAAAGGGGCCCTCGGGCCCCTTTTTTGTTGTTCGTAGGGTGGGATCCCTTCTGCATCGGCCGTCGCGATGTTCGTCAGCGTCGTTATTCCGACCTACAACCGACGCCCGATTCTGGAGAAATGCCTCTCGGCACTGGAGGATCAGCAGCTCGACGGTGCGTTGCAGCAATACGAAGTCGTCGTTGTCGACGACGGCTCCACCGATGGAACGCCATCGTGGCTGCGGGCCCAGGCGGAGCGTTTCCCTCATGTGCGCCTGATTGAGCAAGAGCACGGTGGTCCTGCGGAGGGCCGCAACCGCGGCGTAGATCATGCCCGTGGTGACGTGATCGTTTTCATCGACAGTGACCTCGTGGTCACAGAGACCTTCCTGGCAACCCATGCCCGAGCCCTGCATCAGTGCTGGCAACGGCGCGGTGATCGCCTTTGTTTCACCTACGGCGCTGTGATCAACACCGCCAACTTCGAGGAGCCTCGCTCCGAACGTCACAAGCTCAGGGACTTGTCCTGGGCTTATTTCGCCACGGGAAACGTGGCCATCGATCGGGAGGTGCTGGAGCGTTCAGGTCTGTTCGACACCGGTTTCCGCCTCTATGGCTGGGAGGACCTGGAACTCGGAGAGCGCCTGCGGCGGATGGGAGTTGAGTTGGTGAAGTGTCCGGCAGCTGTCGGCTATCACTGGCATCCTGCCCTGAGTCTCGACCAAATCCCCCGTCTTGTGGAAGTGGAGGGAGAACGGGCACGCATGGGGTTGGTGTTTTACCGAAAACATCCAACGCGGCGGGTGCGCCTGATTATCCAGTTCACCTGGTTCCATCGGATTCTCTGGGAACTGCTGACCCTTGGGGGGCTGATCAATCCCTCCAGCCTTCGCCCTCTGCTGCGCTGGTTGATCCGTCATGGCTATCCGGGCACTGCCATGGAGTTGCTTCGTTTGCCTCTGAATCGCATTGGTGTGCGTGCCCTGTTCCGCGAGGCCAAAGCAGCAGGACTTCGCTGATCAACGTTTTGATACCTTCTATAGGTCCTTTCACTCCGCACACCTGCCCGTTTCGGGTGCACCGTGAGGCCGGCTTCTGCCGGTTGTTCAGGTCCCTGGCAGGTGGAGGCGAACCCGAAACCCTCAAGCCATGGCTGTCGTCACCCTCGCCGAGATGATGGAAGCTGGCGCCCACTTTGGGCACCAGACCCGTCGTTGGAACCCCAAAATGTCGCGCTACATCTATTGCGCGCGCAACGGTGTTCACATCATTGACCTTGTGCAGACCGCTGTCTGCATGAACAACGCCTACAAGTGGACTCGCTCAGCTGCCCGTAGCGGCAAGCGTTTCCTCTTTGTCGGCACCAAGAAGCAAGCATCTGAAGTGGTCGCTCTTGAAGCTGCCCGCTGTGGAGCCTCTTACGTGAACCAGCGCTGGCTGGGCGGCATGCTCACCAACTGGACCACGATGAAGGCCCGGATCGATCGTCTCAAGGATCTGGAGCGGATGGAGTCCAGCGGTGCCATTGCCATGCGCCCCAAGAAAGAGGGCGCTGTGCTGCGTCGTGAACTCGAGCGTCTCCAGAAGTACCTGGGTGGCCTCAAGAACATGCGTCGCCTCCCCGACGTGGTGGTCCTGGTGGACCAGCGTCGTGAGTCCAACGCCGTGCTCGAAGCTCGCAAGCTCGACATCCCCCTGGTTTCGATGCTGGACACCAACTGCGATCCGGACCTCTGTGAGGTGCCGATCCCTTGCAACGACGATGCCGTTCGTTCCGTTCAGCTGGTCCTGGGCCGTTTGGCCGATGCGATCAACGAAGGTCGCCACGGTTCCAACGATCAGCGTGGTGGCGACAGCGAAGGCTGATCTCCTCTGACCGCTAAGTTCACGCCGCTAATTCCAAACAAGGGATTGGCGGCGATTTAATTTCCCTTCTCACTGCTCCGACCGATGGCTGCTGCCGTATCCGCCAAGCTTGTCAAAGAACTGCGCGACAAGACCGGCGCGGGGATGATGGACTGCAAAAAGGCCCTGGCCGCCACAGAAGGCGATGCCAACAAGGCCGTTGAGTGGCTCCGCCAGAAAGGCATCGCCAGCGCTGAAAAGAAATCCGGTCGCACCGCCGCTGAGGGTGCCATCGGCAGCTACATCCACACCGGTGCTCGGGTGGGTGTGCTCGTTGAGGTGAACTGCGAAACCGACTTCGTGGCCCGTGGCGACATGTTCCAGTCACTTCTTCGCGACGTGTCCATGCAGGTGGCGGCATGCCCCAACGTGGAGTACGTCACCACCGATGAGATTCCCGACGAGATCCGTGAGCGGGAAAAGGCGATCGAGATGGGCCGTGACGATCTCGAGGGCAAGCCTGATCAGATGAAGGAAAAAATCGTTGAAGGCCGCATCGGCAAGCGCCTCAAGGAACTTGCTCTGATGGAGCAGCCCTTCATCAAGGACAGCTCCATCACCGTTGCTGACCTGGTGAAGCAAACCGCCGGCAAGATCGGTGAGAACGTGAAAGTTCGGCGCTTCACCCGCTACACCCTGGGTGAGGGCATCGAGGTGGAGGAGAACGATTTCGCCGCTGAAGTGGCGTCCATGCAGAACGCCGGCTGATCTCTTGTCCGATCCGGACGTCAGGCCTGCTTACGACCCGTCAGAACAGCTGGCACGCCTTCAACGGTTGTGCCGGCTTCGGGCCATAGCCCTCTATCGGGAGCAGGCGCTCTATCTGCAGGTGCTGCGTGAGCTGCTGGCTGGAGCCACACGTCAGGCTCTGTTCAATCTTCTCGGGGAGGTTGACCCCTCCCGCTTCAGTCGGCTTCCCGAGTCGACCCGTCAGAATTTCCATGCAGCGGTCAATGATTTGATCGACCGCTGCAGCGTTCTGCTCACTGTGGAACAGCTGATGCAGCTGGTGCAGCAGATGCAACAGGAGCAGCGACGTCAGCAGGCCCATGCCAGCCGAAGCATGCTTCAGAAGCTCAGTCGCCAGACGCTGAACAAAGAGCCTGAGCCTGAGCCCGAGCCGCCTTCATCTCCTCTCCAACGGGAAGAACCCAGTGGTTCCATTCGGTTGAGCTTGTCTTCACCGCTTGATCCTCCCCAGGGCGGCGCCGCATCGGGTTCTGTCGCAGAAACCGCCCCTGAGCCACCAGAGGCCCAACCGTCAGGCGATCTCGATGTGCTCCGCTCACTGTTCGAGCTGGCCGGTGATGCGATGCAGCAGGCTCAACAGCCCCTTGAGCCCGGTGCTGCGCTGGATCAATCGGTTGAAGGTGACGACCACTTTCTCCCCAGGGACCCGGATGCGCTTTTGCACTGGATCCATGCCATGGATCAAGCGCTTGAGCGACGCCTTCGCAATCTGTCCCACGCTGTGAATGTTCAGATGCTGCGGTCGGGGCTCGCCCAGACCCTTTTGCCCATCAGTCTTCTGGATGCTGTCTTGAAGGGACAGGTCGAAACGCAGCCAACGGCCACCAACGTGCTTCGCCTGCGACTTCCTCTGGCCGTCGGCGATCTCGACCAAGGCATGGATGTGCTCTGTGTGCTCCTGCGCAGCAACGATCTGGAGTTCGACAGCCCACGTCTGCGTCAGTGCCGCAAACGATTGCGCACTCACCACGATGCACTGCTCACAATGGTTCGGCAGCAACGTCATTGGCAGCGTCGCTCCCTCGATCGTGAGGCCCGGACCCATTGGCAGACCCCATCCGATTCAACGCAGGAGCTGAGCGGGGACTGACCGGCGAGCAGTTGTCGCTGCTTCTCGCATGGATGCTCCCCATTCAGCGCGCGCTGGGGTTGGAGGCGGACCGGGGTTTTCAGAATCTGCAAGGTCGCCAGCAGCGGTTTCACGCCTTTCTGCAGCAGCAACTCGCCGCCCCACCGGCTGTGCCCTTTCCCCAGGGGGTCAGCGAGCGGATGACCAAGCTCAGCGCAGGTTTTGCCGATTATCCGGAGTTGGCTGATCCTGCCCGCCGTCGCTTGGTTACCGATGCCCGGCAGTGGCTGCATGAGCTGCGCCATCGCTTGGAACCCTCGGCTCCCATGGCACCGCCACGCCTGAAGGTGCAGGCGTCCTCTCAGCAGCGGAGCACCTCACCGTTGCAGCTCGACAGTCCCATCACCCAGATCCGTGGTGTGGGGCCGAAATTCGCTGCTCGGCTGGCCTCAATCGGGCTGCTTCTGGTGCGCGACCTGCTCCGCTATTACCCCCGCGATCATGTCGATTACTCCGCGATGCGTCGCATTGAGGCGCTGGTGTCGGGGGAAACAGCAACGATTGTGGCCACGATCCGTCGGTGCAACGGATTTGTCAGCCCGAGGAACACCAACCTCGCCATCATCGAGCTCCAGCTCCAGGATCCGACGGGGCGCCTGAAGGTGAGCCGTTTCCTGGCGGGAAAACGCTTCAGTTCTCCGGCCTACCTCAAAGGCCAGCAGCGCCTCTACCCCGTGGGGGCCACGGTGGCTGTGAGTGGTTTGGTGAAAGATGGCCCCTACGGCATCACTTTTCAGGATCCATTGATCGAGGTGCTGGACAGCCCCTCGTCCCCGGTGAAGTCCACCAGCATCGGTCGGCTTCTGCCGGTGTATCCCCTCACCGAAGGGGTTGGAGCTGACCGTTTCCGCAGCCTGATCGATCAGGTCTTGCCCCTCGCGGCCACCTGGCCTGATCCGTTGCCTGATGCGCTGCAGCGGCAATTCCAACTGCCGTCACTGGCGGATGCCCTGCATGCCCTGCATGCGCCCAAGGACCGCGAGAGCCTTGATCAGGGGCGACGCCGGCTGGTGTTCGATGAGTTTCTGCTCCTGCAGTTGGGCCTGTTGCGCCGACGCCAGGTGCTGCGCTCTCGGACGGGGCCTGACCTGGAGCTCCAGTCCAGTGCCGATGGACTTGTGGGGGAGTTCATGGATCTGCTGCCCTTCCGCTTCACCGCAGCCCAGCAACGGGTCTTTCAGGAGATCGAAGCCGATCTGGCCCGCACCGAACCCATGGCCCGGTTGGTGCAGGGGGATGTGGGTTCGGGAAAGACGGTGGTCGCCATTGCAGCGTTGCTCAGCACCATTGCATCGGGTTGGCAGGGGGCCCTGATGGCCCCCACGGAGGTGCTTGCCGAGCAGCATTACCGCAACCTCTGCCAGTGGCTGCCGCAGCTCCATGTCAGCGTTGCGTTGCTGACGGGATCCACGCCGCGGCCCCGACGCCGGCAGCTGCTGGATGACCTGGCCAACGGCTCGCTGAAGGTGCTTGTGGGCACCCATGCCCTGCTGGAGGATCCAGTCGTCTTCAACCGCTTGGGGCTGGTGGTTGTGGATGAACAGCACCGTTTCGGTGTGCATCAACGGGATCGCCTGCTCAACAAGGGCTTGCAGCCCCATCTGCTCACCATGACGGCGACGCCGATCCCACGGACTTTGGCGTTGTCGATGCATGGGGATCTGGATGTCAGTCAGATCGATGAATTGCCTCCTGGTCGAACACCGATTCGAACTTGCATGCTCAAGGCCGGACAACGGGAGAAGGCCTACGCGTTGATCCGTGAAGAGGTTCAGCTGGGCCAGCGGGCCTACGTCGTTCTGCCTCTGGTGGACGAGTCGGAAAAACTTGAGCTTCGCTCGGCCGTGGAAGTTCACGCCGAACTGGCTTCGGAGGTGTTCCCTGACCTGGAGGTCGGGCTGCTCCACGGTCGTCTCTCCAGTGTCGAAAAGCAGGCGGTGCTCAGCGATTTCGCTGCGGGCAAGACTCAGGTGCTGGTGTCAACCACGGTGGTGGAAGTTGGGGTGGATGTGCCTGAAGCCAGCGTGATGGTGATCGACCATGCCGAGCGCTTTGGTCTGGCGCAGCTGCATCAGTTGCGGGGGCGCGTCGGCCGTGGAGCTGCAGCCTCCCATTGCCTGCTGATCAATGGCAGCTCTAACCCCCTGGCCCGTCAGCGCCTGGATGTGCTGGTGCGCTCCACCGATGGCTTCGAGATCGCCGAGATGGATCTGCGCTTGCGCGGGCCTGGACAGGTGCTGGGAACCCGTCAGTCGGGCCTGCCCGATTTGGCTCTGGCCAGCCTTGCCGATGATGGTGCCGTTCTGGAGGATGCACGAACAGCCGCTCAGGAGCTGTTGGCCCACGACCCTGACCTTGATCAGCTGCCGTTGCTGCGCGAAACCCTCGAAGCTCAGCAGCGTCGTCTCAGCGGCGCCACTCCCTTGAACTAATTCATCCCGTTGCAGCGATTCGATGCGCCCCTGGAGCCCGATTCCAATCGAAGACTGCGGAGAGTCCCTGAGACCTTTGCCTGAGGTGTTGCGGCGGATGGAACCCCATCCCTACATGGCACTCGGTGCTCCCTATGGAGCTTCAGGGAACCCTTTTCAACTGCGCCAGGGCGTCGTTCAGCGTCTGCTCGATGCCCAGGCACGGTTGATCCAGCACGACCCCAGCCTGCGCCTCAGCATTTTTGATGCGTGGCGGCCTATCGCCGTGCAGGCCTTCATGGTCAAGCACAGCATTGAGGAGCTCTGCCGCCAACGTGGTCTTGAAGCACGCTCGGGAGAAGCCTTTGATCGGGTGGTGGCCGATGTGGGGCGGTTCTGGGCTGATCCCAGTCGCGATCCCGCAACACCGCCACCCCACAGCACCGGTGCGGCTGTTGATCTCACCCTCAGCAGCAGCTGTGATGGAACGCCGCTGGACATGGGTGGCGAAATTGATGCCATTGGTGCGGTGTCCGAACCTCAGCACTACGCCGGACGGGAGGATCCCGAGGCTCGCTGTTGGCATCAACGCCGGCAATTGTTGGCTGATGTGATGGAAGCGGCCGGCTTCGCCCAGCATCCGAACGAGTGGTGGCACTACTCGTTCGGCGATCAGCTCTGGGCTTGGCGACAGGGTGAAGCTGTGGCGATTTATGCCGAGGCCGTCAGCAGCGCACTCACTTCCTGATCACCGAGCTTCTCGATGTGGTCCCCGAAGCTGCGTCGGCCGCCGGCGGCTTTCCAGCTCAGGAGCAACGGCTCAAGGGTTTTTTCAAGATCGTCCAAGGGGAGTTTTTCCATGTAAGGGCGCGCCAGACGCTGGAGGTTGGGAGTGCCGCCGAGCCAAAGCTGGTACTGGTTGACCCCGTTCCCCACCAATCCGAGCTCGGCCATGTAAGGGCGGGCACAGCCATTGGGGCAGCCGGTCATGCGCACGAGCAGAGACTTCTCGATCTCGAGGCGCCGGAGCTGAGCATCGAGGCGTTCCAGAACATCCGGAAGGATGCGCTCCGATTCCGTGATTGCCAGCCCGCAGGTGGGTAGAGCAGGGCAAGCGATGGCATGCCTAGCCAGGGGTGCTGGTGCTTCAGGTACCTCAAAGCCGAGGGATTCCAGCTGGGTTCGAATGCTGGCCCGTTGGGCGGTGCCGATGTTGCACAGAAGCAGGTCTTGATTGGCGGTGAGACGAATCTCCAGCTGATAGGTCTCAACGATCTGCCTGAGCCCTGCCTTGAGATCCCCGTTCAGGCGACCGCAGAGCAGGGGCAGACCCACGAACCACATCCCGGCTTTTTGACGATGCCAGCCGAGGTAGTCGAGAAGCTTGGCCTTTGGCTCATTGCGCAACCCCTTGAGGCTTCCCTTGAAGTAGGTCGCGCACAGGGTGTCGCGGAACCATTGAATGCCCTTGTCGTGCAGCAGATATTTCATGCGGGCGTGCTTGCGCACCTCTCGATCCCCGTGATCCCGTTGCAGCGCCAGGATCGCCTGAACCACATCGAGAACGTCGGCGGCGTCGACGTAGCCCAAAGGATCCGCCGTTCGCGCGAAGGTCTCCTCTTTGTTGTGGGTGCGTCCCATACCACCGCCCACATAGACGTTGCAGCCCCGCAGTTCACCGGAGGGGTCGGTGAAGGCCACCAGGCCGATGTCCTGGGTGAGCAGGTCAACGGAGTTGTCGCCCGGAACAGTGACGGCCACCTTGAACTTTCTGGGGAGGTAGGTGTCCCCGTAGAGAGGTTCCTCCGTGCTGCCGGAAAAGACGCTCCCCTCGCTCTGGCGCTTCCTGGCCTTCTGTACGGCGCGGCTTGGCTTGAAGCGATAACTCAGGTCACCATCCACCCAGAGGTCGAGATAAGCCCCCTCGGCCGCCTCAGGGCTGAGCAAATCAGCAATCTCATCGGCCAGCTGCCGTGCCACGGGATAGCCGCCCTTTTCAAAGGGTGCTGGCGGTGCCATCACGTTGCGGTTGATGTCTCCGCAGGCCGCCAGGGTCGAGCCCATGTTGCGAACGATGGTGCCGATCACCTCTTTCAGATCAGCCTTGGCGATGCCATGCATCTGAAAGGCCTGACGGGTGGTGGCCCGCAGGGTTCCATCCCCAAGGCGGTTGGACAGGTCATCGAGGGCGAGGTACAGCCTTGCTGGGATGCGTCCCCCCGGACTGCGCAGCCGGAGCATCATTTGCCAGCTGCGGATCTTGTCGGTTTTGCGTAGTTCGCGGTGGTGTTGCTGGTAGCTGCCGTGAAACTTCAGCAACTGAACGGCATCTTCTGTGAAGCGCACGTCGTCGTTGCTGAGTTCGCTCAGCAGTGGGTCGCGAAGATGGTCGCTGTCCAGCTTGCGCTGCTCTGCCTTGGAGAGCGTTTGGTTTTCGGATTCCGCCACTGCCAAGGAGCTTTCCCCCACCCCGAAAAGGATTTCCTGAATTGAACGTAGCGAAACGGCTTCCAATACAGTCGCTTCCGGCTTTGACGTTGGCGTGACGGCAACCTTTCTTCTGGAAATCGGTACCGAGGAACTTCCCGCCGATTTCGTCAAACAAGCGCTTGACCAGCTGCAGCAGAGGGTCGGTCGTGATCTGAAGGAGGCAAGGCTGGGCCATGGGGTGGTGTCCGTGTTCGGCACCCCCCGACGTCTGGTGGTCTCCGTTGCGGAGCTGGAAGACCGCCAACCCGATCTTCAGGAGGAACGCAAAGGCCCTCCCGTGGCTCAGGCTTTCAAGGACGGCATCCCAGGACCAGCAGCGATCGGTTTCGCCAAGCGCTGCGGGGTTGATCCCTCAGCCCTTGAGCAGCGTGAAACCCCCAAGGGACCGTGCCTCTTCGCAACGGTGCTCACCCCCGGTCAAGCCAGTGTTGATTTGCTCCAAGGGCTGATTCCCCAATGGATTGATGCGCTGCAGGGCCGGCGGTTCATGCGCTGGGGAACCGGAGCTCAGCGCTTCAGCCGCCCTATCCGCTGGCTGTTGGCGCTCAAGGGTTCAGAGGTGATCCCTGTGGTGCTCGATGGGGCTGACCCCGAGGTCCGCAGTGATCGCTTCAGCCGTGCTCACCGGCTTCATGGTGAGGAGCCGCTGTCCATCGCATCGGCGGAGGTGTTTGGGGAAACCCTGGCCTCTGCGGGTGTTGTTGTTGATCGCGCCGAGCGGGCCAAGCGGATTCGCACCAGCCTTGACCAGTCAGCTCAAGCCGCCAACGGAACACCCGACTGTCCGGCATCACTGTTCGAGGAACTGGTGGACCTTGTTGAGGACCCCAGGATTCTCGAGGGAACGATCGCTGAACGATTCCTGCAGCTTCCTCCGGAGGTGATCAGCACAGTGATGCAGGCCCATCAGCGTTATGTGCCCCTGCAGGTGCCTGGCCTGGAGGCCGACCCGCTCCGACTCACCGCTGAGGCTGTGCTTCGGCCTCAGTTCCTCTTGGTGGGCAATGGCCTGGCTCCGGCCTCGTCTCTGATTGTTCGCGGCAACGAGCGCGTGCTTGGAGCGCGCTTGGCGGATGCCGAATTCTTCCTCGATGTCGACCGACGTCAATCCAGCGCATCACGGCGCGAGGCCCTCGACCGGGTCACCTTCGCGGAAGGGCTGGGCAGTCTTCTGGATCGAACCGAGAGGATTGAGCGGCTCACTGGGTTGCTGCTGAAGCAACTGGGTCTCGAGACAACCCTGGCGGATGCTGCTCAGCGTGCGGCGCATTTCTGCAAGAACGATCTGGTGAGCCAGATGGTGGGGGAGTTCCCTGAACTTCAGGGCCTGATGGGTGGCAAGTATCTGCTGGAGGAGGGAGAACCCCGCGAGGTTGCCCTCGCTGTGGTGGAGCACTACTTGCCCCGTGGAGCCGGAGATGACCTCCCCGCAACGCCCGCAGGAGCGGTGGTGGCCGTGGCAGAACGGCTTGAACTGCTGCTCAGCATCTTTGCCAAGGGAGAGCGGCCGACCGGATCCTCCGATCCCTATGCCCTGCGTCGTGCCGGCAATGGTGTTTTGCAGATTCTTTGGGGGATGGGCTGGCGCCTTGACCTGATGGCTTTCCTGAGCCACGCCGTGGAGGAGTGGGCTGCCCTTTTCCCTGCCTTTGCGGTGGACGCCAGCCAACTCCACAACGATCTTTGCCAGCTGATGCGCCAGCGGATTGTTTCGCAGCTGGAAGACGACGGCTTTGCCTCGGATCTGGTGCAGGCTGTTGCAGGAGAGGCTCTCTCGAACGAGCGGCTGCTCAGTGATCCCCTTGATGTGAAACAGCGGATCCAGTTGTTGCGCGATCTTCGGAACAGCGGTCAGCTGGATGCCGTCCAAGCGGTCGTTCAACGGGCCGCCAAGCTTGCCGAGAAGGGTGATCTGGCACGGGACCAACTTGTGCCCGGCGATGTGGTTGAGCCCGAACAGTTCGAGTCGGCCAGTGAGCAGGATCTGTTCGCTGCTCTGGTGCAGCTTCAGCCTCTGGCGCAGCAGCGGTCGTATCAAGCCCTCGCCGATGCGCTTGTGGCGGCCACGCCAGCTCTCCAGGCTTTCTTCGATGGGGACACCAGTGTGATGGTGATGGTCGACGATTCCGCGTTGCGGCTCAATCGCCTCAACCTTTTGTCTGTCCTGCGCAATCAGGCCTCGGTGTTGGCTGAATTTGAAGCGATTCAATCCAAATGAATGGCAGGGCTGGCCTCTGCGGCTAAGCAAGGGCCAGCCCATTCAGCAGTAATGCCTGATCAAGAGAGCAACACCCCTCAGCAGCCTGTCTTGATCCGCCAAGGCGGCAATGGCCTGGGAACCGTGATTGCCGCGGTGATCCTGGCCGCTGCCGCCGTTTACGCCATCAACGTCTGGTCGACGACCAAGAAAGAAACTACCCCTGCCAAGAATATTGAGCAGGGGATTGAGCGGATTAAGGATGCCGCTGGCAAAGCGATTGAGTCGCGCAACTAACGAGCAGCTTCAGCACTGGTGTTGGAGTGATGTTTTGGGCCCGCCTCCGTCAGGAGACGCCGGCCTTTTCCTTCGACTCGGTCTCCTTCGATCCGGAGGCTTGCGCTTTGATCTGCTGGGCAGCTTCCTCGGCCAGGAAATCGCCGTCTGAACGGCCAACGGCAGAGGGAACAGGGTTGTAGACGGAAGGAGCGAGTGCCTCGCCCCGAATCAGGCTGCCGAGGGTGCGAAGGGTCAGTTTGATCTGCTGCCAGGGATTCATCATCACCACCCGTTTGTACAGATAGCTGTCGAAGGTCAGCTTCTGCACGTCCTTGTCGTCGCACATCTCGACGAAGGCTTCTCGGGCTGCGTCATTGCGATAGAAGATTCGCTGCAGGATGTCGAGTACCGCATAGGTGGCGCCGTACTTGCGGTCCCAGCGCTTGAGGTAGGTCGACTTGATCTGCTTCTCGGTGGGGATGGAGGCTCCGCTGTTGGAGATTTCCACGATCGCTTCGGCACACATCCGGCCGCTCTTGGCAGCGAAGTAGATGCCTTCGCCTGAGCTCTTGGTGACATACCCAGCTGCGTCGCCCACAAGCGCCATGCGGCCTACCACCCGACGAGGACGGGGGTGCTCAGGAATCGGGTGGGCTTCCACCTTGATCACCTCGCCCTGGAACAGCCGCTTGTTGGCCCGCTCGCGGATGCCCTTCTGCAGACCCTTGATCAGGCTCTGGTTCTGCTGCATCGTTCCCGTTCCCACTGCAACGTGGTCGTATTTGGGGAACACCCAGGCGTAGAAGTCAGGGGACACATCTGTCCCGACATACATCTCAGCCAGATCCTCGTAGTAGGTCATCTCCTCAGCCGGAAGCTTGATCCGTTCCTGGAAGGCGATGGCCACGTTGTAATCACCGGCATCCATGGCTTTGGCCACCCTGGAGTTGGCGCCATCGGCACCGATGATCAGGTCGACGGGAAGGGTCTTCTGCTCTCCGGTGGGGCCACCAGCGCTGTAGTCGGCGTAATGGATGGTGTAAGGCCCTTGGCGGTCAGTGCCGGTGTCGATCTTCTGCACCAGACCGTTAATCAGGGTCGTGCCGAGATCAGCTGCCCTGTTGCGAAGGAAGGCATCGAAAACCTCACGACGGCACATGCCGATATAGGCATTTTCGTCGTACCCGAGCGGATCGAGCTTGATGTCCACCTCCCTGTTGGAGGGGGAGATCATCTTCATGTTCCGAACCTTGCGGTCGATGATCTCGTCAGGAAGGTCGAATTCTTCGACCATGCAAAGAGGAATCGCCCCGCCACAGGGTTTGGCGTTGTCGAGTTTGCGCTCGAACAGCCAAGTTTGAATTCCCGCCTTGGCCAGGATCTCCGCAGCACAGGAGCCACTGGGGCCACCGCCGATCACCGCAACTCGCAACATCTCAGCCCGTCTCCGCTGGATTGTTTTGTGAAGCTATCACTGTCACAACAACCATTGTGGGTCGACCTGGCAGCTGCCTTTACGATCGAAACAACACGCATCAGCGCCTTGGTTCGGGCCTCCTCTGCGCGACGCACCGAGCGGGAGGATATTCCGGTCGCCCGTCGGACACGGCCGCCGCGTCAACGCAAGGGAAATGGCGCGGCTCGTCTGCTGTTCGGGCTTGTTCTTGTCTGTGCTGGAAGCCTTGCGGCGCTGATGGTGGCTCCAACCCTGCTGTCCCGGCGGCAGCCCACCCAGAGTCTTGAGATCTCAGGCTTTCGTGAACGTCCCGATGCCGATGGCCGCCTCTTGGGTCACTTCCCCTACGGAGAAGCACAAGCCGATCAACTGATCGTGTTTCAACCGGGGATTGAGCTGAATGTTCAGGCCGCTGAGGCCCTCGACACGATGATGCGCTCTGCCTCGGCCGATGGGGTTGATCTGCGGCTGCTCAGTGGGTTTCGTTCCCTGGCCCTCCAGGAATCCATTTTCTTTGATGTGGCCTCTGAACGGAATCAGACCGCCGAGGAACGTGCCCAGGTGTCGGCACCACCGGGCTATTCCGAGCACAGCACTGGCTATGCCGTGGATCTCGGCGATGGTCGTGCTCCTGAGACCAACCTCTCCCAGAGCTTTCAAGACACTGACGCCTTTCGCTGGCTGCAGGATCACGCCGCTCGCTACCACTTCGTTTTGTCGTTTCCCGAGGGCAACAATCAGGGCGTGATGTACGAACCCTGGCACTGGCGCTACGAGGGCAATGCGGATGCACTGCGTCTGTTTGAGCCCGCCAGTCGGTTCACCAGGCGCGACCCTTGACCCTCCCTGAGCTGCTGTCTCCCGCGGGCGACTGGGCTGCGATGCAGGCGGCCGTCGCTTCCGGTGCAGATGCGGTGTACTTCGGCGTTGATGCATTCAACGCCCGTCAGCGGGCCGAAAATTTCAGACTGGATGACCTGTCTGAGGTGATGCAGTGGCTGCATCAGCGGGGTGTGAAGGGCTTTCTCACCTTCAACGTGTTGGTGTTCAGCGATGAACTGCAGGCTGCGGCTCAGCTGCTGATCGCTGCAGACCAGGCGGGTGTGGATGCGGTCATCGTCCAGGACGTGGGGCTCTGTCGCCTGGCCCAGCGGCTGGTGCCGAACCTCTGCGTGCATGGTTCCACCCAGATGTCGATTACCAGCGCAGCGGGGATTGCCCAGGCTGCTGCCCTTGGTTGTCAGCGGGTGGTTCTGGCCCGGGAGTTGGCTCTCCGTGATCTTGAGCGCCTGCAGACACAACTGGCCCAGCGGAACCTTGCGATGCCGTTGGAAGTGTTCGTGCATGGCGCCCTCTGCGTCGCCTACTCCGGGCAATGTCTGACCAGTGAATCTCTGGGTCAGCGCAGTGCCAATCGAGGTGAATGTGCCCAGGCCTGCAGGCTCCCCTACGAAATGGTGGTGGATGGCCAGCCTCACTCCCTCGAGGAGCAGCGCTATCTCCTCTCTCCCCAGGATCTGGCGGCCTGGGAGCTGCTGCCTGAGCTGCAGCGGATCGGTGTGGCCAGCTTGAAAATTGAGGGGCGTCTGAAAGACGCGGCCTACGTGGCTGCTGTCACCGACGCCTATCGGCAGCGGCTGGATCAGACCCCTGCTTCGGCTACCCAAGTGCAACGCCAGTTGGAGCTGGCCTTCTCCCGTGGGCTGTCCACCGGTTGGCTGGAGGGGGTGAACCATCGCCGCTTGGTGCATGGACGCTGGAGCAAGAAGCGGGGCCCGCTGCTGGGGCGGTTGCTGCGGGTTGAACGGGGTGGTTGGTTGCATCTGCGCAGCAAAGAACGGCTGCAGCCCGGTCAGGGTCTTGTGTTGGAACAGCTGTCGTCCGACCCCCTGCAGCCACCACGGGAAATCGGTGGCCGGATCATGGTGTGCGAGCGGATGGGCGACGAACGCTGGAAGCTTCGCCTTGGTCCGGATCGTGTGGATCTTTCAGGCTTGCGGTCTGGTGCCTCTGTCTGGCTGACCAGTGACCCTGACTGGCAGTCCCGTTGGCATCGGGCCGCCCGCCGCACCGTGGAGGCTCGGCCCCAGGAGCTGGCGCTGAGGGTGTCCGGTCGGCTCGATGCACCGCTGGAGCTGGAATTGCTGGAACCGGAGGCTGTGGATCTGAAGCTCTGCAGCGCCATGCCGCTGCAGACCGCTTCCCAGCGCCCCCTCGATCGTGAACGTCTTCAGGAGCAACTGGGACGGCTGGGGGGGACCGGCTGGGTGCTTCAGCACCTTGATGTTCAGCTGCAAGGTGATCTTTTCCTGCCCGTGGCGGAACTGAATCGCATGCGCAGGGCCCTGCTCGAGCGGTTGGAGGCCTCGCTGGATGACAGCACCGCTTCAGGCCCTGGCCCCGCACTCTCCACAACCACAGACCCAACAGAGCTACTGGCGCGGATGTGTCACCAGCCTTCTCCTCCCCAGAGCGACACCGAACCAGGGTTGGTGGTGCTGGTGCGCAGCCTTGAGCAGCTGCAGGCCTTGGTGGATCTCTCCCGCGAGGACTTACCGATTCGCTCGGTGGTGGCCGATCTCGAGCAGCCCCGAGAGCTGCGGGAAGCGGTGGCGATCGGGCGAGGCTGCTGGCCGGAGGGTGTTTGGTTGGCCGGGGCACGGATCACACGGCCCGATGAACGCTGGACGCTTGAGCCACTGATTCGGGCTCGCCCCGACGGCTTCCTGGTGCGCAATGCCGATCAGCTTGAGGTGCTGACGCCGCTGGCCCCCTGCATTGGTGACTTTTCCCTCAACACTGCCAACCCCCTGAGTTTCCAGTGGTATCGCGACCACTGGAAGCTGCAGCGGCTTACGGCCAGTTACGACCTCAACCTTCAGCAACTGCTGGATCTGGCGGCTGCCGTTGATCCAGCGCTGCTGGAGGTCACCCTGCATCAGCACATGCCTCTGTTCCACATGGAGCATTGCCTGTTCTGTGCGTTTCTCTCCGACGGCAAAGACCACACCGACTGCGGTCGCCCCTGTGAGACGCACCACGTCACCCTGCGGGACCGCAGCGGCGTCGAACATCCCCTGCGTGCTGATCTGGGCTGTCGCAACACGCTCTTCAATGGAATGGCGCAATCTGGCGTGGAGGCACTGCCGGCGCTGCTGCGGGCAGGCGTGCGCAGGATTCGGCTGGAACTCCTTGATGAGGATGCCGCTGCGACGCGCCGGCGCGTCAGCCTTTACGCCGAGGCTCTGGCGGGTCGGATCGCCACCCAGGAGGTCTGGTCCCAGGAGCGGATCCACCACCAGCTCGGTGTCACCCGCGGCAGCCTGCGCAGCAAGGGTCCAGAACTCACAAGCCGATTCTCACGTTGAGATAACCTGTCGCACTGCGCCTTTGGCGTTCTTCACAAATTCTTACGGTCAGCCCGCATGAGCGCCAACAACAAGGCGATCCGCAACATTGCGATCATCGCCCACGTTGACCACGGCAAGACGACTCTGGTCGACTCGCTGTTGGCGCAGTCAGGAATTTTCCGCGACAACGAAGCGGTGCCCACATGTGTGCTGGACTCCAACGACCTGGAGCGTGAGCGGGGCATCACGATCCTGTCGAAAAACACGGCGGTCACCTACAAGGACACCCGGATCAACATTGTTGATACCCCTGGCCACGCCGACTTCGGCGGCGAAGTGGAGCGGGTGCTGGGCATGGTGGACGGCTGTCTGTTGATTGTGGACGCCAATGAGGGGCCGATGCCCCAGACCCGCTTCGTGCTGAAAAAGGCCCTTGAACAGGGCCTGCGTCCGATCGTGTTCGTCAACAAGATCGACCGGGCCCGGGTGGATCCCGAGACCGCCGTCGACAAGGTGCTTGACCTGTTCATCGAGCTCGGTGCTGACGACGATCAGTGCGATTTCCCTTATCTGTTTGGCAGCGGTCTTGGGGGCTTTGCCAAGCCCGATATGAAGACCGACAGCGACAACATGCGTCCGCTGTTCGACGCAATCCTTCGCCACGTTCCGCCCCCGGTTGGCGATCCGGAGAAGCCCCTCCAGCTGCAAATCACCACCCTCGATTATTCCGACTTCCTTGGCCGGATCATCATTGGCCGCGTTCACAACGGGAGCATCAAACAGGGTCAGAATGCAGCCCTGATCAAAGACGACGGCTCCGTCAAAAAGGGCCGCATCAGCAAGCTGCTGGGCTTCGAGGGGCTGCAGCGCGTTGAGATCGAAGAGGCCTCCGCCGGAGACCTGGTGGCTGTGGCTGGCTTTGACGACGTCAACATCGGCGAAACCATCGCCTGCCCTGACGAACCGACGGCTCTGCCGCTGATCAAGGTGGATGAGCCCACCCTGCAGATGACTTTCGTCGTCAACGACTCCCCGTTTGCAGGCAAGGAAGGCAAGTTCGTCACCAGCCGTCAGGTGCGTGACCGTCTGCAGCGTGAATTGCTCACCAATGTGGCTCTGCGTGTCGAAGACACCGATTCACCAGACCGTTTTGCGGTGAGTGGTCGTGGTGAATTGCACCTCGGCATCCTGATCGAGACCATGCGCCGTGAGGGCTATGAGTTCCAGGTGTCCCAGCCGCAGGTGATCTACCGCACCATTGATGGCACCCCCTGCGAGCCCGTTGAAACCCTGGTGATGGATGTGCCTGAACCGGCGGTGGGCAGCTGCATCGAAAAACTGGGCACCCGCAAGGGCGAGATGCAGAACATGGAAACCAGTGCTGATGGACGCACGCAGCTGGAGTTCATCGTTCCCTCCCGCGGTCTGATCGGTTTCCGGGGTGAGTTCATCCGAGCCACCCGTGGCGAAGGAATCATGAGCCATTCCTTCTATGAATACCGTCCGATGATGGGTGACTTCGACACCCGCCGGAACGGTGTGCTGATCGCCTTCGAGGAGGGCACGGCCACCTTCTATGCCCTGAAGAACGCCGAGGATCGCGGTCAATTCTTCATCAGCCCTGGCACCAAGGTCTACAAGGGAATGATCATCGGGGAGTACAACCGTCCTCAGGATCTGGAGATCAACGTCTGCAAGACCAAGCAGCTCACCAACATGCGTTCAGCCGGTGCTGAGGAACTGGACACGCTCCAAGCACCGATTCAGATGACCCTGGAGCGGGCTCTGGAATACATCGGTCCCGACGAGATGCTCGAAGTCACCCCCGAGTCGATCCGTCTGCGCAAGCTTCCCGGCAAGAAGCCGGCGAAGTCCAAGCGCTGATGCCCCAGGCGGATCCTCGCTTTCATCAAGGCCTGGAGCTCTTCAACGCCGGTGAGTGGTACGCCGCTCACGATCTGTTTGAAGAGCTCTGGCACGAAACGGCTGATCCGGAGCGTCGCAGTCTGCAGGGAATTCTTCAGGTGGCGGTTGCCCAATTGCATTTGCAGCGGGGCAATCGTCGTGGTGCCACGATCCTTTTCGGTGAAGCCCTTGGTCGTCTGAAACGTCCCGGGACCCCTGATCTGGGCCTCGACCTTGATGCTCTCTGCCATGCGGCACAACAAAGGCTTGAAGCCCTTCAGCAAGATGGGGATCCCGAGTCATGCACTGTCCCTGTGCTGCTGTTGCAGCGCTGAAGCGCCGTTAATCTCAATCGACTTGGGCTTATTGCGTGGCAGCTAAAGCGATGCTCCGTTTCGGGGGCCTTCTTTTCTCTCTGCCGCTTCTGGCTGCACTTGCCCCTTCGTTTCCGGCACAGGCTCAGCAAGCTGCTGATGCCGGTGTGATCACCATCGAATCCGATCTGCAGTCAGCAGATAGCAGCACCGGTGTGATCACCGCCAGTGGCAATGTTCGTTTGGTGCATGCCGGTCGTGGTTTGGTGGCCACCAGCCGTCAGGCGCAGTACTTCACAGAAGAAGATCGGATTGTGCTGAGTGGCGATGTTGATGTGATCCAGGCTGACGGCAACCTTCTGCGTGCTGATCGTTTCACCTACCTGTTGGAGGACGGTACGGCCGTTGCGAGTCCGGTTCCCGGCCAGCAGGTGTTTAGTCAATGGTCGCTTCAGCCAGGTCAGCCCGTTCTTGATGCTGCCCCCGCCTCCAACCCGGTGGCCCCATGACCCTGGAACTGTCGAATGTCTCCATCACGCTTGGGGGCCGCCAGTTGGTGAAGGGCTTGGATCTGAAACTGGCCCCTGGCGAGGTGGTTGGGTTGCTGGGTCCGAATGGAGCTGGCAAAACCACCACCTTCAATCTGGTGATTGGTCTGCTCTGCCCTGACCAGGGTGAAGTGATTGTTGACGGACAGAGGGTCACCGATCTGCCGATGCCGGAACGGGCCCGTCTTGGTGTGGGCTATCTGCCGCAGGAAGCCAGTATCTTTCGCAATCTCACGGTCCGTGAAAATCTAGACATTGCCTTTGAACAGACCGATCTCAGTCCGGAACAAAGGCGGAACCGTCGCCAGCAGCTGATTGAGGACTTTCACCTCACAGCGTTCATGAACCGTCTTGGCTTCCAACTCTCCGGCGGTGAACGTCGCCGATGCGAGGTGGCCCGGGCGCTGGCATCCGGTGCCAATGGACCGTTGTATCTGCTTTTGGATGAACCCTTCGCCGGTGTTGATCCCCTGGCGGTGGCGGATCTTCAGTTGCTGATCGAGGGGTTGCGGTCTCGCGGCATGGGCATCCTGATCACTGATCACAACGTTCGCGAAACCCTGGCCACAACCGATCGCGCTTACATCCTTAACGATGGTGCGGTTTTGGCTGCAGGACGCTCCGATGAAGTCGCGGCTGACCCTCTGGTGCGTCGTCACTACCTCGGGGAGGGATTCCAGCTGTGATTTTGGATCGTCTCAAACGGGCCACCTGGATGCGACTGGCTCTGCTGGACCGCTGGTTGCTCAAGGAACTTCTGGGTCCTCTGCTCTTCTTCATTGCCCTGTTCACCCTGCTGCTGCTCACGGGCGGCGTGATGTTTGAACTGGTGCGGCAGATGGTCGACAAGAACCTGCCGATCACCATCGCGGTTCAAGTTCTGTTGTTCAGCATTCCCCGTTGGCTGGCCTTCTCTGTGCCGATTGGAACGCTGATGGCATCGCTGTTTGTGTTCACCCGCCTTTCGGCGAACAGTGAACTCACCGCCCTGCGCAGCCTCGGCATCACCACGGTGCGGATGATCAGCGCGGCCCTGGCTCTGTCCATGGTGATGACCCTGTTCACCTTCGTCCTCAACGACGTGGTGGTGCCCCGCAGCCAGCGTTATGCAGAGGTCACCCTCAAGCGTTCCTTGGGCCGTTCGCTCGCCAGTGAGACAGGACGCGACATCATCTACCCCCGTTTCGGCACCCGCATCGATGCCGATGGTGAAGAGGACGGCAAGGGACTGAATCAACTCTTCTATTCGAGGAAGTTTCAGGACGGTGAAATGGTGGACGTGACGGTTCTGGATTTCACCCGATCCGGTTTCACCCAAATGCTGCGGGCTGACCGGGCCATCTGGAATGAGGGCCAAGCCAGCTGGGATTTCCTCGATGGCCAGATTCTCACCTTGGCTGCCAACGGCAGCTCAACCAAGGCCGATTTCGACCGTTACGTCTATCCCCTCGGTTCCGGTCCGGTGCGGCTGGCGGGGATTGAGAAGGATGCCGTCAACATGACCGTTGGGGAAGCCTTGCAAGCCCAGAGGCTGTACGAAGAGGCCGGCAGCATCAAGGAAGCCCGCAAGATCCGTGTGCGGATCCAGGAGAAGTTCACGGTTCCGATGGCCTGCCTGGTGTTCGGCCTGTTTGGTGCCACTCTCGGTGCCCAGCCCAGTTACCGAAGCAGCCGCAGCTTCTCGTTTGTGCTCACCCTCGGGATCATCGCTGTTTATTACGTGATCGGCTTCAGCTTCAGTTCCCTGGGGGTGAAGGGAACCTTGCCACCGATCGTGGCGGCGTGGCTGCCTGTGATCTTGTTTCTAGGTGCTGGTGGTCTGTTGCTGAAACAGGCCAGTCGCTGATTGGCCGAGGCAGAATCGCCGTGTCTTCGGGGAATGGTGTGCTGAACACGCCTTTTGAGCTGGTCACCAGCCTTGGATTTGCTGGCTTCGTGTTGTTGCTCTTGGCCATGCCCCTGGCCTTCTGGGCGGTCTCGAGCCAATCCCGTGCAGGCTTGGTTCGCTTGCTGGTGGCTGTTGCCAACCTGCTGTTCACGGCACAGCTGATTCTGCGTTGGTGGCAATCTGGCCACTTCCCGATCAGCAACCTCTACGAATCCCTGTGTTTTCTGGCCTGGGCCTGCACCCTTACCCAGTTGTTGGTGGAGCGAGCCTGGCCTTCTCCGATCGTGGCAGCAGCAGCCACTCCCATGGGTCTTGGTTGTATTGCCTTTGCCAGCTTTGCTTTGCCGGATCAATTGCAATCGGCGGCGCCCCTTGTTCCTGCCCTGCGCTCCAGCTGGTTGGTGATGCATGTGAGCGTGATCATGGTGAGTTACGCCGCCTTGTTGGTGGGATCGCTTCTGTCCTTGGCGGTGTTGGTCACGGATCGTGACCAGGCGCTGGAACTTCGCAGCAGCTCCATTGGCAGTGGTGGATTTCGTCAGGCGGCCTCGATCGCCAATGGTGGTTCTGTTCAGCTGCAATCCGTGCAGTTGAGCACCAACGAACAACTCGACAGCCTCAGTTACCGAACCATCACGGTTGGCTTTTTGATGCTCACCGTGGGCATCGTGAGTGGTGCTGTTTGGGCGAATGAAGCCTGGGGCAGTTATTGGAGCTGGGATCCCAAGGAAACCTGGGCCTTGATCTGCTGGCTGGTGTATGCCGCGTATCTGCACACCCGTCTGAGTCGCGGTTGGCAGGGCCGACGCCCCGCTCTTGTTGCCGTGGTTGGACTTGTGGTGATTGCTGTTTGCTACATCGGCGTGAATCTGCTGGGCATTGGTTTGCACAGCTATGGCTGGTTTTTCTGACCTTCACTGCCCATGAAGGCACTGTGGTTTCGTTCAGGACCATCGTCGATGCTTGTTAGGGGCTCAGCCGCCATCGACCTGGCATCCGACAAGAGCGCCGCCAACAGCTCCAGCGGGTATTGACCAGATCCAATTCTCTTTCTTGGCGAGGACGCCTCCCAAGGCTCCACCAAGAACACCACCAGCGAGGGTTCCTTCCAAGCAGGAATTGTTGTCCGCAGCGGCAGGATCTACAACAACGGTTCCAGTTCCTGAGTTTGCCGCAGGATGGCCATTGTGATCATGGGCACGATGGCCATCTTGGTGCTTATGGCTTTTGCGCCCATGAAAATGCAGGGTCTTGGGGCAGGGGGTTTCGACCCTTTCCTCACGGCTGCTGACGAAGCCAGGCTTGTCCCGAGTGCCGGGATGGTAGGTCTCAACGTACTGATTCTGATAGCAAGTTTTTGCTTGGGAATATGTCATGTTCGCTAACGCTGGCTCCTGCAAAGCTGGGGTTAGAACAATGCCCGCTATGAGGCCGGATAAAAGCTTATTCATCAATGAGGAGTGGGCTTCAGTAAACGCATTGTGCATGCGGTGGTGCAGTGGTGTCTTTCAACTTCAGTTTGATCTGTGACAGGATCTATCTGACTCTGTATCGACTGCTTGTTCCTTGTTGTTGTGATGGGAAAAGTTGTTTTTGTTGCGATTCAATCGCTCACATGAGGGATTCATTCTTTTGCCCAGCTCCCCTATTCCAGGGATCATTGGCATGGATGCAGTCTGTGAACACTTCACGGCCTCAGTTGGAAGAAATTCTTGAGAGGCTGGCCTCCAGCTCTGAATGGGCTGCATGGTGGACATGTGGGTCTGGCAGCAATTGCGGCCGCCACATGGGGATCGAGGCCTAACGGACTCTCCCCGCCACTGAGGGGGATTGAAGTCCAGTTGGACTCTCCCCCACACCATTCACGCTGGGGGTGCGAGTTCGAGGCTCGATTGACACTCCCAGTCAGTGGGATGAGCGATGCCTGGTCGTTTGTTGGCCTGCTTGAGACTCCTCCGCTTCGGAACGAAGATAACGTTTTCGCTGGGCGGATTCCAATCCAGACAGCAGAACAGGACGCTGTGATGGAGCGGGGCACTCGGGTTGTGCCTGACCTCTGAGAAGCGGATGACTACCTCGTCTGCTCATGATGTTTTCTGGTTATGAGTGAATCTCGCGTCGTGACCTGCGGTCCATCGCGTTTTATAAGTTTTCCATGATCTCAAGATCTGTTTTGTGATCAAGGGCACGGATTGGGGTGTTCCCTGTCCAGGTTTGGTTGGTCTGGCGGCACATCTTTCAATCCATGGACAAAAAGGAAGGCCACCCCTGCAAAGGGATGGCCTGAACCTTGTTGGCGTTCTTTGAAGCCGAACGAAACGTCTGGCTGTATGGCTAGTTAGGCCAGTCAGGCAGCTTCTATGTCTTGCTCAGTTGGACTGTCGTCACGCATTGGACGTCTCCGACTTCGATCTCTCCAGCGTGGCCCTGAGGGGAGATGTCACCATCCGTATTTCAACTCAAGCGAAACAGAGGTGGAAGCTGCTCTGGCTTCTGTTCTCGGCAAGCAAAATTATTGATTGAAATGTTGAAAAACGGCACCGATGTTCATTCCTCCTTTGAGATAACCGGTGAAGGCCAACACCATCACACCAGCATTCAAAGCAAGGAATGCTGCAACAAGTTTGGCATCGTCTTTCATGCTCCGATTATCGGTGGTGTGTTCGCATCAGTGTGGCCGCACAATCTTTGGAGATGCTGAAACTCCCCCGTCGCTACGGTCTCGCGTGAGTTTGACGTTTTGAATTGCGCAGCTCTGGCGTGAATGCTGCGATCACAAAAAAGCCCGGCATTGGATGCCGGGCTCGTGAAGCTCAATACAGCGCCTGGTGATCAGGCAAGAACAGCTTCCTTGCTGCTGCTGTTACGGATGCCTTTGATGGCTTCGGCGTAATCGGGTTGGTTGAACACACCGGAGCCGGACACGATGGCGTTGGCACCGGCTTCGATCACTTTCCAGGCATTTCCGCCTTTGATGCCGCCATCCACTTCGATCCAGGGATCGAGACCCTTCTCGTCGCACATGCGGCGCAGGTCGCGGATTTTTTGCACCTGGCTTTCGATGAAGCTTTGGCCGCCGAAGCCGGGGTTGACGCTCATGATCAGCACCAGATCGCAGAGCTCGAGGCAGTACTCGAGGGTGTCGATCGGTGTTGAGGGATTGAGAACTGCGCCTGCTTTTTTGCCCAGGTCCTTGATCTGAGCGAGGTTGCGGTGCAGATGCGGGCAGGCTTCTACCTGCACAGAAATGATGTCGGCGCCGGCTTTGGCGAAATCAGGGACGTACTTCTCCGGCTCGACGATCATCAGGTGAACGTCCAGAGGCTTCTGGGTCACCGGACGCAGCGCCTCAACAATCAGCGGCCCAATGGTGATGTTCGGGACAAAGCGACCGTCCATCACATCCACATGGATCCAATCCGCGCCGGCCTCGTCCACGGCTTTCACTTCTTCGCCGAGGCGTGCAAAGTCAGCCGACAGGATCGACGGCGAGATCACCAGGGGCTTGGTGCTCATGGATGAGGAGCGCGAAGTGCCGGGAGATTTTAGGGACTCCTGCAACCACTGATACAGTGAGCCGCGCTCAGACGTCGAGATCCACTGCGGCGACGGCCAACTGCCCGTCCAGGAGATCTCGCCACCCCGTCCCAACCCATCCGGAGTCCCGTGGATCAGACCCTCATTCAGGAAATTCTCGAGATCGTCGAGCAGGCCGCCATCGCTTCCGCGTCGCTCTCCGGCAAAGGCCTGAAGGACGAAGCGGATGCCTTGGCCGTCGATGCCATGCGCAAGCGCATGAATCAAATCCAGATGCAGGGCCGCATCGTGATCGGTGAGGGGGAACGTGACGAAGCCCCCATGCTTTACATCGGAGAAGAGGTCGGCACCGGCACCGGTCCTGGCGTTGATTTCGCTGTCGACCCCTGCGAAGGCACCAATCTCTGCGCGTTCAACCAACGCGGCTCCATGGCTGTCCTCGCGGCTTCCGACCGCGGCGGTCTGTTCAACGCCCCCGACTTCTATATGAAGAAGCTGGCTGCTCCTCCGGCTGCCAAGGGCAAGGTGGACATCCGTAAGTCGGCCACTGAGAACATCAAGATCCTCAGCGAGTGCCTGGGTCTCCCCATCGATGAGCTGAACATCGTGGTGATGGATCGTGCGCGTCACAAGGATCTGATCGCTGAGATCCGCGCCACCGGCGCTCGCATCCAGCCCATCTCAGATGGTGATGTTCAGGCCGCCATCGCCTGCGGTTTCGCCGGCACCGGAACCCACTGCCTGATGGGCATTGGTGCTGCTCCTGAAGGTGTGATCTCCGCAGCTGCTATGCGCGCTCTTGGTGGTCACTTCCAGGGCCAGCTGGTGTACGACCCTGCGATTGCTCAGACCTCCGAATGGGCTGACATGACCAAAGAGGGCAATCTGGCGCGTCTCGCTGAGATGGGCATCACCGACCCCGACAAGGTCTACGAAGCAGAGGAGCTGGCCTGCGGCGAGCATGTTTGTTTCGCTGGCAGCGGCATCACGGATGGTCTGCTCTTCAATGGCGTTAAGTTCGAAAAGGACTGCACCCGCACGAGCAGCCTGGTGATCAGCAACCTGGACAACACCTGCCGCTTCACCAACACCGTGCACATCAAAGACGGCGCCCAAAGCATCGCTCTGAGCTGATCGTCACCAACTGGTTGAGAGGAACGTCTTCATGCATATCTCCGTCGTTGGTCTCAGTCATCGCACGGCACCGGTGGAGATCCGGGAACGCCTCAGCATCCCTGAGCAGACCATGGAGACGTCCCTCCAATCCCTTCGCGGCAACGAGCAGGTGCTCGAGGCATCCATCCTCAGCACTTGCAACCGCCTTGAGATTTACACCTTGGTTCGCAATCCGGACCTTGGCGTGTCTGCTGTCAGCGATTTCCTCAGCAGCCACTCCGGCCTTGAGACAGGAGAACTGACTCCTCACCTCTTTAGTTACCATCACGAAGACGCAGTCGACCACCTGATGCGGGTGGCAGCGGGCTTAGACAGCCTC
>JADHMX010000005.1 GCA_016779825.1 Synechococcus sp. BS301-5m-G53 | reverse complement strand
AGCCTGATGGATCGGCTTGAGCGTGATTGAAGCGAGTGGGCTTGTGCTGGCCCTCACCACGGAAGCGAACGCTGAGCGCGCCCAACAGCTGGCTGAGGCCTTGCTGGAGCGCCATCTCGTGGCCTGTGTGTCCATCCAAACGGTTCAGTCCTTCTATCGCTGGGAGGGGGTGATGCAGGCGTCCCATGAGGTGCAACTGCTGATGAAGACCTCCGCCCAGCACCTGGACGCACTGCGCTCGGCCGTCTCAGAGCTGCACAGCTATGACACCCCCGAGTGGTTGTGCTGGCCGGTGACGGCATCACCGGCCTATGGGGCCTGGGCAATCGCTGAGCTCAGTTCAGATGCGTCTCCACCAGCTGCTTGAGGGAGACCTGGGAGCGGGCCCCCAGTTGGGTCACAATCTGGCCAGCGCAGAGGGCTCCGAGCTCACCACAGCGCTCGAGTGATTCGCCCTGGGTGAAGCCATGCAGAAATCCCCCGGCATAGAGGTCGCCTGCTCCCGTGGTGTCCACCAGGCCTCCCAGGCTGAAAATGCCGACATCCCAGCGCTGGTCTCCACTCAGCACGACGGACCCCTCGGCACCACGGGTGATCGCAATCACTGAGCAGCAGCCGCGCACCCGCTCGAGGGCCTGCTCGAAATCGTCGGTTTCGTAGAGCGACTGAATTTCAACGTCATTGGCGAACAGCACATCGACGTGGCCATCCACCAGCTCGAGAAAGCTTTCCCTGTGCCGATCCACACAGAAGCCATCGGAGAGCGAAAGAGCCACCTTCCCGCCGGCTTCACGGCAGGCTTCGGCGGCGGCGATGAAGGCCCGTTTGGCGGCTGGACTATCCCAGAGGTAGCCCTCCAGGTAAAGCACCTTGGCCTGCTTGACCATGGAGAGGTCGAGATCCTCTGGCTCCAGCTGGGTTGAGGCCCCCAGGAAGGTGCACATGGTGCGCTCGGCATCGGGCGTGACGTAAATCAGGCAGCGCGCTGTTGTGGCCCCACTGGTGGCTGCTGGGGTCTCAAAGCGTGCACCAACGGCCCGGATGTCGTGGCTGAAAATGTTGCCGAGCTGGTCGTCCCGGACGCGGCCGATGAAACCAGCGCGACCGCCGAGCTGGGCGATGCCCACCATGGTGTTGGCAACCGAGCCACCGGAGGTCTCAAGGCCAGCGCCACTGGCCTTGTAGAGAGCCTCAGCCTGTTGTTCATCAATCAGCGCCATGCCGCCTTTCTGGAGGCCGTGTTCAGCGATGAAGCTTTCGTCGGTCTGCACCAGAACATCAACGATGGCGTTGCCGATGCCAACGACATCGAGACTGCAGTCGCTGGGGAAACGGGTCTCTGATGACATCGAGGCGTGGAAAGCAGCCCCGAAGTATGAACCTCAGAGGTTCAGGCGCTCAACAACGCCCGCTTGGGGCCATGGATCGGATCTTCGACAACGATGGTCTGATCACGGCTGGCGCCCAGGGAAACGATGGCGATCGGCACTTCCATTAAATCGGCGAGGAAACGCAGGTAATCCATGGCCGGTTTGGGGAGGTCCTCAAGGCTGCGGCATTCTTCGGTGGAGCACTGCCAGCCAGGCAGCGTTTCGAAGATGGGTTTGCACTCGGCGAAGTCATCGGCACTGCTCGGGAAGTGCTCGATTCGCTCGCCGTTGAGTTCATAGGCCACACACACTTGGATTTCGTCGAGTTCATCGAGAACATCCAGCTTGGTCACGGCCAGACAGTCCAAGCCGTTGACCTGCACGGCATAGCGACCGATCACGCCGTCAAACCAGCCACAGCGCCGTTGGCGGCCAGTGGTGGTGCCGAATTCACCACCGCGTTCCGTGAGCTGGTCATTCAGGCTTCCGCTTAGCTCGGTGGGGAAGGGGCCTTCACCCACGCGGGTGGTGTAGGCCTTGGCCACGCCGATGACGCGGTCAATCAGGGTCGGGCCGACGCCTGCACCGATGCAGGCACCACCGGAAACGGGATTGGAGGACGTGACGTACGGGTAGGTGCCGTGGTCCAGGTCCAACAGCGTGCCCTGGGCACCTTCGAACAGGATGTTTTTGCGAGCTCGCGCTGCCTGATGAATCGTCTGGGTGCACTCCACCACGTGGGGTGCGAGGCGCTTGCCGTATTCCAGATATTCCTGGATGACGTCTTCGGCGTTCAGGGGAGCAACGCCATAGATGGTTTGAAGAAGTTCATTCTTCTCTTGAAGTGGGCCTTCAAGGCGTTCGCTTAGCCGCTGTTCGTCCAGGAGGTCGATGACGCGGATGCCACTGCGCTGCGACTTGTCGGCGTAGGTGGGGCCGATTCCGCGGCCTGTGGTTCCGATTCGGCGTGCCCCCCGCTGCTTTTCCATCGCCTGATCGAGCAGGCGGTGGTAGGGCATCGTCACGTGGGCCGTGGATGCCAAACGAAGCCCTGAAATATCAATGTCGTTGGCGATGAGCATGTCCAGCTCACCGAGCATCACCTTGGGATCCACCACCGTGCCGGATCCGATCAGACAGATCGTGTCGGGGTAGAGGATTCCTGAGGGAATCAGGTGCAGCTTGAGCACACGATCGTCAACAACAATCGTGTGGCCTGCATTCACACCACCCTGATAGCGGACCACCACATCGGCGGAGCGGCTCAGGAGATCGGTGATCTTTCCTTTTCCCTCGTCACCCCACTGCGCTCCGATGACGACAACGTTGGCCAAGAACACGGCGGCCCGAAGCCGCAGATCTGCACAATCCGCGAGTATCTCAGATCTCGGGTGGCCTCGTCAAAACTGAGCTTGTCTTGGGGGCTCAGCTGCCACGGACCACTGATTTCTCAGCCTTGTTGAGTTCCTTGGCGATGCGGTCATGCAGGGCCTCAGGCAGCGGGCGATTGGCATAGGAGGCGTAATGACCAGCCAGAGAATTCAGCGCTGTCTGCATCGTTGTGAAGGAGCTGAGTCCGTTCACACGGGGCTGGGGCCGATAACGGGACATGTAATCGTTGATCAGGGCCCGCGCTTCGGCTTCAGCTTCGGCGTGGGTCGGATCGTCCTGAGGCAGGTCGATCACCGTCAGCAGGGTGTGGGAGACAGCCACGGTGTCTTCCACGTAGTCGCCGCTGAGACGAGCTTCAGCATCCCCACTGCAGGCCGTCAGGAGGAGGCATAACCCCAGCCCAAGGGCTACGGCAGCCCGGCTGAGGGGGCGAAGCAGGCGTGTCAGTCCGGAGAGCATGAAACCCTTCAATGTGAAACAACTTTAGGGGTGGAGTGCCTTGATCAGGCAGGTCACAGCCTCAGCGTGGGGAAGCTTCTGTACCTCGCGGCTGCTGCGGCACACCAATTCAACGGTTCCCTCGTTCGCGTCGCGTCCCACCACGATCCGCCAAGGGATGCCGATCAGATCCGCGTCTTTGAACTTGACGCCGGCGCGTTCTTTGCGGTCGTCGATGAGCACATCGACTCCGGCAGCCTGAAGCTCCGCGTAGAGCGCTTCCCCAAGCTGGGCCTGGGTCTCGTCCTGGATGTTGGCAACAACGACGATGGCTTCAAAGGGGGCGATGGCGGTCGGCCAACAGATGCCGCTGTCGTCGTGGTGCTGTTCGACGGCGGCCTGCGCCAGCCTGGAAACCCCGATCCCATAGCAACCCATCCAGAACGGTTCGGTCTTGCCGCTCTCGTTGGTGAAACGGCTCTCCATGGCTTCGGAGTATTTCCGGCCCAGCTGAAAAATGTGGCCGACTTCGATGCCACGTTTCTCGGTCAGCCGAGCTGCCGGGTTGTGTTGGCAGATGTCGCCTGCCCGTGCATTGCGCAGATCCAGGCTGGTCGGCTGCTGCCCGATGGCAGTCCAGCTGGTGTTGAAACGGTGCAGATCGGGCGCGTTCGCACCACAGATGAAGCTGCCGAGTTCGCTGGCGGTTTCATCCGCCAGACGCAGGAATGTTGGTTCCCAGGTCTTGGCTCCCTGCAGCACGGCATCGGATAGGTCTGGCCCGATCGATCCAAAGGGGATCGGATCAATCTGCTGACGGTTGTTGTCGTCTGGTGTGATCGGCCGGCAATCGAGAACACCCTTGTTGAGGATTCGGCTGAGGGCGTTCACGACTTTGGTGGGGTTGAGCTCCTGGTCACCACGGAGGCTCACCAGTAGCGGTTGGAGGGTTTCATCGTCCAGGGTCGCCACGAACAGCAGCACCTTCACCACTTGGCTCGGATCCCATCCTTTGGCATTGCAGAGGCTCTCGATGCTGCCCAATCCAGGGGTTGGAATCGATTTCTCCGGGCCGTCGGGGAGAGGAGCTGCCGCGGATGGGATCGAAACAGCCTTCTCTTGGTTGGCGGCGTACTGGCCGTCATCGCTGATCAGGATCAGGTCTTCCCCGGCATCCGCCGTCACCATGAACTCTTGGGAGGCGGCGCCGCCGATCGCTCCGCTATCGGCATCGACAGGGACGGCATCCAGGCCACAACGTTGAAAGATGCGGCGGTAGGCCTGATCCATGGCGCCGTAGGTCTCGCGAAGATCCGCTTCGCTGGCATGGAAGGAATACGCGTCCTTCATGATGAATTCGCGGCCTCGCATTAGGCCAAAGCGGGGACGGATCTCGTCGCGAAATTTGGTCTGGATCTGGTAAAGGTTCACCGGGAGCTGTCGGTATGACCTCAGCAGCTCGCCCGCCAGGCTGGTGATCACCTCCTCATGGGTTGGACCAAGCCCCAGTTCTCTGCCCTGGCGGTCTTCGAGGTGGAACATGATCCCCTCGCCGGCGGTGTAACCCTGCCAGCGCCCGCTCTTCTGCCAGAGCTCAGCAGGATGCAGCTGCGGCAGCAGAGTTTCCTGGGCGCCGGCGCGGTTCATCTCCTCGCGCACCACGGCGGTGATCTTTTGCAGCACCCTCCACATCAAGGGGAGGTAGGCGTAAATCCCTGATCCAACGCGACGGATATACCCAGCCCTGAGAAGCAACTGATGCGAGGTGATCTCCGCTTCGGCGGGAACATCCCGCAGCGTCACCAGCAGCAGGCGGGAGACGCGCATCGATCGGAAGAAAACGAGATTCGGAAGTTATCACCGCTTCGGGAGCATGCCGATTGTGGAAGTGTCTGTTTTGCTCGGATTCGCCTGTGCGCCCTGAGTCTCGACTGCTACCGTCCAGCTCAATCCAGCCTGTCCTAAGCACGTCTCATGTTTCCTCGGTCTGTTGAATCTGTGGCGTCAAGCGTTCAGCAACCGGTAGAACTTTCCATGGATTCAGCTCAGGCTTCCGCGCAGGCTGAGGCCCTGGTGGGAATTGACGACGTTCAAAAATCTCTTAATCGTTCCCGTGCATCGGTCTACCGCTACACCAACACGGACCCCCGTAATCTCAATCCTCCCTTCAACCCCCGCAAGCTGAATCCGGAATACCGCAGCGATCAGAAAGATCCGCTGATGTTTCATCCCAATGAAGTGGCGCGTTTCGCCAAGGATGTTCTTCGGATCAAAGAAGTCACCGTTGAGGTGTTGAACTCTCCTTCAACGGCGACGCAGCAAATCCTGGGATCGATCCTTGAGGAACTCCGGCTGATTCGAACCCAACTTCAGGGGAATGGGCAGTCGCCTTCCGATCTGAGTGCCCTCCTCGACCAGCAGGATCGGCCTGCTGCTTAACCATCGCTGCGCCCGGCTTTCGGCAGTGACAGAATGGAACGATCAACGTTGCATTTAAAGGGGGGCTTTTAGTGCTTCCCGTTCTATGGCCTCAGATGCTTTCCTCCCGTCAAATGATGACGCCATTGCGTCGTCGGAGGCGGATGAGCCTTTTAGTCGTCGCGCCTCGTTGACGGCCATCACCGGACTCCTGATCGCTGTTGTCAGCTTCAGTGCTCCTCTAGTGGCTGTGATCACGGATCGAACCTTCGCTGCTCCGCGACTGATCCCAACCGCTTCGGATCGGAATGGATCTCCATCAGCTTCCCCCGTCACCTTCGCAAGGATTGGTGAATCTCATCGTGGAGATTCCCGCTGGAAGCAGAAATAAGTACGAGTACTCCGCCGAAGCCGGCGTGATGATCCTCGACCGGGTGATGCACTCTTCAGTGCGTTACCCCTTCGATTACGGCTTCATCCCCAACACGTTGGCGGAGGATGGATCTCCCCTCGACGCCATGGTGATCATGGCCGAACCCACCTTCGCTGGTTGCCTGATCAAGGCCCGCCCCATCGGCGTCTTGGACCTCCAAGATCGGGATGTTTACGACGGGAAGATTCTTTGTGTCCCAGACGCAGACCCTCGTCAGGACGAGATCCGAAGCATTCGTCAGATCGCTGCATCCCAGCTGGAGGATGTCGCGGAATTCTTCAGGACTTACCGAACGTTGCAGGGCAGCGTCGTATCGATTGATGGTTGGCGCGACGTCGATGCAGTGCAGCCGTTGCTTGATTCCTGCATCAACGCAGCCAACTGATCTCAGAGAAGGCGCCCTTGATCAGGCCGGATGCTTGTAAGTTGGTGCGCACTGAGATTTGCAGAAACCGTGCCCACCATCCGATTCGAGCAGGAAGGCCAGCAGGTTGGCTGCATCGAGGGCGCGAATCTGCGTAAAGCTGCACTGGATGCCGGCATCAACCCTTACAAGAGTCTCAACAACCTGAACAACTGCAGTGGCGTTGGTCAGTGCGGCACCTGCGTTATGGAAGTGCTTGAGGGGCAGGCCAATCTTTCTCCCCGAAGTGATGTCGAGGAGGTCTATTTGGCTGACCGACCTGCGAACTTCCGCCTGAGCTGCCGTACCACCGTGAACGGCGACGTGACCGTTCGCACCCGTCCCGCGGAAGGTGTGGGCCGAGGTTCCAACAGCCTGGTTGGTGCGATCAAATCTCTGTTTGGCCGCTGAGTTTTGGCCGGAACTCTCCAGGTCTACAGCTACAACCGCTGCAGCACCTGTCGTAAGGCTTTGGCCTGGCTGATTGAGCGTGGCATCGCCCATGAGGTTCACGACATCACCCTGAATCCACCATCCAGGGACGTGTTGGCAGCTGCGCACAAATGTCTTGGGGACAGGAAGCTGTTGTTCAACACCAGCGGCCAGAGCTACCGCGCCATGGGAGCGGCGGCGGTGAAGGCTCTGTCAGATGACGAGGCCCTTGATGCCTTGGCTGCCGACGGAAAAATGATCAAACGCCCGTTCGTGGCGGTGGATGAGTCCACGTTCCTGACAGGTTTCAAGCCTGATCTTTGGGAGTCGGCACTCCAGGGCTGAAATTCAAGCCGTCCAGCTCGCTGATCAGGGCATCCACATCGCCTTGGTCCCGGATCTGTCTGAAGCTGGAGCGCTTGATCTCTTCGAGCAGTGCTACCAGCAGATCCTGGCTTCGGCTCAGTACGGGGCCCTGCTCCAACGTGTGGGCCAGTTCTTCCCAGAGTCGATCCAAGGCCTCGGATCCAAGCGATTCCAGAACCGGATCCCTTTGGCCAATGCGGTTTCCGGCTCCCTTCGACAGGTCGAGCACAGAGGTCACCATGCTTTCCGCAAGCTGGCGGCTGAATTCTGATTCAGCGTTTTGCAGTCCGGGGAGTCGCCGCAATGCGTCCGGCACCACATTTTGGTCCAAGCTCTGCTGCACCAGATGGCTGATCACGGCTTGCAGTTGCGGACGCATGGCAGGGCCAACCCGAGTCAGCAGCAGGGGAAGCCACAACCGCAGCAGCTCGATCAGCTCCCGCTCTTCATTCAGATCACTGCTTTGGTAGCTGCAGAGTCCGCGAACCCTTTCTGGCAGCTGTGGAGATCGAATCAGTTGCTGGAGCGCGTCGACCACCCGGATGGTGATCACTTCAAACAGCTCCACAGCCAACAGGGCCACCACGCCGCGGCTGATGACAGCCCGGAGAGGTTCCAGTTGCAGCAGCCCTGCTACGCATAGGCGCTCGGTAACCGGGATCACCCTGAGCCAGCGCGCAAAAGGCAGGAGCAGGGGTAGGTCGATCCAGCGGCGTAAAAGGGCGTCTCGCCAGCGGATCGCTGGGTAACGCTGTTTCAGGCGCCATGAGCGCAGAAGAATGTCAAGAAGGAAAAGGAGTTGAAACGGCGTGTCGATGCGCCAGCTCAGATCGCTGGGGCGTCCGTTCTCGTCGATGCTTCGCCAGTAATTGCTTTTCACCAGCGGCAGGATCTGCTGGCTCCAGAACTGACGCTCCTGGTTCCAGGGGGACCGTTCCAGATGCTCTGGGCTAAGCAGAAGGCTGGCCGATTCACGGGCTGATTCCAGGCCGGTGCGGGCGCGGAGCCGGTTCTTGAATTTCTCAAGCGCTCCGGCTTGGCCTGAACTGATGAACGGATTGCTCTCCATCAGCTCTGTGGTGAGCGCCGCCTGCCGCTCCAGCAGAGCGGTGCTTTCAGGTGTGCCCGACCCGCCCTCCTGCAGCGCGCGATCCAGGGCCGTGTAGGCCTGGAGATAAGCCTCGGTGTCGCGATGGGGTTCGATGCCCTTGAGGGGATCCAGCACTGGAGTGATGTCCGGTAGCCAGGGCAGGGGGACCATCAGGGGCAGTGATGGGACCGGATAAAGATTGCGTTGCAGCCAGAAATTGCGCAGGGGGATGTAGGTGAGGTCAACGGCCACCCAAGTGAGATTCACGGCGGCGATGACGGCAATGGCCTGGTCCCACCGGCGCCAGCTGAGTAGGTCGCGACGAGGCTTGAGGGCTTGCCAGCGTGGACGGATCATGGGGCCTGCAGGCTCCCCCTATCGTGGGTCGAAAGATTGAGCCTGCCCACATTGAACGCGGAGAAAGGATCTTCTGACGTGAAGGGCAGAGTGAGCGCGATCTGGGAGTTTTGGGCCCCCTTTCTGTTCACTGTTTCGATTTATCTCCTGCTCCGGCAGTTCGCCTTTGAAGCCCGTTACATCCCCTCGGGATCAATGCTTCCTGGGCTGCAGGTGGGGGACAAGTTGATCGTGGAGAAGTTGTCGTACCGCTCCCGTTCTCCCCAGCGGGGGGAGGTCGTTGTATTCAATTCCCCCAGTGCCTTTGATCCCGTCTGGAAATTGGAGTCGGGACAACCGAATCCACTGAAGTGCGGCTTTGTCACCTTCCCGGGCATCAGCTGGGTCGTTGATCGTGTTTTGGTGCAGCGCTATCCCGAATGCGAGGCCTGGATTAAACGGGTGGTCGGTGTTCCGGGAGATGTTGTGGAGGTCGACAGCCGTGGCGCCGTCAGCATCAATGGCAGCGCTTTCAACGAGCCTTACGTCACCAACTTCTGCCCCGATCGCGATGGAATGATCGGCTGCAAAGGCCTATATGCCGTTGTCCCTGAGGGCAATGTTGTCGTTTTGGGTGACAACCGTCGCAACAGTCAGGATGCCCGTCGTTGGCCCGGGGGGCCGTTCTTGCCGGACGATCAGATCATCGGGCGTGCCGTTTTCCGCTTCTGGCCTCCCGGGCGGATCGGTCCGCTCAGCAACTGAGTCCACAGGCCACAACGCGCCCCTGAAGTTCCCGTCCCAGCCAGGGAACGTTGGCTGCGCGCGGTGCCCCAAGCGTGTTGTTCTGGACGGTCCAGCAGTGATCAGGATCGAACAGCAGCCAGCGTCGGCTGCCACGCTCGAGCTGTTCAGGCGGCTGATCGATGAGGGCCGATGGCCCAAAACTGAGCGCCTGCCAAAGATCTTCCACGGTCCAGCGTTCAGGCCGCACCAGGGCATTCCAGAGTGCAGGAAGCACCAAATGGTGGCCGCTGAGGCCTGCGGGGCGTTGGTCGCCCGGCAACAGCATGTCCTCGGCATCCAGAGGCACAGCGTGCACAGCCACGGCAGTAATGGTTCGCTGCTGAACGGCCTGGATCAACTGCTGGCGATCCTCGGGGCCGCCGAGGGACGGGCAGACACGCCAGCCCGGATCGCTGCTGGCCAGCATGCTGCGGTCGGTCATGAGATGCCACCAGCTCACGCTGCTCAAGGGAGGGGGCTCGCAGGCTGAAAGCTGGTTCACCGCCGCTGCCGTGGAGAGGTTCATCAGCCGCAGTTGTCGTTCCGGATGGCGTTGATGCAGTAGCAGCAACTGGCTGAGGGGAAGGGTCTCGCTGGTGGTCGGATCCGCTGGCCACCCGGCCCGCAGCGTCTCCACCCCTTCCCTCACCAGGCCTTCCCCCTGCAGAGCGGGATCCCGGGGTGCCACCAGCACCGGGCACCCCCCCATCTCTCCGAGCAGCAGTCCCCGTTCCAGCAAAGGGATAGGAACCATGGCGTCGTCATCTGCAAGGCCGATGGCACCGTGTTCGAGCAGATCGCCATGGGGGGCCAGTTCCTCGGCCTTGCCGCCGCGGCTGAAGCTTCCCCAAAGATGGAGGCGAACCGTTGCCGCTTGATCCTGATCGATGCTGAACCCCTGCAGCCGTTCCGGGCCATCACGCCAACTGCTGCTGCGGGGAAGCACAGCAATCTGTCCATAGCCTGCTGCCGCGGCGCAGTGCCGCAAGCTCACGGCTGTCTCGTGATCTCCGCTGAAGGGGGTTTCAAGGATGGAATGGGGATCGACCAGGCAGGGGGCCACCAGTTGGTCCTGTGCGGGAGTGGCGTTGAGGCCAAGGCCGAGGGCCAGCTGTCGGGCCTCGTCGTCAAAGCCGACCAGCACACCCCGATCGATCAGAACTGCGCCCTGCTGCACTGCGTGTCCGGGGCCACGCAGGACGCGCACCGGATCCAGCAGCAAGGTGTCGTTCATGACGTCAGAGAGCGCCTGCTGCTGTGCGGTCAATCACGCTTCCGAAGTGGGAGGTGAGGTTGAGACAGGTCACCACTGCAGGCTGGCCTGGATCGGCAGCAATGTCGACCACCGTGACGCCACCATTGCCCTGTTTGACCGCCCAGATGTCGGCTGGAGTCAGTCCCAGCAGGTCGCACAGAATCGTCTTGTTCACGGCGTCGTGGGCCACCACCAGCACCGTTTCATCAGCCTTCAGCTGAGCAGCGATCTCTCCCCAGCTCCGGACAGAACGGGCCCAAACGTCCTGGATGGTCTCGCCCTCCGGCATTTGCACGGTTTCAGGAGCGCGCTTCCAGGTGTCCAGCAGCTCCGACCAGCCGTCTTTGATCTCGGATTCGAGTTTGCCTTCCCAAAGCCCGTGACCGATCTCCACCAGGCCGTCGATCTGGGTTAGGGACACGTCGGGGTGTGCCTCGAGAATGATCTGCGCCGTTTCGGTTGGGCGTGACAGGGTGCTGCTCCAGGCCCGATCTATGGGGATCTCTTTGAGGAAATCGCGGGCGGCCGCGGCTTGACGGCGACCGTTCTCGTTGAGCGGAATATCGATCTGCCCTTGGAAGCGGCCGGCTTTGTTCCAGTCGGTTTCGCCGTGTCGCACCAGGATGAGCCTGGCGTTTTTGCCCTTCTCAGGCAGAGGTTGCAGGTGCGTGGTGCTGTTCAGGCATTCGATCTGCACCTGGGGGCCGTTGTCTCCCGGCCGGAGGTTGAAGATGGAAAGTGAGGTGTTGTCGACGCGCAGTCTCCGGAAGCCGTTGTCCGGTTCCCCGAGCAACACCAGCATCAGGCAGCGCAGGATGGCGTTGTGGGCCACCACCAGCACCGTGTCGTTGCCATCGATGGGATGGCGTTTCAGCAGGTTGGAGATGAAGCCCCGCGCCTGTTCCATCAGCTCAGGAAGGGGCTTGTAGGTCGATCCATCCCGCCGTTGGAGCTCCAGCTCCATGGGGCGGTGCTTCCAGATGCTGTAGGTCTCTGCTGATCCTTCCATGAGCTCGGTGATGGTCTGGCCCGACCAAGGCTCCAGATCCACTTCCAGTAGGCCGTCATCGAACACGGCATCTGGTGTCTGACCGGCGTGGGCTTCCAGCAGGCTCGACGTCGTCGCTGCCGCCCGCTGCAGTGGGGAGCTGTAGATGGCCTGGAAGCTCACCTCCTGCAGGGAGCGGCCCAGGGCTCTCGCCTGCTCATGGCCCTCATCACTGAGGTTCGAAAGGTCATCCCGTCCCTGGATGCGCCGATCCTTGTTGAAACTGCTGAGACCGTGGCGGACCAGAAGAAGACGAAGGGGCACGGTTCGGCGTCAGGGCGCGGTCATCGTATGGAAGCGTCCTTTCGGGGGGACAATCGTGGGCAGTTGACGCCCGCTGGTGCCCAGTTCCCCACGACCGGTTTCCCCGCGCTGGAAGGGGCTTCTGGCGGCCTTGTCCCTCGCTTTGGCCGGTTTTATCTGGCTGTCGGGCTTGCTGGACAGCCTGTCGCGACCATCGGTGGCACCGGCCCTGAGCCTTCAGCAGCAGGAGCTGACGATTCTTGCTGAACCCGCGGTGCCCCCGTCGTTGCGGGAAGCCCTCCTGGGGGAGTCGCCGCGGGAGGCGCTGCTCAAGGCGCTGGAGGGGATCGCCTCGGAGGATCGCAGTGAGCGTCAACAACAGATGCTCCTGCTGTTGCAGGGCCAAGGCCTTGCATCAGCAGACCTCGAACGGGAAGGCGATGATCCCCTGCTCAAGCAGTTGCTGTGCGAATCCCGCGGCTCTGATCCGTCGCTTTGCATGGATGGTGCAGCTGCAGGCCGGGCGGCGTTCCGTTTGGCCGTCAGCACCGTGCTGCCCCTGGTGACGGCCCTGCTCGGTGGCCTGTTGCTTTTGAGCCAGGCCTGGCGGCTGCTGAGAGGCCGACTGATGGCGTGGCCAGAGGTTCAGGGCCCGGATCTGACCCTGATCGATATGGCCTTGCTGGTGGCGGGTGGCTTCGTGGTGATCAGTGCTGTCGGCGTTCCTTTGGTGGCGTTCCCCTTGGTCGGTGCCCTCACGGCTGGGCTGGGTAGTCCTCGCCGTGAAGCGGTCGGCGTGGTGATCAACTACGCCGTGATGGCCCTGCCCAGCCTGCTGATCCTCTGGCGCCAGGTGCGGGCCCTGCCGATGGAATGCGCTCCCCAGGGGGGCTGGATGCAGTGGCGGATCCGTCCGCTGTTCTCCGCCGTGCGGGATGCCGTGGCGGGCTGGTTGATGGTGACGCCGGTGGTGATGCTCACGGGGTGGTTGCTCGTGCGCCTGGTGGGTGATCCCGGTGGCAGTAATCCGCTGCTGGAGTTGGTGCTTGGCAGCCATGATCCGCTCGCCTTGGGATTGCTTGCTCTCACTGCTGTTGTGCTGGCGCCGTTGTTTGAAGAAACGATCTTCCGTGGCGCCTTGCTGCCGGTGTTGGCAGCAAGGCTCGGCCCCCTGGCGGGTGTTTTGCTCAGTGGTCTGTTGTTTGCCATGGCCCACATCAGTGTTGGCGAGTTGGCGCCGCTCACTGTGTTGGGGGTTGGGCTTGGGTTGGTGCGACTCCGCAGCGGACGGTTATGGCCCTCCGTGCTGATGCATGGGCTCTGGAATGCGGTGACGTTCTTGAACCTGCTGCTGCTCTGAGCCTTGCCCCACCTTTCCGCAGGTGGTTCACTGGCCTATTCGCTTGTGATCCCGGTGGTTGCCGCTCCGGAACAGCGTGCATCGACCACAGCGTTTGAGCTGATTCAAGGGTCACTGTCCTCCGGACGAATTGCACGACGATCCCCTCTCCTCGGGGGACTCCATCGTTTGATGGATGGCACCCTTCTGGGGTTGATTGCTGCGGTTGCTGTTCTGGCGGGTCTCACCCTGCATTGGCAGCACCGCTGGACCGTGGCCTTCCGCCTGCTGGAAGCAACACGCACCCAGGCGCACCGATTGACGGAATCAACGGCCGTGATGGAACAGCATCTGCTGAAGCGTTCCCAACAGCCGACGAGCCTGGTGCCAACCCAGGTGGCCAACCTCGTGCATCTCGATCGCCCTGCTCTGGGCTCGCTCCGGCCGGTCGCGTCCTCTCCAATGGCCTCGCTTCAGGCGCTGGGTGATCAGCCCATCAGAGCGGGGTACTGATGACGCGGCTGTCAGGGCATCGACCTGTTCGTTCGCGGCGCTCCCGCACTCGGGTCGTCCCTCTGACGCAGGTTCCGCCCAAACGGTTGTGGATCATTTTTTGGATCCTTGCGGCAGGCCTGACGGGTCTGGTTGGTCGTATGGCCTGGCTGCAGTTGGTGCAGGCTCCCTCCTTGGAGCAGCGGGCCCGTCAGCTGCAAACCCAGCGCACCCAGCCCCTGGGGCAGCGGCGCCCGATTGTTGATCGCACCGGCCGCCTGGTGGCCATGGATGAAAAGCGGTTTCGGCTCTGGGCCCATCCCCGCTACTTCAACATGCCTGGGGATGATCCCAATGCGGTTCGCCCTGCTGAGGATGTTGCAGTGGTGTTAGCGGATCCACTGGCTCGCCCCGCGTCTGAGCTTCTGGAAGCCATGGGAACCCGCGCGTCGGGGATCAAACTGGCCGAAGAGCTTGATCCTGAGACGGCCGATCGCATCCGTGCTCTTGGAATCAGCGGCCTGGATCTCGAGGCTTATCCCCAGCGGGTGTATCCCCAGGCCTCGTTGTTCGCCAACGTGGTGGGCTTTCTTAATGCTGAGCGGCAACCGCAAGCTGGACTTGAGCAAAGCCGTGATGGTGATCTGGCTCGCCATGAGCAAACCCGATACCTCCGCCGCGGAGCCGATGGCACCCCGTTGCCGGCCAATCTCGCTCCGGGATCCTTCTATGGAGATGATTTACGGCTTCAGTTAACGCTGGATTCCAGGCTTCAGCAGGTGGCCTTAACCGCTTTGGCTGAGCAGGTCGCCAAATGGAAGGCACAGAAAGGTGCCGCGATCGTGATGGATGCCACCAACGGTGAGCTGTTGGTGCTCGCATCCACACCCACCTATGACCCCAACCGCTATTGGGATTTCCCCGCCGGGCGGTTTCGGGAATGGTCCGTTCAGGACCTCTATGAGCCGGGTTCGACGTTCAAGCCGATTAATTTGGCGTTGGCACTTCAGGACGGTGCCATTCAGCCAACCGATCGGGTGAATGACATCGGGCAACTCACCATCGGGGGGTGGCCGATTTACAACCACGACAAGCGCGCCAATGGCCTTGTGGATTTCGCCACCGTGCTGCAGGTGTCAAGCAACGTCGGCATGGTTCAGGCCATGCGTCGTCTCGACGATGACGCCTACTGGAACTGGATGGAGCGTATCGGCATCAATCAGCGTCCCGACACTGACCTCCCCGGAGCGGTGGCTGGACAACTCAAGAGCAAGCAGCAGTTCACCACGCAGCCGATTGAGCCGGCGACCACGGCATTCGGTCAGGGTTTTTCACTCACACCGATCAAGCTGGTGCAGCTTCACGCGATGTTGGCCAATGGGGGCAAATTGATCAGTCCCCATATCACCCGTGGCTTCCGCTCGGGTGATGCTTTGGCACCGGCGGCGGCACCCAGTGGTCAGCAGCTGCTGAAGCCGGACGTCACCCGCACGGTGCTCCAGTGGATGGAATCGGTTGTGGACAAGGGCAGTGGCAAAGGTGTGAAAACTCCGGGTTATCGGATCGGCGGCAAAACAGGAACGGCACAGAAGGCCCTGAATGGGATTTATCTGCCCGGCGCAAAAATTTGCAGTTTCGTGGCCACCTTGCCCATCGAGGATCCCCGTTACGTGGTTTTTGTTGTGGTGGATGAGCCCAAGGGGGAAAACGCCTATGGATCCACCGTGGCCGTTCCCGTCGCCAAGCAGATCATTGATGCCTTGCTTGTTGTCGAGCGCATTGCACCGTCAAAACCTGCTGAATTGAACAAGCTTTTGAACAGCTGACGCATCAAAAAGCGCCGCTACGTTGAGGGTATTGAGCCGACGTACATCATGGCCAGCCTGCTCGATCAGCTTTCGCAAATGACCGTGGTCGTTGCCGACACGGGTGATCTGGAGGCGATCCGTAAGTTCACCCCTCGCGATGCCACCACCAACCCCTCGTTAATCCTTGCTGCCGCTCAGATTCCGGCCTACCAGAGCCTGATTGATGAGGCTCTGCGGTCATCGCGCAAGTTGATCGGCAGCGACGCACCGGTGGAAGACGTGGTGCGGGAAGCCCTGGATGAAATCAGTGTGATCTTCGGCAAGGAGATTCTCAAGATCGTTCCCCGTCGTGTGTCAACGGAGGTGGATGCCCGCCTGAGTTTTGACACCGACGCCACGATTGAAAAGGGGCGCAAGCTGATTCGTTTGTACAACGATGCCGGCATCAGCAACGATCGCGTTCTGATCAAAATCGCCTCCACCTGGGAAGGCATCAAAGCCGCCGAGGTGCTGGAGAAAGAGGGGATTCACTGCAACCTCACCCTGCTGTTTGGTTTCGGTCAGGCGGTCGCCTGCGCCGAGGCCGGTGTCACCCTGATCTCCCCCTTCGTCGGGCGCATCCTGGATTGGTACAAGGCTGAAACCGGGCGCGATTCCTATCCCGGGCCGGAAGACCCCGGTGTGATTTCGGTGACCCGGATTTTCAACTACTACAAGACCCACGGCTACAGCACGGAAGTGATGGGGGCGAGCTTCCGCAACATTGATGAGATCACCGAGCTGGCCGGCTGTGATCTGCTCACGATTTCACCCAAGTTGTTGGATCAGCTCCGGGAGAGTGATGCTGCGCTGACCCGGAAATTGGATGCGGCCCATCCCACCGATGGCGAAGCCAAGATCCATGTCGATCGCGCCACCTTTGATGGGTTGATGAAGGACGACCGGATGGCCACCGACAAACTCACGGAAGGCATCAAAGGCTTCAGCAAGGCCATTGAAACCCTGGAGCATCAACTGGCCCATCGTCTTGCAGAACTGGAGGGCGGCTCCGCCTTCCGCCATGCCGTTTCTGAGATCTTCATGCTCAACGACATGAACGGCGATGGATCGATTACCCGCGATGAATGGCTCGGCAGTGATGCCATCTTTGACGCTCTGGATCAGGACCACGATGGTCTGATCTCCCAGGAGGATGTGCGTCAAGGTTTTGGGGCTGCTCTTGCTCTGACCTCCGTCTGAGTCACGCGGCTCCCCCTGTCTATGCATGCGCTCGACACCATGCGTGCTTTGGCCAGCAAGGCCGAAGTGATCCATTTGAAGCAGGGGGAGACTCTGTTTCGTACTGGAGAAACAGGAACCTGCATGTATGGCCTGCTGGAAGGATCGGTGCAGCTCACCTGGATCGATTCGGCAGGTCATGAGGGGCATGAGGACATCCCCGTAGGCCATGTGTTCGGTGCGGGGGCCTTGGTGATGGAGGACCATCAGCGGCTGAGCACAGCCACGGCCATCAGTGATTGCCGTTTGATTGCGATGAATCGCGAGAAGTTCCTGTTTGCGGTTCAGGAGACGCCGATGTTTGCGGTGCAACTGCTCGCCTCCATCGATGCGCGTTTGCGGGACATCAAATTGGCTGAGGGATGATCGGCGGTTCGATTTTTAAAGCGAAAACGGCATAATTTCGCAAGTTTTGGTCTGCCTTGGTGCACAGCCGTCCCCTGCGTCTCGCGCTGCAACTGGGCTTGTTCCAGCTCAGTCTGGGGATTCTCGGTGTCCTGATCCTGGGACTGCTGAACCGTCTGTTGATCCAAGACATCCAAGTGCCGGCCGTGCTGGCGGCTGTTGCCGTTGGTGGTCAGCAGCTGATGGGCTTCACCCGCGCCTGGTTCGGTCACCGCTCCGATCGCATCCCCCCTAGCCGGCTGCGGCGCACACCCTTCATCGTCATCAGCTCCTTGGCGATTGCCCTGTTGTTCGGCGTCGCTTGTCAGCTAGTACTGCGGTTGGCCACCAGCATTGAGGCCTCCGGCGTTGAGTTGAATGCACTTCTGATGGGTCTGTTGATCCTGGTTTTTGTGGGGATCGGTACCGCGATTGCCGCTGGTGGAACGGCCTTTTCAGCCCTGATCGCCGATCGCACCACGGAAGTGGGACGGCCACGGGTGCTGTCGGTGGTGTGGGGGATGCGTCTTCTTGGGGTGTTACTGGGCAGTGTTTTGGTTAATCAGGTGTTCGGCAGTGCGTGTGCGGCCGATGCCAGCAGAACGGCGGTACTTGCCGGATTGGAGCGACTGTCGGTGGTCACGCCGCTGGTGCTGCTGGGGCTTGGTGTGGCGTCGGTGTGCGGCGTGGAACGCCGCATCACAGGTTTGATGGCGCCGGTGGGGGCGGACCCCCCCGATGTTCCCCAGCGGTTGGCGTTGCCCCAGCTGCTCTTGAAACTGCGCTCGATCCCCCAGGCCGGTCGTTTCCTTGGTGTGCTGTGCCTGTTCACCTTCAGTATGTTTCTCAACGATGCGGTGTTGGAGCCCTACGGTGCCGCCGTGTTTGGCATGAGTGTCTGCGCCACCACCTTGCTGAATGTGTTGATTGCTCTGGGCTTCTTTGGCGGCTTGGGGCTCAGTGGTTTTTGGTTGATTGAGCGCGTTGGCAACATCCGTACGGCTCGGGTGGGTGCGGTGCTGGCCGCTTTGGCCTTGATGTTGATGTTGTGGGCTGGGGCTGAGCAGTCCATCCCCCTGTTGCGCGCTGGGGTGGCTCTGTTTGGTTTGTCGCTGGGGGTGTGCATGAATGCCTGCCTCACCTTGATGTTCAGTTTTGTGCAGCCCGGCCGCACCGGTTTTCTCCTCGGAATCTGGGGTGCGGGCTATGCCTATTCCTGTGGCCTGGCCACCATCAGTGGAGGTGGCCTGCTCACCTTGTTCCAAGCCTGGAGCGATGGTGATTTGTTCGCTGCCTATGGCGGGGTGTTTGCCCTGCAGATGGTTTGTTTCCTTGGTGCTGCGTTGCTGACGCGCCGCCTGGATGTGGTCGGTTTCCGCAACACAGTGAAAACCCGCTTCGGGGAGGTCATGGAAATGGCGCTGGATTGAGCGCCGGATCCACTAGAACCAGAGCCCTTGTTGGGCTGTGAATGGCAGCGCTGCAGATCGTCTGGTTCAAGCGTGATCTGCGGATTGTTGATCACCGTCCCTTGCGGGCTGCCGCGGAACGTGGTCCGGTGTTGCCGTTGTATGTGGTGGAGCCGGAGTTGTGGCAGCAGCCCGATGCCTCCGAGCGGCAGTGGCTCTTCTGCCGGGAGTCGCTGCTGGAGTTACGCCAGGCGCTGGCGGTCCTCGGCCAACCCTTGGTGGTGCGCGCAGGTGATGTGGTGCAGGTGCTCGAGCGGGCGCGGCGTCAGTTCGGCATCGACGGTCTGTGGAGCCATGAGGAAACCGGTAACGGCTGGACTTACCAGCGCGACAAACGCGTTGGCGCCTGGGCCCGTCGGCACGGCATCGCCTGGAGGGAAATTCCGCAGTTTGGGGTGACGCGCCGGATGCGCAGCCGCAATGGCTGGGCCAAACGCTGGGAGGTTCAGATGACGGAGCCCATCACGCCAGTGCCGGCCGCGTTGCAACGCCTTGAGGGCATGGATCCCGGTGTGATCCCGGAGCGCCCCTGCTCAGACCTGCTTTTGGATGCGTGTCCGCAGCGTCAGATCGGCGGGCGTTCGATCGGCCTTAAGGAGTTGAGCGGCTTTCTGCAGCACCGTGCCCCGCGCTATCCACGGGCGATGTCGAGTCCCAACACGGCGTTCACGGGTTGTTCTCGGCTTTCGACCTATCTCACCTGGGGTTGTCTTTCGATGCGGGAGGTGCTGCAGACCAGCCGCAACCACAGTGGTCGTGGGGTCAGCAGCTTTGAATCACGGCTGCACTGGCATTGCCATTTCATTCAGAAGCTGGAGGACCAGCCGGCGATTGAATTCAGCGATTTCCACCCGTTCATGCGGGGCATTCGCGAGGCGGATGCCGAGCGTTTGTCGGCTTGGAGTGAAGGTCGCACCGGCGTCCCCTTTGTTGACGCCTGCATGCGCGCTTTGCGGGCCCATGGCTGGATCAACTTCCGCATGCGGGCGATGTTGATGTCCTTTGCCAGCTACAACCTCTGGCTGCCCTGGCGCGACAGCGGGTTGCACCTGGCGCGCCAGTTTGTCGATTACGAACCGGGGATCCATTGGAGCCAGTGCCAGATGCAGTCGGGCAGCACCTCGATCAACACGATTCGGATTTACAACCCGATCAAGCAGGGCATGGACCACGACCCCCAGGGGCTGTTCATCCGTCAGTGGTGCCCTGAGCTCAAGGATGTGCCCACGATTCACATTCATGAGCCCTGGATGCTCGGCGGCGGCAGGCCGGAACCGATCGTTGATGTCACCGCATCCATGCAGCAGGCGAAGGATCAGATCTGGGAAATTCGTCGCTCAGCCGGGTTTGATCGCCATGCCGACGCGATTCAGCGCAAGCATGGCTCCCGCAAGGCTGGGTTAAAGCCGGTGGCGGCAGGCCGCCGGCGCAAACCACAGAAGCCCGACAACGGCAGCCAGCAGCTCAGCCTTGGCCTTTAGTTGCGCTGCAGCAGCAGCCGTTTGATCACCCGTTGGGCGATGTCGCCGTAGCTCATCTCCCCAGAGAGAATCTGAGCGATCCGCTGTGGTGCGGTGGGTCGTTTGATCCCTAGCTGATATCCCACGCCGGGGAAGCGATAGAACACCTGGGCAATCCGCCGCCCCCAGGCCATCGACTCCCCCCAGCGCTCCCGCATGCTGCGGCTGTAGCCCCGCAGATCCCGGACGTCGCCCTTGAGCCATCTGTTGAGATGTTGAGCCGCCTCGCAGCCACTCATCAGGGCGGGGCGTAGCCCTTCCGCCAGAAAGGGATCGCACAGCGATGCTGCATCTCCCACCACCACAATGCCGTTGCCATCCAGACGGTGATGGCCGTTCCACACCCGCAGTTGGCCGCGCTGACGGATGCCGGCATCGGCGGGGAAGCCCAGATCCGGCAGCAGCTGAGCCAGCACCTGCTCCGGGTCGGCATCCTGTTTGCCGATGAAGCTGCCCACGCCGATGTTCACTCCACCAGCGAGGGGGAAGGCCCAGGCGAAGCCCTGTTTCACCAGGCCGAATTCAAAGCGGGTGGTGCCATCGCTGAGCTTGCCTTGACCCTCGAGCCTCACCGACATGGTGGTGGCCATCTGAGGTTGTTTGGCTCCCAGACCGAGCCGTTGGGGCCAGGGTGACCCGGAACCATCGGCGATCACCACGGCCCGCCCCCGCCAATGGCGACCATCGGTTGTCGTCACATGCCAGACGTCTCGATCGCGGCGAATGGCATTGACCTCAACGCCTGCAAGACGTTCAGCTCCCGCCTGAATGGCCTGATCCGCCAGCAGTTGATCCAGCCTTTCCCGGCGAACGATCCAGAACGGTGCATCTCCTGGGAGCTCGGCGACCACTGGATCCTCCAGGCACCAACTGAAGTCGACGCGACGGATCACCTGCTCCACCGCGGGTTCCAGAGAAAACGGAAACCACTGCTGCACGGAGGCCGCCATGCCACCACCGCAGGGTTTAATTCGCGGCTGGGCGTCGCGCTCAAGCGTCAGAACGTCATGGCCCGCTAATGCGAGATGCACCGCTGCTGCACCTCCAGCGGCCCCGGACCCGACGATCAGAACGTCGCGGGTCCGTTCCATGTCTTTGCTCACACCTTGAGGATGTCGGCTTCCTTGGTGGCTAGGTGCTGTTCCAGTTCAGCAATGAACTTGTCGAGCGTTTTCTGAACGCTGTCTTGCTCATCGCGGCTCTGGTCTTCGGAGAACTCGCCTTCCTTCTCCTGCTTCTTGATCTTGTCGATTGCGTCGCGGCGCAGGTTGCGAAGGGCCACCTTGCCTTCCTCGGCGTACTTGGACGCCAGCTTGCAGAACTCCTTGCGGCGCTCCTCGGTGAGGGGCGGCACGTTGATGCGGATGATCTTGCCGTCGTTGTTGGGGGTGAAGCCCAACTCACTCATGGCGATCGCCTTCTCGATCGAGGCCAGGGCGCTGATGTCGAACGGTTGGATCTGGATCGTTTGCGAATCAGGGGTCGACAGGGTGGCCAGCGATTTCAGCGGAGTTTCGGCGCCGTAGTACTCCACGCTGATCCGATCCAGCAGCGAGGAATTGGCACGGCCGGTGCGGATGGTGTTGAAGTTGCGCTGGGTGGCCTCCACCGACTTGCGCATGCTGGCTTCGAGGTCCTGGGTCGACATGGTTGCTGGAGGAGGAGGCGTGCGTACTGGGTGGCGTTATCAGGCGGGGTCGCCGATGCGGGATCCGATCGGTTCGCCGGCCACGGCTCTGCCGATGTTGCCAGGTTCGAACAGGTTGAAAACAACAATCGGGATGTTGTTGTCTTTGCAGAGGGCGATGGCGGTGCTGTCCATCACGCCCAATTCGCCACTCAGCACGTCTTGATAGCTGAGTTGGGCATGCTTAACCGCATCGGTGTGTTTGGCCGGATCCTTGTCATAGACCCCGTCCACCTTGGTGGCTTTGAACACCACGTCGGCATTGATCTCCGCGGCCCGCAGAGCTGCAGTGGTGTCGGTGGTGAAGAAAGGGTTGCCGCAACCGGCTCCGAACACCACCACCCGATTTTTTTCCAGATGCCGGATGGCTTTGCGGCGGATGTAGGGCTCCGCCACTTCCTGCATGGCGATGGCGGTTTGCACCCGGGTGGGAACACCAGCCCTCTCGAGGCCGTCCTGAAGGGTGATGGCGTTCATCACCGTGGCCAACATGCCGACGTAGTCGGCTGTGGCCCGCTCCATTCCCGCTGCAGAACCCTTGAGGCCGCGGAAGATGTTGCCGCCGCCTACGACAATCGCCAGTTGCGTGCCATTGGCCACAACTTTGGCGACGTCGGAGGCAATCGACTGAACAATGGCTGGGTCTATGCCGTAGCCCTGAGATCCCATCAGAGCTTCGCCGCTGAGTTTCAGCAGGACGCGTGCGTAGGTCATCAACGGTCCAGATCCTTCTGACAGTAGCAACCACTGGCACAGGCCTTCGATCGCCGCTTGGATGGGGAAACCGCGGCTGTTTCATGCCCGAGACCGATGCCACCCAAAGCGGTGTGATGGCCCGCCTCACCCTTTCAGCCCTGGAACGGGCCAGCCAGGATCCGGACTGCTGGCGCGAACCGGTGGTGCATCGCGCCCTCCTGGTGAGCGGACTCTCGGTGCTCACCGCCGCCACCCGCCATCTTCAAGACGATCTCGAAGCTGCTGAAGCGGCCTAAGCCCGCTCCTTTCCCCCTTTAGAACTCGATGCCCGCCTGGGCCTTCACCCCCTGCTCGCGGAAGGGGTGGTGCACCAGGGTCATCTCCGTCACCAGATCGGCCCGCTCCACCAGCTCGGCTGGTGCGCCCCGGCCTGTCACCGCCACGTGGGTGAGTTCAGGGCGTTCGTTCAATCCGGCAATCACGGTGTCGGCTTCGATGTAACCCAGTTTCAAAGCCACATTCAGCTCGTCGAGCAGCACCAATTTCACCCTTGCATCGCGCAGGTAGTTCAAGGCGGTTTGCCAGGCCTGCTCCACCAGCTCTTGATCTCGCGCCCGGTCCTGGGTCTCCCAGGTGAAGCCCTCTCCGAGGGCATGCCAGCTCACCTGTTCACCGAAGGCCTGGAGCGCCCGTGCTTCGCCTGGCTCCCAGCCCCCCTTGATGAACTGAACAACCGCCACCCGCTCTCCATGGCCCAGGGTGCGCAGCACCAGCCCGAGCCCAGCGGTGGTTTTGCCTTTGCCCTGGCCGGTGAATACCAGCACCAGACCTTTCTCCTTGTTGCGCTCCTCCACCCGTTGCTTCTGAACCTGCTGCCGACGCTCCATGCGTTTGCGGTAGCCAGCGTTGTCTGTTTCGGGGGCAAGCTTGCCGCCCATGCCCAGTTCCGCGGCGGATTGATCGAGGTCGTGATTGCTCATGGAACGAGGGGGCTTGTTGGTTCTATTGAGGCCGCTTAGCGGTGATGAGCTGCAGGGCCTGTCCCGCCAGCAGCTCTTGGCTCACGCTGCTGAATCCGAGTTGTTCCAGTTGCGCGGGGAGGTTGTCCTCCAGCATGGCGGTCGCGGTGTCGGTTTCAAACAGGGCACAAAACAGTTGTTGGGGGAGCTGTAGCCAGGGCCCAGCCGGGTGCAGATCGACAACCACCAACCAGCCGCCGGGTTCCAGCAGCCGAAGGGCACTGCGCAGCACCCGCTCGCGATCGCTCCGGGGGAATTCGTGCAGGGCCACGCTCAGCTGGATGGCGCTGAAGCTGGCATCGGCCAGCGGCGGATCCTCCGCTAGCCCCTCCACCCGCTGCAGGGCGGGGTGGCGTTGGGCGGCGAGATCCAGGGCGCGGGGGGAGATATCGAGGCCCGTCACGGCATAGCCCGCCGCCAGCCAGGGGGCCGCTGCCTCGCCGCTGCCGCAGCAGAGATCAAGCACCGCAGCCCCGGATTGGAGATGGGGCTGCAACGCCTCCAGCCCGAGGCTCCGCAGGCGCTCCACTCCCCCCACACTCAGTGATGACACTGCCGTGACCGTGTCGTAAATCCAGCGGTAGCGGTAGGCCAGCGGCCTCAGAAACGACGTCATCTTTGAAGTGAAGTCAGGTTGATGTCAGGCCGGTTGGCGGGCCAGGGCTGCATCCACCGCCTGCTGCTGGTCACGCCGGGTGATCCAGTGGTGATACGTGCGGGTGTGGATCGTCACCGAGTGGCCCATCATCCTGGCGGCGACGGTGTCCGGCAGGCCGACATGAATGGTGCGCACGGCCCAGGCGTGGCGCAGGTCGTAGGGGGTGATCGGCAGGTCGTAGCGGCGGAACTGCTCACTCACCCTCCGTCCAACCTGTTGCAGGGTGGTGCGACGCAGATCGGTCTGGATCGCCGGCAGAGCGGTCGGGTTCTCCGCCAGCTCCTGCAGCCCGAAGCGCTCGACCCAGTCGGGGTGGAATGGCCAACTCTGATGCTCACCGGTTTTGGTGGTGGGCAGCACCCGCAACACCCGATCTCCTCCGGGTGCCAGAGAGGAGCAATCGCAGAAGAACACCTCGTGATTGCGCAGGCCGTAGGTGGCCATCAAGGCAAAGGCCAGGCGCCACTGAGGGTTGGGAATGCGTCCTGCGGCCTCAAGAATCTGCGGGTCGGTGGGCAGCTGGCGGAAGCGGGCCCGGTGCAGGCCATAGCCGCCGGCCTCCTGCCGCCAGTCTTCCGGTAAGGGCAGCTCCAGGTGCCGGGCCAGGGCCGCCAGGGCTGTGGCGCACTGCTGGCGGCTGCGGCTGCCGTCCTCGTAGCTGGTGAGCGTCTGCATCAGCAGCGCCGGCTCCAGCGGCTGGTCACCGAATTGATGGGCCAGGCGCCGCAGGTAGGGCAGATAGGCGCTGGTCCAGGTGGTGCGACTGCTCGCCGGGGAACGGCGTCGCCGTGGGTCGGCAAAAAACGCCACTTCAAAACTGCCGAGGGCGGTTTGGATGCTGATGGACCGCCCTTTGGCCTTGTTCGGCGAGCTGGGGGCCGACCACAGCGTCCAATCAAAGCTGCGCTGGTCCAACTGCATCTGCACCAGGGCCGCGGTGCTCAGCGCTTGACTGACCCCGGCTGGATCGGCCATCAACCCCAGACTGATCCGTTGCAAGCCGCTGCGACTGGGATCGCTGCGCAGGGGCAGAGGCCCGCGCAGGTTCAGCCGTCGCCCCCGCTGCTCGATGCGCAGCCGTGACCCCTGTGCCGCCAGTTGCACATTGGCGGTCTCCAGCGCACTTTTCAGCTCCATAAATGTGTCGTCGACGTCAAGGATCGCGTCCATGGCCGCTACGCTCAACCCCCGAAAACCGTTCTGCTCGATATGTCTCGCGTCGGTGTCGTCCTGCTGAATCTGGGTGGCCCGGAGCGGATTCAGGACGTTGGCCCTTTTCTTTACAACCTGTTCGCTGATCCGGAGATCATCCGGCTGCCCAGCCCGGCGCTGCAGAAACCGCTGGCCTGGTTGATCAGCACCCTGCGCAGTGGCAAGTCACAAGAGGCCTATCGCTCCATCGGCGGCGGATCACCGCTGCGGCGGATCACTGAGCAGCAGGCCCGGGAACTGCAGAGCTTGCTGCGTCAGCGCGGTATCGACGCCACCAGTTATGTGGCCATGCGCTACTGGCACCCCTTCACCGAATCCGCGGTGGCGGACATCAAGGCCGATGGGATGGATGAGGTGGTGGTGCTTCCTCTTTATCCCCATTTCTCGATCAGCACCAGCGGATCAAGCTTCCGCGAGCTTCAGCGCCTGCGTCAGGCAGATCCCGCGTTTGAGAAGTTGCCGATTCGCTGCATCCGCAGCTGGTTTGACCACCCGGGCTATGTGAAGGCCATGGCAGAGCTGATCGCTACGGAAGTCCGCAACAGCGACGACCCCACCAAGGCTCATGTCTTCTTCAGTGCCCATGGTGTGCCGAAGAGCTACGTCGAAGAGGCGGGCGACCCCTACCAAAAAGAGATCGAAACCTGCACGGGTTTGATCATGAAAGAGCTGGCGCTACAGATGGGCCACGACAACCCCTTCACCCTGGCGTACCAAAGCCGTGTGGGCCCGGTGGAGTGGCTCAAGCCATACACCGAGGAAGCCCTTGAGGAATTGGGCCAAGCCAAGACCAATGATCTGGTGGTGGTGCCGATCAGCTTCGTCAGCGAACACATCGAGACGCTCGAGGAAATCGACATCGAGTACCGGGAGTTGGCCACCGAGGCCGGCGTGGTGAATTTCCGACGGGTGCGCGCTCTCGACACCTATGCCCCCTTCATCGAAGGATTGGCGGATCTCGTGGCCACCAGCCTGCAGGGGCCTGAGGTGAGTCTCGATGCGGCGGCGGAGCTGCCCACCAAGGTGAAGCTTTATCCCCAGGAGAAGTGGGAATGGGGCTGGAATAATAGTTCTGAAGTCTGGAACGGCCGTCTGGCCATGGTCGGCTTTTCGGCCTTTTTGCTCGAGTTGATCAGCGGTCAAGGGCCGCTGCACGCCCTCGGCTTGCTCTGACCAAGCCAGGGGAGCTACGGGCCCTTAACCTTGAGGGTCATTGACCTGTCGCCTCTGTGACTCTTACCTCCGCGTCCTCGGTCGTCACTGGGCAGCAGGCCGGTAACGGAGGGCAGAGAATCTCTGGGGCCACAGCCCTGATGGATGCGTTACGGCGCCATGGCGTCGACACGATCTTCGGCTATCCAGGCGGCGCGATTCTTCCCATCTACGACGCACTCCACATCGCTGAGAGCGAGGGCTGGGTGCAGCACATCCTGGTGCGGCATGAGCAGGCCGGTACCCACGCTGCTGATGCCTACGCCCGCGCCACCGGCAAGGTTGGTGTTTGCTTCGGTACATCAGGGCCCGGTGCCACCAACCTCGTTACCGGCATCGCCACCGCTCAGATGGACTCGGTGCCCATGGTGGTGATCACCGGTCAGGTACCCCGTCCGGCGATCGGCACTGATGCTTTTCAGGAGACCGATATCTTCGGCATCACCCTCCCGATCGTGAAGCATTCCTGGGTGGTGCGGGACCCGGCGGATCTCGCCTCCATCGTTGCCCAGGCTTTCCTGATTGCCGCCAGCGGTCGTCCGGGCCCGGTGCTGATCGATATCCCGAAGGATGTCGGCCAGGAGATGTTCGACTACGTACCGGTTGAGCCCGGCTCGATCGTTCCCAAAGGCTTTCGCAAGCCTCAGCCGCCCCGGGATGAACCGATCCTCTCAGCGCTTGAGTTGATCGCCGAGGCGGAGCGTCCGCTGCTCTATGTGGGCGGTGGTGCGATCTCAGCCGGCGCCCACGACAGCCTGCGGGTGATTGCTGAGCGCTATCAGATCCCTGTCACCACCACCTTGATGGGGAAGGGTGCCTTCGATGAAAACGACCCCCTCTCGGTGGGCATGCTCGGCATGCACGGCACGGCTTATGCCAACTTCGCCGTCACCGAATGCGATCTGCTGATTGCCGTCGGCGCCCGCTTTGATGATCGCGTCACCGGCAAGCTCGACACCTTTGCACCTCGTGCTCGGGTGATCCACTTCGAGATTGACCCGGCCGAAATCGGCAAGACGCGCTGCCCCGAGGTAGCTGTGCTGGGTGATCTGGGCTTGAGCGTGGCTCGTTTGGTGGAGCTGAGCCTGCGACAGCAGGTGCAACCCCGCACGGCCCCCTGGCTGGCACGCATCGCTGAGTGGAAACAGACGTATCCCCTCACCATTCCTCCTTCTGAGGGCGCCCTTTTCCCCCAGGAGGTTTTGCTGGCCGTTCGCGACCTGGCGCCGAACGCCATCGTCACCACCGATGTGGGGCAACATCAGATGTGGGCGGCTCAGTACCTGCGCAATGGCCCCCGGGGCTGGATCAGCAGTGCCGGCCTCGGCACCATGGGTTTTGGCATGCCGGCCGCGATGGGTGCCCAGGTGGCTTGCCCCGACCGTCAGGTGGTGTGCATTGCCGGTGACGCCAGCATCCTGATGAACATTCAGGAGCTGGGAACCCTCGCGGCCTATGGCCTGCCGGTGAAGGTGGTGATCGTCAACAACCACTGGCAGGGCATGGTGCGCCAGTGGCAGGAGAGTTTCTACGAGGAGCGCTACTCCGCTTCCGACATGCTCAATGGCATGCCGGACTTCGTGGCTCTTGCCCGGTCCTTCGGTGTGGACGGCGTGCACATCCGTGAGCGGGAGTCGTTGCGCTCTGATCTTGAGGCAGCGCTCAAGGCTCCCGGACCGATGCTGATCGACATCCACGTTCGCCGTGGTGAGAACTGCTATCCGATGGTTCCCCCGGGCAAAAGCAATGCTGAAATGGTGGGCCTTCCGGCTCCAATGCCGGTTCTCAACGCTCCGACCTCTTGATTCGATTTGTCTTAATCGGCCTGCTGCTGCTGCTTTGGGCCGTGCCGGTGCAGGCTGCTGAGGTGCTTCAGGTGCGCAGCAGCACACTCCTGCAGGTGGGAGATCACAACCGCACTTACACCGTTGCCCTCGCCTGTTCTGCCGTTGAGGCGAGCCAAGAAGCCGAGGCCACAGCATGGCTGCGCCAGGAATTGCCGCGCCGGCGCAAGGTCAATCTGCGGCCGGTCGGCTCCAGCGAGGGGCAGCTGATGGCTCGGGTGACCCCAATCGGTGCTGAGCGTGACCTCAGCAGTGGCTTGATTGCCGCTGGTTTGGCCAGTAACAGCTGTGGGGTCGATGGCTGATAACCGAGTTGCCCGGGGCATTGTGTTGGTGCCCTGCCTGCTGCTTGGGGGTGCCTTTCTGGCCACAGCCGCCTGGGGGCAGGGTGCCGCAGCTGAAAATCGCACCCTGGCCATCGGAATCGGTGCGGGATTGCTTTTGGCCGGTTGGTTGTCTCAGTTGGGCGGCGGGCCAGATGGTGGGTCTGAGACCTCTGTGACAAAACCAGACGAGCCCAAGAGCTCTCCCTAATTTGCGGGGATCGGGTTACTCCTCTCCGATCCAATGTCGAAGCCTGAGTGGCGAGGTTGGCCTTGGCTGTCGTGGTGCGTTGTTGCAGCGACGCTGATCGGCTGTCAATCGATGGTGGCGAGTGGCGTTAGTCGCCCACGGTTGGCTGTGCTGTTGCCGATGGGGCAACGCGACAATCAAGTGCGGCAAGACTTCCTGCAGGGCTTTCGTCTTGGCCAGTCTTCGGTCGAGGCCTGCGGAGAGCCCTTCCCGCTGGTGGCGTGGCATGGCATCAACTCCGGTGATGCGCCCGATCCGCACTTGATGCCCTCCATCGAGCTCAAGCTGCTCGTGGCTCCACCGTCTGCCGATCTGCGCGCCTTCGCTGCCCTCGCGGCCGAGCGGGATCTCACTGTGCTTCTGCCGTATCAGCGCGGGCAGTCGCTCGACACCCTGCGCGGCCTTAAAGGCCGTGAACGCCTCTGGCCGATCGTTCCCTCCCAACAGGAGGATCTGAAGGCGATGGTGGCGGCGGCCTTGGAGGCCGGCTGGGGACGGGCCATGGTGGTGGAAGACCCCGCTGCTTTGGAGTCCACCAGCTCCAACACCTTTGTCGAGCTGTTCAAGGCCGCTGGTGGCATTGTTGAGAGCTACGAAGCAGAGCCGGTCCAGCGGGTTGATCCCAGCAACGACGGGCGTCTGCAACGGTTCAAGGACGACATGGCCTGGTCGTGGGTTCCCACCGTTGTGGTGGCCGATGCTCCGGACGGTCCTCTCTCCCAACAGCTGCGAGCAGAGCAGCAGCAGGGGCGTTTTGGCGGTGGTGCACCGCGAACTCCGAACTGGATCTGGCTCACGGAAGCTGAAGGTCTGCAGGATGCTCCCACGGTTCCGTGGCAACAGCTTGGGTTGCAGCACCCAGCTCGTGGTGATGCCTGGGCGGACTTCCAAAAGGACTTCCAGCAGCAGACCGGCAAGGCTCCATCCTTGCTCGCTGGGGCCGGCTTCGATACGGCGAGGCTGTTGGCCCTGGCGGATGCAGCTCCGTTGCCGCTGGCGGATGACGGGAGCATCGATGCCATGGGTTGGTTGGATCCCGATCAGAAGGAGGCCGTACCGATTTGCGATGCCTTTGATCAGCGTCGAAGCGGTGAGCGCCTGCGCTTGCAGGCCGTGGCCAGTGATTCCCGCTTTCGTGCTGGCCAGGCACCGTCCGGACAGGCCATGGCCGGTCTGATCGAATGAGGTCAGGGGACACGACCTCGAGATGCTGCGCCTGAGTGAACTGAAGCTGCCCCTGGACCATGGGGAGGAAGCGCTGCATGAGGCGGTGCTCAAGCGTTTGAGGATCCCTGCGGATCGTCTTGTGGGTCAGACCCTGGTGAAGCGCAGTGTTGATGCGCGGCGCCGTGACCGGATCCAGCTGATTTACAGCGTCGACGTGCAGGTGAAGGGTGAAGCCGCCCTGTTGCGGCGGATCGGTAACAAAGCCAGGGTGCGTCTGGCCCCAGACACCCGCTACCGGCCCGTGGGCCAGGCGCCGGATGGCTTCCCCTTGGATGTGGGCGATCGGCCTGTGGTGGTGGGGGCAGGTCCCTGCGGTTATTTCGCTGCTCTGCTGTTGGCGCAGATGGGCTTTCGCCCGCTGTTGCTGGAACGGGGTCAGGCCGTCAAGCAACGCACAGCTGACACCTTTGGTTTCTGGCGGGGCACCAGCCCCTTCAATCCGGAATCCAATGCCCAATTCGGCGAGGGCGGAGCCGGCACCTTCTCCGACGGCAAGCTCTACAGCCAGGTGAGCGATCCCGAGCACTACGGCCGCAAGGTGTTGGAGGAGCTGGTGGCCTGTGGTGCCAGTGAAGAGATCCTCACGCTGCAGCGACCCCACATCGGCACGTTCAAGCTCGCCACGGTCGTCCGTGGCTTGCGAGCTCGCATTGAAGCCCTGGGAGGTGAGGTGCGCTTCAACAGTCGGGTCACGCGCCTTCAGCTCAGCGCTAGTCGCGGTGAGAAGCCGCATCAACTCGATGGATTGGTACTGGCTGATGGCACGGAGATTTCCTGTCGCTATCTGGTGTTGGCCCCCGGTCATTCGGCGCGGGACTGCTTTGAAATGCTGGACGAGATCGGAGTGCAGCTGCAGCGCAAACCGTTTTCCGTGGGCGTGCGGATTGAGCATCCGCAGCACCTGATCGATGCAGCTCGCTGGGGAGAGGCGGCTGGCCATCCGCGTCTCGGGGCGGCCGAGTACAAGCTGGTGCACCACGCTGAGAACGGCCGCTGCGTTTACAGCTTCTGCATGTGCCCCGGTGGATTTGTGGTGGGAGCCACCTCGGAAGAAGGCCGGGTGGTGACCAATGGCATGAGCCAGCATTCCCGCAACGAGCGCAACGCCAACAGCGGCTTGGTTGTGGCTCTCGACGCCGACGATCTGGCCCCGTTTGAACGCTTCCCCGGGGATCCCTTAGCGGGGATTGGCCTGCAACGGGATCTGGAGGAGCGCGCTTTCAGACTTGGGGGCAGCAGTTATGCCGCACCGGCGCAGAGGTTGGAGGACTTTCTTGCTGCCCGGCCGTCCACATGTCTCGGCGCTATCGCAGCGTCCTATCAACCGGGGGTACATCCCGCCGATCTGGATGAGCTGCTTCCATCTCCCATCATTGAGGCCTTGCGCGAAGCGCTGCCGGTCTTTGCCCGCAAGCTCAAGGGCTACGACCACCCCGATGCGGTGCTCACCGGCGTGGAAACCCGCACGTCATCGCCCGTGCGCATCCCCAGGGATGAGGCGTTGGAATCGATCAACGTGAAGGGGCTGGTGCCGGCCGGTGAAGGGGCGGGCTACGCCGGCGGCATCCTGTCGGCTGGAATCGATGGCATTCGTGCCGCTGAGGCATTGGCCATCCAAATCCTGCAGACGAGTTCCCCGTCCCCTTGACCTTGCCCTATCGGTGATCAATAGCCAGCGAAGGGGGTCGAGGAGTGATGCACGACGATGCGCAGGGCACCTGCGTCATCCCTCACGTAGCCAAAGGTCTTGTCGACCTTGCTGGTGGTGCCATCGGCCGCCTCAATGTGCACCCAGCCCATGGCATTGGCGGTGTTGCCGAAGCTTTGGATGACGAAAATCTCGGGTTCGCATTTCACCCAGGGGCTGCGCTTCGCGCCGGGGGTTCCAATGGCAAAGCCGGGGTCGGCAAAGCTGGGATCGTCTCCAACGAAATAGGACACAGCACCAGCGCGAGTGTCGCGGAAGGTCACGTCCCCTTTGGCCCAGGTGGGCTTGAAGGCAACAGGGCCGAACTGGTAGCCGTAGGCCGCATCGATCACGTCGCCGGCCAGGGGTTTGGATTTAGCCAAACCGCCCTCAGCATGGGTTTTGCTGATGTTGATGAGCGCATCACACCAAGCGTCCTGGGCAGCTTTCACCTCGCTTACACGAATGGTTTCTGACATCACCGCTGGCTTGGCATCAGCAGAGGTTGCACAGGTCAGGAGTGGCGTGAGAGACACTGCGCTCACCAGTCCCAGGCGAAGGATTGATTGGAACATTGGGAAAGTTCAAAGGCTGTCTTCAAATTGGCTCGGATTTGAGTAGTTCTCAGCTTTTGTCATGGAGCTGTGATTGAAGTGGCTCAAGTTGTGGCCTGAGCCACGACCCCGCTCCACTGCACGGCTTTTACCTGATCCCGTCGCCAGGAGTGGAACAGCTCGGGTTCGCTGACGGTGCACAGCGGGCAGTGGGCGATCCGTTCGCTGGGGATTCCCGCGCCTTGGAGCTGCACTCTGGCGGCAGTTCGAATGTCGAGGCGATGCCGCCCCGGTTGCTCATCCGGCAGCAGGGCCCCGGTCTCGGATAACGAAACCTCGTTGGGGACCGCGGCACTGACGGCCTCCACCACCTCGTCGCCAACCTGGTAACAGGGGCCGCTGACGGCCGGGCCCAGGGCAACGACCAGATCTTCCCGCCGGGCACCTCGCTCCACCAACCGATCCAGGGCTGTGATCAGGATTCCAGCCGCCACCCCACGCCAACCGGCATGACAGGCCGCGGCATGCCCGGTGCCGGGATCCGCGATCAGAACCGGGGTGCAGTCAGCGCCGCACACCCAGAGGCTCTGGCCCCCACGATCACTCACCAGGCCATCGGCTTCAGGCCAGGGATCCTTACGGGCGTCGCTTGCGTCCAGCACGATCCCACTGTGGATCTGCTGGGGCCGGTGGACGCTGATGCCGGCGCTGACATACCCCGCCAGTTCATCAGGACCACGGCCGTGCCAGAGCCGGGTGAAGAAGCCGTGCTCGAAGCCCTGCTCATGGAGAAGATCGCTCTGGAGGTAATAGCCCCCGTAACAACCGATCCAGGTCCAGCCCTTCAACGTGTTGAAGCGGCTGTCTGGTCGATCAAACGGCCCGTCTTTCATCAGCCCTTCGATCAGGCCATGGGGATGTCCCGCAGCATCCAGAAGCCGCCGAAGGTCTGTTCTTCGGGGCTCGACTGGATAGCGATGAATTGAAGGCCGCGCACCTGCTGCTGTGAGGTCGTCAGGGCTTCGGCGATTTCAGCAGCGACCGTTGGTTCCAGGTCGCTCACTAGCCAGCGATCATCCTGACCGGCCTCCAGCACCAGCTGCCGGTCTTCAACAATCAGCCGAACGGGCTCAAGACCGCCCAACCAGCCCGCCATGGCGAGGGAGCGGCTCTGGCTGAACAGGCGCAGGCCCGGCACGGAGGCCTCCGGATCGATGCCCTCCGGAACTGGCAAAAGCCCGCTGAAGCTCATCGGCCACTCCCATGCCTCCGAGAGAAGGCTCGCTGGCAAAGCGGCCCAGCTCCAGGCATCCCCTTGAACCTCCTCCGGCAGGGGGACCGGTGGCGTTGGAACGGGGGCCGGCGGCGGGGCGAGTGGTCCTGCCATGAACCCCTCCTCCTGCGGATAGACCTCCCGTTCGCGCTGTTGCAGCCAGTCGAGTAGCGCGAAGGTGCGGCGACTGGGAATCACCTCAAGATCTTGTTCGGCTGCGGCGCGCTGAACCATGGTGCGCATGGAACTGCGCCAGCAGCGCAAACGCACGGGGGATCCCCATCCCCCACTGGCGGATACCTCCTTGGCTTCCGCCAGGGCTTGGCTCAACCAGAGTGAATTCACCTCACCAGAGGGGCACACCTTGGCAAAGCGAAATGGCTCTGCATCGCCAGTTGCGGCCGGGGTGGAGGTGATCAGCAGTTCCCAACGTTTGCGGCCATCGGCCTCAAGAATTGGTCGCGAGTAGAAGTCGAGTTCCCAGTCTTCGGCGGCTGTCAGGGCAGCAGTGCTCATCCGGCGGATTGCTCCTGCTGTTTCAGCGTGTTCTGGGCCCGGCTGGCGCGATCGGCGGCTTCAGCCATCACTTTGTCTTTTTCGATCAGCAGCTCCCCCGGGGGGCCTTCCAGCAGGGCTGTGTTGAGGCCGATGCGTCCACGCCCCGGATCCAGTTCGGTGATCAGGGCCGAGACGCGGTCACCCTGATCGAACACCTCACGAATCGAGCGCAGGCTGCCGTTGGTGATCGCTGATTGGTGCAGCAGTCCACTGATGCCGCCTAGATCGATGAACAGGCCATAGGGCTTCACCGCTGCCACCTGGCCTTCCACCAGCTGGCCCACTTCCAGATCCTGGAAGCGTTCGGCGACGGTGGCTCGTTTCTCGGACAGCACAAGCTTGCGGGTCTCGGAATTGACCTCGATGAAGGCCACGCCCAGGGTCTTGCCCACCAGCTCTTGGTGGTTTTCACCGTTTTGAAGCTGTGAGCGGGGAATGAAGCCGCGCAGCCCTTCGAGATCGCAGGTGACACCACCGCGGTTGAAGCCATTGACGATGACCTGAACAACCTTCCCTTGCTTCTCCAGCTCCTTGACCCGGTCCCAGCTCTTGCGCAGCTCCAGTGCCCGACAACTGATCGTGACCATCCCATCAGCGTTCTGCTCACGGGTCACCAGAACTTCCACTTCCAGGCCCTTGGGGAAGCGCTCTCGAAAGTTGGTCACAACACCCAGGCCCGCTTCGCTCTTGGGCATGTAACCGGGGGCTTTGCCGCCGATGTCCACATACACGCCATCGCTTTCGATGCCGATCACCGTGCCCTTGATCACCTCACCGGTGGTGCCAACCGGAGCGTTCTCGTCCAGGGCGGCGAGGAAGGCTTCTTCATCGAAATCGAAGTCGTCCACGCTGCGCGGTTGGTTGCTCTGCTCCTTCCTGGGTCGCTGATCCGGCGCACCCATCAGGTCGGCCATGGTCATGCCTTCCATGCCGCCCATGTCGAACAGAGCGTCGTCATCCGTTCCTGGAGACGAGGCGGTTTCCTGCTGGACCTGTCGCGGAGGGGTGGCGAGACCCGCCCGTTCCTCAAGGATGCGTGCCTTCTCTGCGGCAGCCTCGGCAGCTGCCCGTGCTTCAGCCGCTTCCCGCTCCAGCTTCTCCTGCTCTTCGCGGCGATTGATCTGCATCACCTGCAGCGGTTTCGTCGCTGCCGGCTTCGGTGCCTTGGGGCGGTTGGGCTGCGGACTGCCGGCTGCGGGCATGGACCATGGTGCTTGTCGATCGCTCATTTTGACAGGCTGGGCTGGGATCAGCAGCCCCTTGCCTGTGCAACTCCATGGACCAGCTCCGCAAGCGATTTGATCACCTGACATGGCCCGAGGCCGGCCAAGCGGCCTCCAGGGCTGGTGCGACGGTGATTTGGCCGTTTGGAGCCTGTGAGCAACACGGCCCTCAGCTGCCGTTGTCGACGGACGCTGTGTTTGCTGACGGCATCCTCGATTTGGTGCTTTCTGGCCTTGATCCAGCTCTGCCGGTATGGCGATTGCCGTGTCAAGCCATCGGTTTTTCGCCTGAGCACCAGAACTTCCCGGGCACCCTCAGCATTTCGGCCTCTCTGCTTTTGGACTTGGTCGAACAGGTGGGCACGCAGTTGGCGGCGATGGGGGTGCAGCGCCTTGTTCTGTTCAACGCCCATGGCGGCCAGATCGGTTTGCTGCAGGTGGCGGCCCGACAGCTGCGGGCTCGCTGCCCTTCGCTGGCCGTGCTGCCGTGTTTCCTCTGGAGTGGCGTCGACGGGTTGGCTGATCTGCTGCCCAACCAGGAATTGCTCCATGGTCTTCATGCCGGCCAAGCCGAGACCAGCTTGATGCTGAAGATGGCCCCAGAACTGGTTGGATCGGCCCGCCCCGTGGATGGACGTCCAACTCCGGGTTCCGATCAGGAACCGCCGGAGGGGTGGAGCCTCGAAGGAGCGGCGCCCTGCGCATGGCTCGCCGACGACCTCAGTGCAACGGGCGTGATCGGAGATGCGCGCCAGGCATCGGTCGATCTGGGCAATCGCTTGGAAGAACGGCTGGTAAGCCACTGGCAGGCACGTTTTCAGGCCCTATTGGCCAGTCACTGGCCACCTACCCAAAGCCTTCTCCCCAAACCCTCATAGGCGCCCGCAGGTCCTGAACCTTGGACGCATGTGTCCCCAACTCCTGGGGCACTGGTTATTGTCGGTCCCACTGAATGTGGTGGACAGCGTCCTATGACGACCCTCAATGCACCTGAAGCACCCGTGCTGGAGGGCCAGGACGCACTGCCCGATTTCACAACTGAGGCCTACAAAGACGCCTACAGCCGGATCAACGCCATCGTGATCGAGGGAGAACAGGAAGCCCATGACAACTACATCTCTTTGGGCACCCTGATCCCCGATCAGGCCGAGGAGTTAAAGCGTCTGGCACGGATGGAGATGAAGCACATGAAGGGCTTCACCTCCTGCGGTCGCAACCTTGGTGTTGAAGCCGACCTGCCCTTCGCCAAAAAGTTCTTTGAGCCGCTTCACGACAATTTTCAGGCCGCTCTCAAGGAGGGCAAGGTTGTTACTTGTCTGTTGATTCAGGCTCTGTTGATCGAAGCATTTGCCATTTCGGCATATCACATCTACATCCCTGTTGCCGATCCCTTCGCCCGCAAGATCACAGAGGGTGTGGTGAAGGATGAGTACACCCACTTGAACTACGGCCAGGAATGGCTGAAAGCCAACTTCGAAGCCAGCAAGGACGAGCTGTTCGAGGCCAATAAAGCCAACCTTCCCCTCATCCGCTCGATGCTGGAAGACGTGGCTGCTGATGCTGCCGTCCTCCATATGGAGAAGGAAGACCTGATCGAAGACTTCCTGATCGCTTATCAGGAAGCTTTGGGTGAAATCGGCTTCACCTCCCGAGATATCGCTCGCATGGCCGCAGCAGCGCTTGCTGTTTGACCCGTTTCAGGGCTTAATCCATCGCCGGTTTATCGACAGGCACGTTGCTGTCGATACCGGTTGCCATGGGAGCATGGTCCTTCAAGGTGTTCTTTGAGACGTCAGCGGTAAGACATGTTTGGTCTGATCGGACATTCAACGAGTTTTGAGGCCGCTCGCCGCAAGGCAATGGAACTCGGGTTCGATCACATCGCTGATGGTGATCTCGATGTGTGGTGCAGCGCACCTCCCCAGCTCGTTGAGCACGTCGAAGTCACCAGTCCTGTTGGCACCACCATCGAGGGTGCCTACATCGACTCGTGCTTTGTGCCAGAAATGCTGAGCCGATTCAAGACGGCGCGGCGCAAGGTGCTCAATGCCATGGAACTTGCCCAGAAAAAGGGCATCAACATCACCGCCCTTGGCGGCTTCACCTCGATCATCTTCGAGAATTTCAACCTGCTGCAGCACCAGACGGTGCGGAGCACCACCCTGGATTGGCAGCGGTTCACCACCGGAAACACCCATACGGCCTGGGTGATCTGTCGTCAGGTTGAGAACAACGCTCCCACCCTCGGTATTGATCTCAGCAAAGCCAAGGTGGCCGTCGTTGGAGCGACCGGCGACATCGGCTCCGCGGTCTGTCGTTGGCTGCAGGCACGCACTGGAGTCGCTGAGCTTCTGCTGGTGGCCCGTCAGCAGCAGCCGCTGCTTGATCTTCAGCAAGAACTGGGAGGTGGACGGATCCTGCCGCTCGATCAGGCTTTGCCCGAGGCTGATGTGGTCGTGTGGGTGGCGAGCATGCCCCGCACCCTTGAGATCGACCACAACAGCTTGAAGAAGCCTTGCTTGATGATTGATGGGGGCTACCCCAAGAATCTCGATTCCAAGGTTGCTGGTGGTGGCATCCACGTTCTCAAGGGTGGAATCGTTGAGTTCTGCCGCGACATCGGCTGGTCGATGATGGCCATCGCCGAAATGGAGCGACCCCAGCGCCAGATGTTTGCCTGCTTCGCTGAAGCGATGCTGCTCGAGTTTGAACGCTGCCACACCAACTTCAGCTGGGGGCGCAACAACATCACCCTCGAGAAGATGGATTTCATCGGTGCGGCATCGGTCCGCCATGGGTTCAGCACCCTGAACCTCCATCCCAACCTGCAGGCCACTGCCGCCTGACCTCCGGAGAGCCAGAGCTATGCCCCGTCGTCCCCTGCTTGAGTTTGAAAAGCCGCTCGTCGAGCTGGAGCAGCAGATTGAGCAAATCCGCCAGCTGGCCAGGGATTCTGAAGTTGATGTCTCGCAGCAGTTGCAGCAGCTGGAGAGCCTCGCTGCCCGTCGCCGTCAGGAGATCTTTCAGGGGCTGACGCCTGCTCAGAAGATTCAGGTCGCCCGCCACCCGCAGCGTCCCAGCACGCTGGATTTCATCCAGATGTTTTGTGACGACTGGGTGGAACTGCATGGAGACCGTCGCGGCAACGACGATCAGGCCTTGATTGGTGGCGTCGGACGGGTGGGGAATCGCGCGGTGATGTTGATTGGCCATCAGAAGGGCCGCGACACCAAAGAAAATGTCGCCCGTAATTTCGGGATGGCCGCCCCGGGCGGTTACCGCAAAGCCATGCGGTTGATGGACCATGCCGATCGCTTCCGCTTGCCGATTCTCACGTTCATCGATACCCCCGGTGCCTATGCCGGCCTTGAGGCTGAGGAGCAAGGCCAGGGTGAAGCGATCGCCGTCAACCTGCGGGAGATGTTCCGCTTGCGTGTTCCAGTGATCGCCACCGTGATTGGTGAAGGCGGTTCCGGCGGTGCCTTAGGCATTGGCGTTGCAGACCGGTTGCTGATGTTCGAGCACAGTGTTTACACCGTGGCCAGCCCTGAAGCCTGTGCTTCCATCCTTTGGCGTGACGCGGCCAAGGCGCCGGATGCAGCGGCAGCCTTGCGGATCACAGGTCGCGATTTGCTGGAGCTCGGGGTGGTGGATGAAGTGCTTGAAGAGCCTTCCGGTGGCAATAACTGGGCGCCACTGGAAGCCGGAGAAATCCTGCGAGCGGCGATCGAGCGTCATCTGGACCAATTGCTGAGCCTTTCGGAACAGCAATTGCGTGAGGCTAGGTACTCCAAATTCAGGGCAATGGGCCGTTTCATCGAAGAAACGTCACAGGATGTGGAGAAAGCGGCTTAAAGTGTTGTGGTTTGCTAACGGTTTTTGCCAACGGCTCTAATCACAGGTGCGAGCCGAGGCATAGGACGCCGCACTGCTGAGCTTCTGGCTCAACAGGGCTGGAATCTGCTGCTCACGGCACGTAGTGCTGATCAATTGGAGCAGCTGGCTGCTCAGCTCAGCTCCAAAGGGGTCTCTGTGGCAACAGCCGCCATCGACCTGACTCAATCTGATGGCATCGCTGCTGCGATGGCTGGCTTGTTGCAGCAGGGTGAGACGCCTTCAGTGTTGATCAACAACGCGGGCGCTGCTTACACCGGCGATCTATTGGCCATGCCGATCGAGCGTTGGCAATGGCTGCTACAGCTAAATCTCACCAGCGTGATGCAGGTTTGTTCTGCTGTTGTTCCCTCCATGCGTGAGAACGGCGGACTGGTGATCAACATCAGCAGCCACGCCGCCCGCAATGCCTTCCCTCAATGGGGTGCGTATTGCGTCAGCAAAGCTGCCTTGGCCAGCTTCACCCGTTGTCTGGCTGAAGAGGAGCGGGGCCATGGCATTCGTGCCTGCACCCTCACTCTTGGGGCCGTGAACACACCACTGTGGGACGCGGAAACCGTACAAAGCGATTTCGATCGTCGTGCCATGCTCTCTGTCGATCAGGTGGCAGAAACACTGGCGAATCTGGCGTTGCAACCCAGCAACCAGTTGATCGAAGACCTCACCCTTATGCCGGCCGCCGGCGCCTTTTGAACGAACACCATGACCTCCACAGTCCCTTTCGTTTCCAACGGCGTCGCCAACGGCAATGGAACAAAGCTCTTGAATCCCCAGGTTTCAGCCCGAATTCGTGAACGTTTGATCGAATCTGGCGTTTCCTTCCTGGCCAACGACAACATTGCTGATCACCTCAATCCCGGTGAACTTGAACAGTTGCAGGTGGAGGTCGCTGACAAGGTTCGCGACCTGCTGCGCAGCCTGGTGATTGACATCGATAACGATCACAACACTCATGAGACGGCGGAGCGGGTCGCCAAGATGTATCTGCAGGAAGTGTTCAAGGGGCGTTATCACCAGCAACCCAAAGTGGCCAGCTTCCCCAACGTGAAGCAGCTGGATGAGATCTACACCGTTGGACCGATCACGGTGCGTTCCGCCTGTTCACACCACCTGGTGCCGATCATGGGCAACTGCTGGATCGGGATCAAGCCTGGTGCCAGGGTGATTGGCCTCTCCAAATTCACCCGTGTAGCTGACTGGGTCTTCTCCCGCCCCCACATCCAGGAGGAGGCTGTGATGATCCTTGCCGACGAAATCGAGAAGCTCTGTGAGCCTCAGGGTCTTGGCATCATCATCAAGGCGCAGCACTACTGCATGAAGTGGCGTGGCGTGAAGGAGCCCCAAACCAGCATGGTGAACTCCGTGGTGCGCGGTGATTTCCGTCACGACCCCAGCCTCAAGCAGGAGTTCTTTGAGCTGGTGCGTCAGCAGGAAGCGCTGCTCAGCACCTGATCAATCTCGACTTAATCCTGTTTCACGGCCTCGACAAGGGCTTGGACCTTGTCGAGGTTTTTCCATCCCGGACGTTCCTCCAGCCGACTGGAGGCATCGAGCCCTTGTGGCGTGACGCGGCTAAGCAGTTCTGGAACCCATTCCGCACTCACTCCCCCCGCCAGCCACCAAGGCACCGATAGCTGGGTCTCACCGAGCCAATCAAGAGGGATCCTGTGCCCTGTGCCGCCCAATTGATCAGCGCTCCAGGCATCGAGGAGCAGGGCATCCACATGGGGCGCGTACTGCTCGAGCCGCTTGAGATCTTCGGGTTCGCGCACCCGCAACGCTTTCCACCACTGCTGCCGGGGGTAACGCTGTTTCAAGCGTTGGCAGCGTTCGTCTGACTCGCTGCCGTGCAGCTGCACCACGGAGGGTTGCCCGGCACCGTTGAGCGCCTCCTCGAGGGCGGCATCGCTGGGATCGGCCACCACCCAAACGCGATGCAGTTGGGGGTGCTGCTCTTCCAGCGTATGGAACAAGGCCCTGCGCTGGGGTGGCTCGACGTAGCGCGGGGTGTCTGGAACGCCGATCACACCAATCGCCCGCACGCCCATCCTGGCGATGGCAAGGGCCTGATCGAGGTCGGTGATCCCGCAGATCTTGAGGTCTGGAGTGGGGCGGGGATCACGCAAGGGCTGGATGGATTGCTCTCCCTAGGATCGTGGATGACAGTCCGCATTAGCGGCGCACGACGGGATTGGCGGTGGGAGAGGGCTGGCAGCTGCTCAAGATCGGTGGAATTCCCCTGCGGCTCCAGCCCAGTTGGTTGTTTGCCGTGGCGATCTTCACCACGTTGTTCCAATCCCGCTATGCGACGACGGCCTCGGTAACGGTGAGTTGGGGGCTGGGGTTATTGACCACTTTGCTGCTGTTCAGCTCCGTGCTGCTGCATGAGTTGGGCCATGCCCTGATGGCGCTGCGTGAAGGGGTGAAGGTGTTGAGCATCACTCTGTTTCATCTGGGTGGCATCGCCCGGGTGGAGAAGGAATGCCCTACCGCCATGGGCAATCTGCGCATTGCGGCGGCTGGCCCGATCGTCAGTTTGTTGCTGGCCTTCGGGATGCTGGTGGGGGCTGCAGCGCTGTCTGAAAGCCAGCCCCTGGCCACACAGCTGTTGAGCCAGGTGGGTTTGCTCAACTTGATGCTCGGCTTGTTCAATCTCTTGCCCGGGCTGCCCCTCGATGGTGGGCTGATTCTCAAGGCCTTGGTTTGGCAGGTGAGCGGTAGCCAGCAGAAGGGCGTTCAGGTGGCGTCGGCGTCCGGTCGCGCCTTGTCGATGCTGATGATCCTGATGGGCGGTGTTCTGCTCTGGCAGGGCTGGGGGCTCAACGGGATCCTTTTGATGTTGATCGGCTGGTTCGGACTCGGTGCCAACCGCAGTCAGACCCAGATGCTGCAGTTGCAGAACGTGCTGCGGGACTTGAAGGTGGAGGCCACGGCGGGCAAACGCTTCCGCGTGTTGGAGGCGGATCAGACCTTGCG
>JADHMX010000064.1 GCA_016779825.1 Synechococcus sp. BS301-5m-G53 | reverse complement strand
TGGTTCCGGTTCCGGCCGTAAAGCCTTCATCGACCAGACCGTGAACTTCGGTGCATCGGATGATCCGATGAAGAAGGCGGACATGGCCAAGGTTGGCCGTGGTGTGGTTCAGATCCCGATGGTGGGTGGCACCATCGCCTTTGGTTACAACAAGCCCGGCTGCAACCTGAAGCTCACCCAAGAGCAGGCCGTGAAGGTTGCCATGGGCATGATCAAGGATTGGAAGGAGCTGGGCTGCAAGCCCGGCACCCTCACTTGGGTGCACCGCTCTGATGGCTCTGGCACCACCAAGGCCTTCACCAACTCCATGCAGGCCTTCTCCAAGACCTGGACCCTCGGCACCGGTAAATCGGTGAAGTGGCCCGCTGGCGTTGGCGCCAAGGGCAACTCCGGTGTGGCTGGCCTGATCCAGAACCGCGAAGGCGCGATTGGTTACGTGAACCAGTCGTACATCAAGGGCAAGGTGGTTGCCGCCGCTCTCCAGAACAAGTCCGGTGAGTTCCTGAAGCCCTCTGTGGCTGCCGGTGCCAAGGCCCTCAACGGCATCAGCCTGGACAAGGACCTGGCTGGCAAGAACCCCAACCCCACCGCCAAGGGTGCCTACCCCATCGCAACCCTCACCTGGGTTCTGGCTTACAAAACCGGCAACGGTGCCAACGCCAAGATTGTGCAGGACGCCTTCAACTACATGCTGAGCGATGCGGCTCAGAACAAAGCTCCTTCCCTGGGCTTCGTTCCCCTCAAGGGCGACATCCTGGCCAAGTCCAAGGCTGCTGTGAAAAAGATCGGTCAGTGATCTTGTCTTGAATTGGTTTTATAAGCCAAACATCAATGGGGCCCCCTCGGGGCCCTTTTTTTATGCACTGAATGATTCGAATTGAGATCAGTGTTCGAGCCTTCTTAACCGAATCTCCCCCGAACCTCTCCCGGCTCTTTGTTGGGAATCGATGTTGTCCTCAATACAGTTTTCTTGGATTCATGGAATTCCAAATGCTTGCCACTCCGTCCGCTGATCTGAGTTCAACAGCTCTGGGTTTCAAGGCGTTTCTTGAAAGCAGCTACGACAATCGCAATGTTGTTCATGTCACGTCAGGAAGTTTTGTTCCCCTGCTGAAGAACAGTGTTTGGTTTGTGGTGCGCGGCATGGTGAAGCTGGGGGCGCTGTCGGTGCATGGCGATGAACTGGTGCTTGGCCTTGTGGGCCCCAATGAACCCTTCGGTGCGGCTTTCACCAATGTGGAGGCTTACGAGGCTGTAGCGCTCACCGATTGCGATCTGCTCTGCTGCAATTTGGCGGAGCTGGAGCAGTCTCCTCAGTTGGCGCTCGGCTTGGCCAAGGCCATGGCCGCCCGCTACCGCCAGGCGGAGTCGCTCCTTGCCCTGCTGGGACTGCGGCGGGTTGAAGAGCGGGTTCGGGGTTTTCTGGAACTGCTCGCCAAGGACTTTGGCGACCCCTGTGATGCCGGACTGCGGCTCAACCTGCGCCTGACCCATCAGGAGATCGCCAGCGCCCTCAGCACCACACGGGTGACCGTGACCCGCGTGTTGGGGCAGTTGCGGGATGAAGGCTGGCTTCAGATTGATGCCTCCAGGCATCTGGTGGTGACCGGCAGCGGCCGCCGCTGAAAGCACAAAAAAAGAGCCGGCGTAACTGCCGGCTCAAACCCTGAAGTGTTGATGTTCAGGTGGGGAAACAAGACGGTTGAATCGGAGCGGCGGGATTTGAACCCACGACCCCCACTACCCCAAAGTGGTGCGCTACCAAGCTGCGCCACGCCCCGTCAGATTTAAGTTATCACAGTGCATTCCGGCGTCTGAGTCGCCTGAGCAACCGAGTGGTGAGCTGGTCTCTCGTTGCTGATCCGTACTGATACATCCGTAGCTCTGCGGCGGCCTGCCGGAGCTCGGCCAGGGACATTGCTGCCAAGCGCAGCTCGGGCAGGCTGCGCCAGGCTCTGGAGCGCATGGGCAGGGTTGCTGGGCCTTTGGCCTGGCCCAGATTCAGGGTTCCATCCGCCAACCATTCAGGGATCAGCACCACCAGAACGGCAATCAAGCCATAAAGCTCAACCAGCCCCCTCGGCAGGGGATGGAGTTGTCGCTGCTCGGATGGATCAGGCCGTTCACTCACTGCAGAACGGAGGGGTCCTTATCCACCCACGATCGCACCAAGAGGCAGCGTGCCTGTGGCCTGGTGGTCAGATTGCCAATGGTGTTGCTTTGGGCGGAGGCGTCTCCCGCCAAAGCATCGGTGCCTGCTGCTTTCGGTTTTGGGACACACTGCCGAGGATCAGGCCGAGAACCAAGATCAAGGTCAAGGCGATGGCCAGGATCACCTGCCGATCAGACCAGGGCTCGGGCATGACATGGTTCGTGGTCAACCCCATTCTGGCCGAATCAACGGGGGTGGTGATCAGCCTGACGTCGAACTGGCATGGAACAGGTTGTCCTGCTGGACCTTCTTCACCCTCCATGGGTGATAGAAAAAACTTCTTGTGAAGACGCCGGAATCACCTTCCATGCCCCTCGATAGGACTCATCAGAAGCCCACTCCAAAGACCCTGCTGATTGCTGTCTGGGCCTCTCTCCTGCTGTTCACCCTGTTCTCTGGCTCCATCGCTGGTTGAGTTCATGGCAACCAAGAAGAAACCCAAGAAAGCAACGCTTCTGATTGTCGCCCTTGCTCTCTCTCTGGTGACGTTGTTATTTGAATCCTTCTGATTGCATCATTTAGGCGCTGAGCTGAATGGGGGTGTTGTCTGAGCGGAGGATGCAGTGTTGGATGGACCAGTCGTACTTGGCCCAGACCTGCTTCGGGAGCTTGTAATTGGACCCTTCGAAGTTGCCGAGCAACGTCTGAGTTGGCATCGCGGAGCAGTAGGGGCGGCTGCCTGGTTTGGCGAGGTATTGCTGGTGATAGTCCTCGGCGAAATAGAAAGTCTGATCCGCCAGGATTTCGGTAGTGATGGCGCCATAGCCCTTGGCTGAGAGGGCGGATTGATAGGCGTCTCGGCTGGCCAAGGCCAGTTGCAGATGTTCCGGATTGAACGTGTAAATCGCTGATCGGTACTGGCTTCCGGTGTCGTTGCCCTGCCGGTTGCCCTGGGTGGGATCGTGGCATTCCCAGAACAGCTTCAGCAGGTCGCTGAAGTCGAGCGCGGGGCGACTCCACACCACACGCACCACTTCCGTGTGACCTGTTCTGCCGGAACAAACCTGGTTGTAGCTGGGGTGCTCGGTTTGCCCCCCCGCATAGCCCACGGATGTGCTCACCACCCCCGGCAGTCGCCAAAAGCCCTTTTCTGCTCCCCAGAAGCATCCACAGGCAAAGATCGCTTCCTCTTGGTCCGCCATCAATGGCGCATTCAGTGGCGTCCCCAAAACAGCGTGCGTTGCTGGTGCAGATGCTTCAGCGCCGCCACGGGAAGACAGCCAGGAGGGCAGCATGTTGATGTCGTCAGTGGGTTGAGCTTAGGCAGCTGATTCACATCCCCGTTGCAGGTGCGCATCACGGTTAAAGCTCGCGCACGACGCGACTCATCCGATTCGGATTGGTCTGAAAATTTTCAGCGCTTAAATGTGCTCATCCAAGAGAGTGAATGATCTCCCCTCTTGGCATGGTTGACGTTATTTTCAGCCGTTGGATGTTGTTGTTTGTGGTTCCAGCTGGATATGGTTCAACAACGTGGTGACAAACGCAAACAGGAGAAAGGGCAGGCTGAGCACCAAAATCAGCCCAACCCCTACAAGTGCAAACAGCGGACGCGACGATCCCATCAGGGCGAGGCCAGCGGCCAGGCTCACAAAAATCACGGCCATCCAGGCCAGCACTTGTCCGTAGATATCTCCAAAGGTGAGCGTGCAGCGCACCGCGAAGGGGGATCCGCTGGTCATGGGACAAGTCGTTACTTCCTTAGCTAAGCCACGGACGCATGGATTGTCAGAAACAGCCCTGAGATTCTTCAGGAAGCCAAGGCATCCAGCTGTTGAGACGCCTGCTGTCGCTCCCAAAGTCGTTTGTAAATCCCCGTCTGCTGAATCAAGGCGCTGTGGTGTCCTTGCTGAACAATGCGTCCGTTTTCCATCACAAGAATGCGATCACAGGCTGCGGCCGCTGAAAGTTGATGGCTGATCATCACGATCGTCCGATCGTCCTGAGCTCGGATCGAATCCAGGATTGCTGCGGCAGTGTTGTTGTCGACACTCGCCAGAGCGTCGTCGAGGACTAACACCGGTGCCGACATCAGCAAGGCCCGTCCGAGTGCCGTGCGTTGCCGTTGACCACCGCTCAACGTGATGCCCCGCTCCCCAACAACGGTCCCGAAACCATCGGGGAATCCCTTCACGTCATCAGCCAGGCGGGCTTGCTCGGCCGCGCGCTCAACGCGCTGATCACTGGCTTCAGGCTCGCCATAACGCAGGTTGTCCGCCAGGGTGCTGGTGAACAGAAAACCCTCCTGGGGAACGATCGCCACATCACGACGCAGCTCTTTGAGTGGCATCTGGGTGACATCCACACCATCAAGGAACAGTTGTCCGGCCCCCAGGGGCACCATGCGACCGAAGGCACGAGCCAGGGTGGTCTTGCCACAGCCCACGGCGCCAACAACGGCCACCAGCTCTCCCGGTTCGATGCAGAAGTTCAGGCCATTGAGGGTGTTGTTCTCAGCACCCTGGTAGTGCACGGTCAAGTCGCGCGCTTCAAATCGACCCCTGCGTTGGTCCGTGGGATGGGGGCGAGCTTTGCAGGGATCTGGATCTTTGATCTCCGGCTCACGCTGCAGCAGTTCCTCCACCCGCTCGAGGCTCACCTGTCCGGTCTGGAAGGTGTTGAGCGTGAAGCCCAGCAGTGCCGTTGGGAAAACAAGTTGCTCCACATAAAGGATCAGGGCCACCAGTCCCCCGATGCTCAGGCGACCGGCTTCGAGTTGTCCGCTGCCGATCGCTAATAACAGAAGAACAGACAGGGATGAAATGCCCTGCAGCAGAGGGAACAGGGTGCTCTGTGTTCTCGCCAACCGAATGGCACTGTCTCGGTAGCGGCGGTTGCGTGTGGAAAAGGCCTCCTGTTCCGCCCCTTCCTGGCCGTAGATCTTGATGGCCCCGATTCCCGACAGATCCTCCTGAATCAGGTTGCTGAGCGCAGAGAGTTCTTCCTGTTGGGCGCGCTTTTGACGCATCATCCGCCCGCCGAACAGCCGCACTGTGCTGAGCATCACGGGGTAGAGCCCAACGGCAGCCAGGGTCAGCCAAGGATCGATGGCCAACATCGCTGGAAGCGTCAGTGCATAGGCCAGCAGCGTGTTGGTCAGGCTGAGGATCGCGAATCCGAGCAGGCGTCGGATGTTCTCCACATCGCTGGTGGCGCGACTGATCACCTCACCGCTGCCCTTGCTCTGAATCCAATCGGGTTCCTGGCGGAGCATGTGCTCGAACAGGCGCTGCCGCAGGTCCACTTCCACCTGCCGACCCACCCCGAAGATGAGTTGGCGCGAGGCCAGTCGGATCACCCCCATGGTGCTGGCGAGGAGCACAACCCAGCCCGCCTGGCGCAAGACTCCGGCGTAACTGAATCCCTCCTGCAGCTCATCCACGACGCTGCGCACCTCCATCGGGATCGTCACCCGCAGGACGTTGACCAACACCAGGGCGATGGCACCCAGGAGAACCGTGCGCCGATGGGGGCGCAGGTAGCGGCCGATCAGGTCGAGACGAAGGGCGGCCATGCGAGCTCGTGGGTCCCGTTGGCTCGCCAACCTAGGCATCCGACTTCAGCCGCTGGTCGTTCGCTGTACATCTGAGGGATAGTGGAGTTGTCCCCATCACCTGGCCCGGCGTGCCTCGCACCCCGGGTTTTTTACTGCCAGCTTCCCCTCCATGTCCTCAGACACGCGTTCCTGGTCCGCCCGTTTGGACCACCTGCTGCAGGGCAACAACCTTTCCTCCGATGAGGCCACTGCCTTGATGCGTGCCTGGCTCGCCGAGGAGCTTGAGCCAGTGCAGACCGGAGCGTTTCTTGCTGGTCTGAGGGCCAAGGGGATGGTGGCCGATGAGCTTGCGGCCATGGCGGCTGTCTTGCGTGATGCCTGCCCACTGCCTTGCGCCCGGCCTGATCTGGCCATGGTCGATACCTGCGGCACCGGTGGTGACGGGGCAGACACGTTCAACATCTCAACCGCTGTTGCCTTCACGGCTGCAGCCTGTGGGGTCAATGTGGCCAAGCACGGCAACCGCAGCGCCAGCGGCAAGGTGGGCTCAGCCGATGTTCTGGAGGGCCTCGGTCTCAACCTCAAGGCACCGTTGAACAAGGTGGTGCAGGCGGTGTCCGGAACAGGCGTCACCTTTTTGTTCGCTCCGGCCTGGCACCCCGCCCTGGTGAATCTGGCTCCGCTGCGACGCAGTCTGGGTGTTCGCACCGTCTTCAATTTGTTGGGGCCACTGGTCAATCCGCTGCAGCCCCAGGCGCAGGTTCTCGGCGTGGCCCGACCGGAACTTCTCGATCCGATGGCCGGAGCTCTTCAGCAATTGGGCTTGAGCCGTGCTGTGGTGGTTCATGGCGCTGGCGGTCTCGATGAGGCTTCTTTGGAGGGACCCAATGCCTTGCGTCTGATCCAATCCGGGCAGATCACCAGCCAGGAGGTCTGCCCGGAAGATCTGGGCCTGACCCGTGCCGGTCTCGATCTGCTGAGGGGCGGTGACTGCCCGAAGAACCAGCAGATCCTCGGGAATGTTCTTCAGGGGCAGGGTTCGCAGGCGCAGACCGAGGTCGTGGCCTTCAACACAGCCTTGGTGCTCTGGGCAGCAGGTCTGCAAACCGATCTCAAAGCTGCTGCTGAACAGGCCTTGATGGTGCTGAGCGAGGGCAAGGCCTGGGACAAGCTTGTCGCTCTGCGGGATGCCCTGTCCGACGGAAGTGGAGAATGATCGACTGATGACCTCCGGCGGCCCTTCGATGCCCGATTCCCCATCAGACAAGGCTTATCTCGTCCTTGCCGATGGCACGGTTCTCACCGGTGTCGGCTTCGGCCACCGAGGCACCACCATCGGTGAGGTGGTGTTCAACACGGGGATGACCGGATACCAGGAGGTGCTCACCGACCCCTCCTATGCCGGACAGTTGGTGAGCTTCACCTATCCAGAACTCGGCAACACCGGGGTGAATGCCGACGATCAGGAAGCCGATCGCCCCCATGCCCGGGGCGTGATCGCCCGCCAGTTGGCGCCATCGCCCAGCAACTGGCGCTGTGAACAGACGCTTGAGAGCTGGATGCAGACCCATCAACTGGTGGGGATTTGCGGTTTGGACACCCGTGCGCTTGTGCGTCATCTGCGCGAGGTAGGGGCCATGAATGGCGTGATCAGCAGTGATGGCCAGACCCCTGCGCAATTGTTGGAGCTTCTCAAGCAGGCGCCGTCGATGCAGGGGCTGAACCTGGCGGACCGCGTCACCACCAAGGAGCCTTACCAGTGGAACCAGGCCTGCACTGTTGGCTTCGATCAGCGCTTGCAGCGCCGCAGCGATGCACCTTTCCGTGTTGTCGCCATCGATTTCGGCATTAAGCGCGCCATTCTCGATCGCCTCGTCGCCCACGGCTGTGACGTCACGGTTCTTCCCGCAGACACGGATCTGGCCACGGTTCGCTCCCATCGCCCGGATGGAGTTTTCCTGTCCAATGGGCCTGGCGACCCGGCGGCTGTGAGCCATGGCATTGCCCTGGCCAAGTCATTGCTAGACGAGCCCGACCTGCCGCTGTTCGGGATCTGTCTGGGGCATCAGATTCTTGGTTTGGCCCTCGGTGGCGAGACCTTCAAGCTGCCCTATGGCCATCGTGGTTTGAATCACCCCTGTGGCACCACAGGCCAGGTTGAGATCACCAGTCAGAACCACGGTTTTGCCCTGTCCGCCGATTCTCTGGATCAAGGCGTCGTGGCCGTCACCCATTTCAATCTGAACGACCGCACCGTGGCGGCGATTGCCCACCGTCAGAAGCCGGTTTTTGGGGTGCAGTACCACCCGGAAGCCAGTCCGGGCCCCCATGATGCCGATCATCATTTCGGCCGCTTTGTGACGCTGATGGCCGATCGCCGTTGATGAGGTGGTAGCCCACGCTCAGCATCACTACACTTCGTGCCGATGATGCCTGGGGGGCTTGATCCCATCAGCGAACTGCAGCGACTGACCGTCTCTCTCCGGGGCGGATTCGAACAGAAGGATGGCTGTTTGGTGTTTCATTTCACTGGCCAGCTGGATGCGTACTCCGAGAAACAGTTCATGGAGTACGTGGCCGATGTCTTGAAAACCAACAAGCTTCCTGCTGTTCTTGATCTCAGCAAGATCGATTTCCTGGATTCATCCGGCCTTGGTGCCCTGGTGCAGTTGGCCAAGCAATGCACGGATGCCAAGCGGTCTTTTCTGCTGGTGGGGAACACCAGGGTGACGCAGACTGTGAAATTGGTGCGTCTTGAGGAGTTTCTCCATCTGGTGGAGGATCTGCCGACAGCTCTGAACCAGCTGGCCGCTTGAGCGACTGGATACGCAACCAGGTCCCCAGCGGCATCAACGAACAGTTGGGGCCACTGCAACTGGCTTGGATTGGTGATGCCGTCTGGGAACTGCACCAACGCCTGCGCCATGGGGCGAGGCCAGGTCGTTCTGATGACTTGCACCGGGCTGTTGTGGCCGATGTCCGGGCCGATGCCCAATCTCGGTTTTTGGCCTGGTTGGAAGACCGTGAACTCCTGGATGCCCAGGAACTTGATTGGGTGCGTCGTGGCCGCAACAGTGCAGGCCGTGGTCCGCGGCGCGCTGATGCAGCCGTTTATGGAAGGGCCACAGGGTTTGAGACAATGGTTGGCTGGCTGTTTCTGAACAACCCAGCTCGGCTTGCGGAGCTCTTCGATCACTTGGAGCAAGCCGGATCCAACCCATAACGTTGCCTCGCACACCATGAGCCCTCGCTTTGAACGCCGCTCCAGCGGCCCATCCCGCGATGGGCGTTCGGGGCCAAGAGGGAGTGGACGAACGCCTGGGGGCAGGCCACCCAGTGGACGGCCATCGGCTGGCCGTTCTTCGATGGATCGCAACGGCACCGGTCGCCCTTTGCCAAGCAATCGCCGTTCCGATGGCGGTCGCTCGCCCTATGCCAAACCTGATCGTGATGGCGGCAGCTTTCGCGATAGGCGCGCGCCACGGGATGGCGGCTGGGAGAGCTCGCGCGGTGGAGATCGACCCGGAAACCGCTTTGGTGATCGCCCCTCAGATCGATTCGGAGAGCGTTCAGGAGATCGATCCAGAGATCGCCCCAGAGAGCGATCCGGAGATCGATTCGGAGAGCGTTCAGGAGATCGCCCCAGAGAGCGGTTTGGAGATCGCTCCCGTTCCTTCGATCGAGATCAGAGCTCCTTCCGATCAGACTCTCAGGACGATCGCTCAGGGCCCAGGCGTTTTCTTGATCGAAATGATCGTTACGGCGATCGCCGTCGCTCCGGGGATGAACGGCGTCAACAATCCCAGCGCCCCCGATCCCGTCACGAGGATGGCCGCTCCCAGCGCCTGGATGTCGCACCGGAGGCCGCAGCGGCCGTCCCCCCAGCTGATGATCTGATCTGGGGGCGCCATGCCACCCAGGCCGCCTTGGAGGCAGGTAGGCCCATCCATCGCATCTGGTGCACTTCG
>JADHMX010000063.1 GCA_016779825.1 Synechococcus sp. BS301-5m-G53 | reverse complement strand
GCTCGAATCCTGGCGCGGGATTACGGGTTGGACGTTCTCGCCATCAGCATCAGCCCCGCCCAGGTGAAACGAGCAACACAACTCACCCCATCAGACCTCACCTGCCGCTTCCAGGTCATGGATGCCCTGGATCTTCAACTACCCGATCAGAGCTTGGATGCGGTCTGGAGTGTGGAGGCCGGCCCGCACATGCCGGATAAACAGCGTTATGCCGATGAACTGCTGCGGGTACTGCGCCCGGGTGGCCTGCTTGCTGTGGCCGACTGGAACCGCCGTGACCCCTCCGATGGCGGCATGACGCGAACCGAACGCTGGGTGATGCGTCAGCTGCTTAACCAGTGGGCCCACCCTGAATTCGCCAGCATCAAGGGCTTCCGCCAGAACCTCGACAACAGCATCCACAACCGTGGTGAGGTCCTCACCGGCGACTGGACCCAGGCCACGCTTCCTTCATGGATCGACTCCATTATTGAGGGCATCCGACGTCCCTGGGCTGTGCTCAGCCTGGGGCCAAAAGCGGTCCTTCAAGGCCTGAGAGAAACGCCGACGTTGTTGCTGATGCACTGGGCCTTCGCCACTGGTCTGATGCAATTCGGCGTCTTCCGGATCAGGAAAGACTGATTTTCAAGGGCTACTGATTCAACAGCCATTGATCGTCAACAGCCACTAATGGTCAACAGCCACTGAGATCGCTGCTGGGATAAGCCCCGAAATGGGCGAGATGCTCGCAAAGAGGCTGCAATTGGGCAATCAAGTCCGCCAGCGCCGTTGACGGAGCCGGCGGCAGTTCCACATCCACAAAGAACACGTATTCGCCCAACTCACGTTTGGACGGTCGCGATTCAATCCGGCTCATGTTCAGCCCTCGCTGAGCCAGACAGGCCAAGGCCTCCAGCAAAGCCCCCGGCGCATTGCGATGCAGCGAGAACGCCAGGCTGGCCACATCGCCATGCTCACTGCGCTCCCCACGGCGCAACAAGAGAAAACGGGTGCGATTTCCAGGAACATCATTCACCGGGAACGCCAGCTCATCCAACCCGTGTTCCAGAGCAGCGGCCTGGGAGGCGATCGCAGCACGAAAGGGACTTCCCGCCACCATGCGAGCTGCTTCAGCCGTGGATGACGTGGGCAACTGCAAAGCATCGGGTAGATGCTGTGCCAACCAGCCACTGCACTGCGCCAGGGCCTGCGGATGAGACAGCACTTCGGTAACTCTGCTGAGCGGTCCACTCCCCAGCAGAGCGTGTTGAATCGGGAGCACCAAAGCCCGGCGGATACAAAGCTCAGGGTGAGACCACAGCGCATCGAGGGTCGCCGTCACCCCCCCCTCCACCGAGTTCTCAATCGGGACAACAGCTGCATCGCACTGTCCCCCAGCCAGATGTTCCACAACCGATCGAAGACCGGCGCAGGGAATCAACTGAACATCATCAAGGGCGTCCTGTTCGATCAACACCCGCGCGGCCTGCTCGCCATAGGTCCCGGCGGGGCCAAGGAATGCAAGACGTGTAGGCATCGAAGCCGCACTGCATGGACTCGATAAGATCATGCCGCGTCAGGTGAAGTCCATGCCCCTGGCCTTCGAAGCCAGTCAGAAGCTTGATCTGCCTGTCCGAACCGGCGCTGAGCGACTGTCCACCTACCTGCTGGAGGAGGAGCGCGTTCTCGGAGCCTTGCTGGACGCCAAACAGCTCACCCGATTGGATCCAGGGCGTTACCGCTATGTAGTGACCAGCCTCCAGGTCTTTCAGCTCCACGTGAAACCCGTGGTGTCCCTGCAGATCCACATGGAAGGCGACACGCTTGTGATGCAGGCCCTTGATTGCGAACTGGAGGGTCTGGGGATTGTTGATGACTTCGCGCTGAATCTGGAAGCACGGCTCACCTCCACACCCGGGGGCCTCCAGGGCCATGCCCATCTGTCGGTGAGCGTGAGCCAGCCCCCTCTGCTGAAGCTGATCCCCAAACGGGTGTTGGAGTCAACGGGGGAGTCGATCCTGAGTGGCATCCTGATTGGCATCAAAGCCCGTGTCGGCCAGCAGCTGATCGACGACTACCGGAGCTGGTGCCGGGAGACAGATGGGCATGGCTCAACCGAGCAAACGCTTCAAGAACGTGTGCCGATGCAGGGGCGTGGGGCCTGAAGTGATCAGGCTCTGACGATGCTGCGCCGTGCCATAGCCCGCATGGCGCTCGAGTCCGTAACCAGGGAAGCGAGCCGACAAACGGCGGATGAGCGCATCCCTGGCCTCCTTGGCCAGAACACTGGCCGCAGCGATGGCGGCTGATCGGCTGTCCCCTGCAACAACACTGCGCTGCGGCCCCAGCCACAGCCGCAGGGGAAGATTGCCATCCACAAGCACAAGCTCTGGAGTCTGGGGCAGTCGCTGCAGGGCCCGCAGCATGGCGCGTTCCGTGGCGACGCGGATCCCGCAGGCATCAATTTCTCGCGCTGATGCCTGACCCAGGCCGGATGCCACACACAGCGACTGAATCAAGGGAACCAAAGCGGCCCGACGCTTGGCCGAAAGTTTCTTGCTGTCGGTAAGCCCTGCCTTCAAGAGGCGATCGGCCGCTGAGCCCTCAAGCACCACAGCGGCCGCAAAAACAGGACCAAACAAGCAACCCCGACCGACTTCATCAACACCAGCCACGTCCCCCCCAATGGGGAGGGACTCCTGCCCGGTCATCCGGCTCAGACCGTGGCGACAGCAGAGGAGCGGCGACGGCGACGGCGGGGCTCATCGGGCTCAGCAGTTTCCTCCACGGCCAATGGCTCAGGCTCAGCCGGTTCGCTGATGATGATCGGCTCCGGATCGGTGATCGTCAGATTGGTCACGGCCTCCAAGGGGGTGATCTCCACCATCAGGGGGGCTGACTCATCAGGGACTGACGAGGTAACGACAACGGGCGTCTCGGCGGCGGAGGGCGCGGTCGTCTGACTCGAACCATTGCGTGCACCGGTACGACCGCCCCGTCCGCCGCGGCGACGTCGCCGTCCGGAACTGGCCGCCAATTGCTGACGCGCGGCCTCCAATACCTCCTGCTCGTCCTCGCCAGGTCGCACAACCCTGACGACGACGTTGTCGGATTCAGGAGGCTCCTCCAGCAGCAGGGCTGGGTTCAATCCCAACCAACCAAACAATTGCTGCTGCTCGTCAGTCATGGAGACAGCAACCAATTCAGGGTCCTGACGACGGGCGATCGCCGGCTCCTGAGCCTCTTGGGTCGACACCTCAGGGGCAGTTGTATCGGGCGTATCGGACGTATCGACCGGTAGGACGGCGTCCTGACCACCGCGGCCTCGACCGCCACGCCGCCGGCGTCCATTGCCACCATTCTCTCCAGGTGAAACAACTTCGGCGCGGGCCGAGGCCGCCGAACGCACCAATCCTGTGGCCGTCGCCAGAGGTTGGAGCAGGTCTTTGCCGGGGAGCACGGCCACATGGCCCAAACCTCCACAGCTGGGACAAGCCCTGCCGAACAGTTCGTAGATGTTCTGCCCTTGGCGCTTGCGGGTGAGTTCCACCAAGCCCAGTTCACTGAGCTGTGCGATCTGCGGCCGAGCTGAATCGTCACGGACGGCTGTCGTGAAATGCTCCAGCAGCTGGAGCTGATCACGACGGGAATCCATATCGATGAAATCGATGATGATCACCCCGCCGATGTTGCGCAACTTGAGCTGACGAGCGATCTCAATCGCCGCCTCACAGTTGGTCCAAAGAACGGTTTCGCGCGCATTGGCCGACCGCGTGAACGATCCAGAGTTCACGTCAATCACCGTGAGCGCTTCGGTGGGCTCGATGATCACGTAGCCACCGGACGGCAGGTCAACCCGCGGCTTCAGGGCATCGCGGATGGCGGCGTTGACCTTGTAATGCTCCAGCAGCTCGCTGGGTTCACTGTGCGCTTCCACCAGCACATTGCTGGCATCAGCACCAAGGAAGCTGCTCACACGGCCCACGGCAGCGGCGTCGTCCACCACAACCCTGGCCAGATCGGGACCCATGTGGTCCCGCAGAATCCGATGGATGAAGTCTTCATCGCGATTGAGCAGCACAGGGGGTGCAGCTGTTTCGGCGGCTTGCTGAATCGCCTCCCACTGACGCAACAGGGATTCCAGATCCTCAATCAGCAGGTCTTCGCTGATGCCATCGGCTTCCGTACGGATCAGCAGGCCAGCTCCAGGCGGCTTGATCAGCACACCAAGAGCACGGAGACGGTTCCGTTCTGCATCGGCACTGATGCGCCGTGAGATGTTCACCCCCTGACCGTGGGGCTGCAAGACCAGATAACGCCCTGGCAGAGCAAGGTTCCCCGTCAACCGTGGACCCTTGGTGCCTGTTGGTTCCTTCATCACCTGAACCAGCACCTTTTGGCGGGGCTCGAGAAGTTCAGTGATGCCTGCGGAACCTTTTTTCAGCCGCAGTGGCCCGAGATCGGTGACATGAATGAAACCATTTTTTTCGCTTTCACCGATATTGACGAAGGCAGCATCAATGCCGGGCAGAACATTTTCAACGGTTCCTAAATAAACATCTCCGATCTGATAACGGCCCTGCGCGACGATCAATTCATCAACGCGTTCATCGGTCAGCACCGCTGCGATGCGCAGCTGCTCCGCGATGACAATTTGCTGGGGCATAGGAGGACTGGTTGAGCCCGAACAAGGGCCGAATCCGTTGTGGGACCTGCCGGTCCGCACTCACGGGGTGATTAAAGATCTGAACTGGTCAGCGTGACCAAAAGGATGCGGAGCAAAACTCCTATGACTCAGGCTTGGGGGTTCCGAAAAAGACCGCCACGCAAACCGTGCAAGGGACCTCGATATCCGTGTGGGATCAGACAAGACCGGAACAAGGTTGGTCCCGTCGGACGAAACACCTGTTCTGTAGTCAAACTAGCACTGCGCACTAAGGAGCAGAGCTTCACGGGCCAAGCGTTGCACCTGCACTGGCTGGCCGACGATCTCGGCAAGCCAGTGCTGAATCTGAGAGGGGCGCAAGCTTCGGCCCATCTCATCCACCGCTGCCTCCAAACGCAGCCGAATAGAGCCACTGGCGTTCTGATCGATCACATGGAGTGCTTTCAAGGCTGGGCGGCAATCCCTCTCTCTGGGACGGCCTTTCTTATCAGTGTCGTGCCACAGCAACGTTGTGGCTTGCAGGAGCTGATCCACAGCAGAACTCCAATCCAAAGGCAGCCGCGTCTGCTGCTCCGGCACGAGATCGAAACACCAAACAGCACCCGTGAGTTCTTGAGAAAGGCTTTTGCCGCTGACGGGAACCTCGGCTGCTTTCAGCAGCTGAATCCCTTCCGGCAGCAACGGCTGCAGCGTCTGACGGAAGTGTTTGGGGTCTAAGGCCTCGGTAAATTCCAAATCCATCCACTCGCCCTGCGCCTCAGCACCGAGGGGCAAGGCCAAAGCGATCTGAATCCGCGGCAGGGGATGAAAGCCACCGGTGAAGCTGATCGGAAGAGCACTGCGGCGCAGAGCCCGCTCCAGCATGCGCATCAGATCAAGATGACTAAGCAGCGCCATCGATCCCGTCTTCGCGAATTGCACCCGGATGCGGCACACCCGATCACTGGGCGGCGCCTGGGTCGGCACCTGGGTTGGCACCTCAGGAGCAGGAACGACGACGTTGTGCCCGAGATCCGGGCCGCAGACACCACAACTGCTGCAGCCGTCAAAGGAGCAGTCGGGCACCACCGCCGCTGCCAGAGCCCGTTGCAGATCATCCGCCAGCCAGGCCTTGTCGATGCCGGTGTCGATGTGGTCCCAGGGAAGCGGCTGAGCACAGAACGCTTCCAGATCCTCCCGATCCAGGGCAGCCACCGAACTCCAGCCCCCCACCTCCATCTCCCGGTAGCGCCCCTCTAGGCCGGCATCCGCGATGGCTCCGGTCCAGGCGGCGTAGGTGCGATCCAACGACTCAAACCAGGCATCCATCCCGGCCCCGGCCCGCCAAGCCGCCTCGATCACAGGGGCAAGGCGGCGATCGCTGCGGCCCACAAAATCCTCCATGGCCGACAGCCGCACGTCGGTGAAATTCACCTTCACGCCGCGCAAGCGCCTGAAGGCCTCCTTGAGCAGGGCCTGACGACGCTGAAACTCAGACGTGGAAACGCTGTGCCACTGGAAAGGGGTGTGGGGCTTGGGCGTGAAATTGCTGATCGTGATGTTCAGGTTCAGCCGACCCAGGTCGCGGCAGCGCTGCTGCAGCATCACGCAGGTCTCGGCAATGCCGAGGACATCGGCATCGGTCTCTCCAGGGAGGCCGATCATGAAGTACAGCTTCACCTTGCGGTAGCCGTTCTGCATGGCCGTGCGGATGCCATGTAGCAGGTCGTCATCGTTCAGACCCTTGTTGACGATGTCGCGAAGGCGCTGCGTGCCGGCCTCAGGAGCGAAGGTGAGACCCGCTTTCCTGGTGCCGCCGAGGATGTGGGCAATGTCTTCATCGAAGCGATCCACCCGCTGACTGGGCAGCTGAAGCGTGACGTTCTGATCTGCGAGGCGGTTGCGCAACTCAACCCCCACCGCCGGCAGCGCCAGATAGTCGCTGCAGCTGAGTGAAAGCAGAGAAAAATCGCTGTAGCCGGTTTGCTTCATCCCGGTCTCCACCGCCTCGATCACCGCCTCGGGTTCCACATCCCGAGCCGGACGCGTCAGCATCCCGGGCTGACAGAACCGACATCCCCGGGTGCAACCGCGTCGAATCTCCACCGTGAGGCGGTCATGCACAGTTTCCACATGGGGGACAAGGCCCATGGCGTAATGGGGCATCGGCGTCGCCACACGCCGAAGCACCCGCGCCGGAAGATCAGGGTGAAGTGGCTCAAGGGTGACTCCATCAGCGCCTGTCCCATAAAGAGAGGGCACATAAACCCCGGGTACCTGGGCCAGATCTCGGAGCAGTTGCGATCGGGTCAACCCATCGGCTTTGGCCTGCGCCACCACTAAACCGATTTCAGGCAACAGCTCTTCACCGTCGCCCAAGGCGATGAAGTCGAAGAACGGGGCGTAGGGCTCTGGGTTACTGGTGGCGGTGGGACCGCCAGCAAAGATCAGCGGGGGCGATGCAGGGTCACTCAGCGGCAAGTCGCCCCGATCAGCGGAGCGAATCGGCACCTGCGCCAGATCCAGCATCTCGAGGATGTTGGTGGCGCCAAGTTCATAGCTAAGGCTGAAGCCCAGGATGTCGAAGGCCGGCAAGGGCCGACGGCTTTCCACCGCAAACAACGCCTGAGAGCGCTCCCGCAAGCGGCTAGCCAGATCGGCCGCCGGGAGATAGGCGCGATCGCACAACTGCCCGGGCACGGCATTGAGGATCGAATAAAGAATGATGTGGCCGAGGTTGCTGGAGCCGACCTCATAAATCTCGGGATAGGTGAGTGCCCAGTGCACCGACGCTGCCTGCCAATCCCGTGGTTGCACCCCTAACTCGTGCCCCATGTAGCGGGCCGGTTTGTTGATGCCGCTGTCCACCAGGGCATGGAAATCAACCGGGTGATCCAGGGATGAGGCGACCACGTCGGATGTCCTGACTCCTGAGGTCATCGTATGGAGCTGCCGACACGGCAGGATGCCCCGCAGAAATAGCTTCCGGTTCCGTGGTTCAGGTCAACGGCAATTACCTCAAGCTCAAGGCGGGCTACCTGTTCCCTGAGATCGGTCGGCGCGTCAAAGCGTTCAGCAGCGCCAATCCCAATGCAGCACTGATCCGCCTGGGCATCGGTGATGTCACGGAGCCCCTGCCGCTGGCCTGTCGTGAAGCCATGAAAACGGCCATCGATGCAATGGGCACGGCCGAAGGCTTCCATGGCTACGGCCCCGAACAGGGCTACGGCTGGCTGCGGGAAGCCATCGCCAAAAACGATTTCCAATCCCGAGGCTGCGACATCAGTGCCGAGGAAATTTTTGTTTCCGACGGCTCCAAGTGCGACAGCAGCAACATCCTCGACATCCTCGGAGAGGGAAACAAGGTGGCCGTCACGGACCCTGTTTATCCGGTATACGTGGACAGCAACGTGATGGCTGGCCGCACCGGTGAAGCCGGAGAGATCGGTCGCTACGCGGGCCTGACCTACCTGCCGATCAGCGCTGACAACGGTTTTGCAGCACAGATTCCCAGTGAACCGGTCGACCTCATTTACCTCTGCTTTCCCAACAACCCCACCGGTGCCGTCGCCACCCGCGAGCAACTCCAAGCCTGGGTGAACTACGCCCGCGCCCATAACGCGCTGATCCTGTTCGATGCCGCCTATGAGGCCTTCATCCAGGATCCGGAACTCCCCCACTCCATTTTTGAGATCGAAGGAGCCCGGGACTGCGCCATCGAGTTCCGTTCCTTCTCCAAAAACGCTGGCTTCACCGGAACGCGCTGTGCCTTCACCGTGGTGCCCAAAGGGTTGAAAGGCAAGGCCGCCAATGGCGAAGCGGTGGAACTCTGGGGTCTGTGGAACCGTCGTCAGAGCACAAAATTCAACGGTGTGAGCTACATCATTCAGCGCGGAGCTGAGGCTGTTTACTCCGAAGCCGGCCAGGCCGAGGTGAAGGCCCTGGTGAGCTTCTACATGGAGAACGCCGCGATCATTCGCCGCGAACTCAGTGCCGCAGGTCTCACCGTCTATGGCGGCGAACACGCCCCATACGTCTGGATCAAGACCCCTGAGGGCATGGACTCCTGGGGCTTCTTCGACCATCTGCTCAACAAAGCCAACGTGGTCGGTACGCCCGGCAGCGGTTTCGGCGCCGCGGGAGAGGGGTATTTCCGCTTGTCCGCCTTCAACAGCCGCGCCAATGTCGACGAAGCCATGGCCCGCATCAAGGCCCTGTGAGCCGCTCCCTCTCCCCATTCCCTTTAGATTTCAAAGGCTTCGGATCAATGGTCATGGCAGTGGACTCTCCCAGCCAAAAACCAGGAGGTGCAGCTGTTCTGGACAAAGCGCCAGAGCGGGTTCGCAAGCGCTCACCTCGCTACAAGGTGCTGCTGCACAACGATCCGGTGAATTCCATGGAATACGTGGTGGCCACCCTGCAGCAGGTTGTGCCTCAACTCAGCGAGCAGGACTGCATGGCCGTGATGCTGGAGGCCCACAACACTGGCGTGGGCTTGGTGATCGTGTGTGACATCGAGCCGGCTGAGTTCTATTGCGAGACCCTGAAGGCCAAGGGATTGACCAGCTCCATCGAGCCTGAAAACTAGAGCGATGAAGCAACTGCTGAACAGGTTCCTCCTGCTTCAGCCGGCTTGGCTGCCCACGGTTCTGTTCATTCCCTTGCTGTACGCATTGGGTTGGATTTCTGCAGTGCCGCTAACGCTGCTTGGACTGCAGGGAGATCAGCTCTCCCTTACAGGAACCGTGCTGAGTTTTGTGCTGTTCCTGCTGGTGATGCCCCGATGGGCAGCCCTGCGCTGGTCGGAACGTCGGCCTTGGGCACGGCTAGGGCTGGTCGCTCGCCGATCCAGAGAACGCATCGTTCACGTCAAGTCGCTGGGCATCGGCCTGTTGATGTCGCTGGCCCTCATCAGCTTGATCATGAGCTTGCTTGTTCTCAGTGGTCGAGGGACATGGCAGAGCACTTTGGAGATCAAGACGCTGTTCAACTGCCTGCTTCTGGTCCTCGGCGTTGGGCTTGCTGAAGAACTGATTTTTCGAGCCTGGCTCTGGGAGGAACTCACGCTGATGCTGGGCCCAATGGGCGGCATGCTCGGCCAAGCAACACTGTTCAGCCTGGTGCATACCCGCTTCAATCTCGGCATTTGGCCCATGCTGGGTTTGCTCACAGGGCTATTCCTTTTGGGCTTGGTCCTGGCTTTGCTGAGGCTCCGCGATCAAGGCTCTCTTTGGGGGAGCATTGGTCTGCATGGAGGGCTTGTTGGTGGGTGGTTCCTTGTGCATCAGAACCTTTTGA
>JADHMX010000062.1 GCA_016779825.1 Synechococcus sp. BS301-5m-G53 | reverse complement strand
ACAGCAAAGACCGGGACGGGTTTGTGCTCTCGGAAGGAGCCGGAGTTCTGGCGATGATGCGGGAGGAAGACACCCCCAGCGGTGCTGCTCTGGGTTGGCAACTGGCCTGCGGCAGCAGCAGCGATGGCCATCACATCGTGGCACCGGAACCCCAGGGCACTCAGGCCAGTAGAGCCATCGAAGATGCTCTTCATCGTGCCGGAATCGAACCCAATGACCTCTGCGCTGTTCAAGCACATGCGACAGGAACCGTCCTTGGTGATCTGGCAGAAGCACGCTCCCTTCGGAGGAGCCTTGGGCATGCGGCTGACCATATTCCTGTCTTCGCGCCAAAGGGACACATTGGTCACTTACTTGGAGGAGCAGGAGCAGTCGAAGCCATCTTGGGCCTCCAGGCTTTACGCGAAGGCGTGCTGCCACAAACAATCAATACTGATCCTATTGACCCTGAAATAGACATCCCAGTAACTGCGAAAAACCCTGTGCATTTAGTCAGGTCAAGTTCTGAGCTTTACATGCTTAAAAACTGCTTCGGCTTTGGCGGACACAACATAAGCATTATTCTTTCCGGGAAATGTAAAAATTCATAACACACATTTCAAACAATTCCTTTGGGATATCAGACATTATTTCTTGTAAATCTCTTTCCCAAAGAGAGCACGTTATAGTCGCTGGCGGAGCCAGCAATCTTCTTAAGAGAATAGATAAGGGACTGTAGAGATCTTGTCTTGAGAAGCTCAAATTTCGATAGACAAAAACCCAGGGAGCAATAGATGTTGAAAATCGCCTTGCAAGAACTTGAGGACTTCTAGAGACACGCTCGTAGATAGACGTAACAAGTGAACCGTTAGGAGCAATAATCATCTGACCGTATGTGGACATTGTCTCAAAAGCCCTGTGAAAGGACTTTCGCCTCGACGATGGGCTCATGTGATCCAGAAGAATATGCCCCGCACTGCTGGCAGTCAGATCAAAAAAAGGCAGCACGTAGCCCAAGTGAGACCCGGCAGTAGTGATACTCGGTAGCCGCAAATAACCCTGAACGATGAACACATCCAAAGGATTTTCATGATTCCATATATGAACAAAGCCTCTTCCGGGCCTATTCCAATCAAAATCAGATTGAATACAAACTTTAATGCCCAAGGCCTTCAATAATTGACGCGAACATATTGAGAGAAGATGAGACGCGATCTCTTTGCGACCAATTAATAGAGCAGGAAATTGGCTTAAATAGGCGAGGTAAGCAAGGACAAGGCAGCATACCCGCGAAATTATTCGCACCAAAATCAAGCAAAAGTCGCAAAAATTCATTACAATTAACAGCACCCCTCTAAACCGCCTTAAAAGGGTAAAGAGCCTCAACCTTTTGAAGAAATTCATCTTCATCCATATCAACAGGGCTTCCAAGAGCGGAAGAACATCCGCGCTTAGATCTCACAGTAAGCGCAGGCCTAGCCAGACGCAAAACAAATAATTTTAAAAAACTATATTCACCGTGAATGCTTGAAAAATCATACTCATCATATTCAAAGAACCATGGCACGATTAACGACCTACTCGAGCATGCAAAAAACCACGGCTTTAATGAAATCTTACGAGAACGTGTTCGAACCGCAAAAAAAGCTTTTCCCATACCATTAATACATTCTTTCGACAGACAAGAAGCTTCTCGATACTCAGAAGAACTCTCACGCCTGAGTATACCTTTTTGAATGAAATCACCATCCGGAATGAATGAGGAATTCACTCCTATAGAAACTCTAGCAACCAAAAAATCAAAAAGACTAAGTCCATCAAAAACATACACTTCTTTTTTGCCAAGACTTTCGCGAGGTTGACTATCATCGACTATGACCTGCAATCCCATTGAACGCGCAGCAGCGATACATGCAAGCGCTAGAAGCTTTTCAGCACGTTTCGACGAGTTTATCTGCGACAGAAAAACATAAAAGGCATAAAAAACTGTGGCAATCCCCCCCCACAGAAGACGAGCAGATATCCTAAATAAAAGAAGCATAGGATCAATTCTCATATTTGATTTCAATCTGGGCCGGACTTGAAGTGGGGTGAGCTGACGGGCCTCAGGACCGATCGGGAAGGTGGTGCGGAAAGGGAAATCCCCATCGAAATTGCCATTCACCTGCGTGCTGAGCACCAGATGGTTGTAGAAGCGATAGAAGAGGGCCCGATCGCTGGGCTGGGGATCAGACCAGAAGGCATCCAGCGACTTCTGATCGGTCAATCCCTCCAGGTTGTAGAAGGTGTCTCCCATCGTCTTGGTGGGCACCGCATGGAACAACGCCTGAAGCCCCACAGTGCTGTTCACCGTGATCACCCCACGGCACGTACGCAAATAGCGGCTGAGGGGTCCGTCGTGGAAGTAATGCACCCGGCCAGAGACGCCGTATTGCTTGGCGAGCAGCCTGATCAATGAGGCGTAGTTGTTGTAACCCCGATCCCGGGGATGGTGCTTGAAGGCCAGATGATCGGAGGCATGGGCATGGCTGGCAAACGATCGAATCACGTCTTCGATGAAGTCGTGCATGCCCCGGTAAGGCGACCCCATCTGAATCTGGGAATCACTGGAGACCTGCAACACCGCCAGAAAGAAGGAATAGTGCTCGAGCAGCCGCTGCTTCACCGCTTTTTCCTGCCAGCGGTAGAGCCAGTAGCGCCAGGTGCCCCGCACTTGGCACCAAAGAAACCCTGGTGAGGGCTGAAGTTTGTGCTCCCCCTCGATGATCGGGTAGCGGGTGAAAGCGTGCTGAATGAAGGTCGGGGCCTTCCAGGCCTTGCGCCATCGCCAACCGGGATCCAGCACGATGTTCTGGGGCAGCTGGTCGCACGGGGGCAGCTCCCGGTAAAAGGCTGCTGGCTTGTTGAGATTGGAACGGGCATTGACCCGATCCCGCTCCAGCGTCACGTAGTTCGGGCGCAGATACCCCAGCTCAAACACCCAGGCTTCAACGCCGAGGGCGCGGGCTTCTTCAATGGCGATTCGGTGGGGAATGATGAAGTCGCCATACATAAAGATATGGCGAATTCCCCGTTCTTCAATCAGCCGACGAAGAAAAGGACGCCAGGAGTCCATCCCCTTGCTGAAGGGCACACAGACGTCGCCCGGAAAGCCGAATTCCCGCAGAGGAAACGCCACCTTGGTAACGGGGATGCCACATCCCTGCAAGTAGCGGCAGAAGCGTGCGAAGAACAGACCAATGGGCCCCATCAACAGCAGCACCGGCCCGTCGATTCGCACCTGTACGAGAGCTGGCGCCCGTCCCCTGCCCAAACTGCGACCCGCCCATGAATGGGCAAAATCCTGGCACGGCTCAGCGGCGCCGAAGCCGTCCCCAGTGGCGGAACAGGGCCTGCACAAGCGTGCGGCGCTGCGGGGGGGCAGCGCGCCAAGCCACCAGCTCGTCGATGGCCTGCTCAGCCGTGATGAACCAGCCGCTGTGGCGGCTGACGTAACGGGGATAGTCGATGAGGGCAGCATGGACCAACTCATCCAGCGACAGCTGCCGCTGCCGGCGTTCGCAACGCTCTTGGTCGTGGGTCAGACCCCAACCGGCATAGAACGGCAGGCCCCAGCAATGCACCTCAAGGCCACGCAGCAAGCCCTCAAACCCTGCCAGGGATGTGAGCACATGCAGGGCATCAATCTGGGTGAAGAGCTGTTGGATTGACCCCTGAGTCAGCACCTCATCGCAGAGTTCAGCGGCATTGTCCTCGCCGGCACCGGCACGGCAAAGCCCCGCCACAACATCAGGATGCGGTTTGTACACCAGGTAGGCCTCCGGCTCGGCTGCCCGCACCGCTTCCAATAGGGCCCGGTTCGTCCGGATGCCAGGGGCGCCGTAGCGGATCGAGGCATCACTCTCCACCTGACCGATCACCAGCACCACCCGTCGCTGGCCGGCAGGGCGGATCCAAGGCTCCGCCTGGAGGTTGTATTTGGTGATCGCCTGCTTCACCAACCGCTCCCGCAATGCCGCGGCCCGCTGGCGTTGGGCTGGCGTCCACTGCTCCGTCGCCAGGAGCGTTTCCAGATCGCTCGGGCGGGTGGCGTCGTAGTAGACGCCCTGGTGATCCACCACCCAGGACACCGGATCCACCAGATCAGCCCCGAGTCCAACCGAGCGCAGGAAACCGTCCTCAACTTGCAGCACCGGCAACTGCCGCCGCGCAGCGGCCTCAAGCAGCCGTGGGCGGGCCCGCCGCCCCCAAACCACCACGGCATCAACGCCCTGAGGAATCCGCCGCCAGCGGGCGCGAAAGCGCAGCTGACTGCCCGCCAAAAATCGGCGCAGATTGCGCTGTTTCCAAGGGGTGAAGCCGAAGGCCACGCACCGAGGCGGCTGTTGGGCCTGCAGGCGCCGCTGCAAACCGATGGCGGCCATCAAGGTTTCGATGCTGCAGGGCTGATACCAGTGAGGGTCGATGCAACGGCAGGCACCCACCAACGCGGCATGCACCAAGGCATCCAGGCTGGCGCCCTGGCCTCTCCGAATCGGGGCCTCGCATCGGTCGTGGGTCAGCCCCCAGCCGCCATAGAACGGCATACCGAAGCAGTGGACCGAGCGACCCCAGAGCAAAGCCTCAAACCCCATCTGGGAGGTGACCACATACACCGCAAGGGCACGCTCAAGCAGCCGGGCTGGATGAGCACCATCAGCGCTCAAGCGAACACGGGGGTGGGCCAGGTCCTTGGCACTGAAATGGCCCCGGGCGCGTCCGGAGATCACATCCGGGTGCACCTTCAGCACCACTGTGCAGTCGGGATGGTCTTCCAAAGCAGCCTGCAGCATCCGCCGAAAACTGCTGGCATCGGCCAAGCCGAGCGCGATCGATCGATCCCCGGCAGATTGATCCACCACAAGCACGAAGGGCTCCTGAGGGGCCTCCGCCTCCAGCGGGGGGTTCACTTTGCTGAGCCGCTGCTCGCACCAGAGCCTTTGCAACGCACGAGCACGGTCGGCCTCAGCTGCCGTGATCGGCGCCGCGATCAACTGTTCCATCCGGCTGGGGGCCGTTGCATCGAAATGCACCCCCAGCTCATCCACCAACAGAGCGAGCGGTGGATGTTCCCGGCCCTTGGCCACCGAGCGCAGCAGACCGTCCTCGAGATGCCACACCGGCAGATCCCACTTGCGGGCCAGGCACTCCACCCGCAGCGCACTGGGTCGACGCCCCCAGGCCAACAACACGTCCACATCACGGCGGCGGCCCGGCACCAAACGGTGCGGCGCCAAGAGCTGCGGCAGTGTGCAGTGCGCAAGCATTCCCTGGGCCGGAATCCCGAGCCGCAGAGCAGCAGGCCTGGTCATCGGGTAAGACAGGTCGCACTGAATCCTCACCGATGGCAGTCCCCCGTGGCGCGCTGGCCGTGATCCCCGCCCGCGGTGGGTCGAAGGGCATCCCAGGCAAAAACCTCCAAACAGTGGGCGAAATACCCCTGGTGTGCCGCAGCATCCGCGCCGCCCAAGCCAGCAACGGCGTGGGCCGGGTGGTGGTGAGCACCGACGATGACGCCATCGCGGCCGCCGCCGAAGCCGAAGGTGCCAGCGTGATTCGGCGTCCCGCCGCCATCGCCGGCGACACCGCCAGTTCGGAATCGGCGCTCTTGCATGCCGTCGACGTGCTGGAAGAGCAGGGGCCCCTGGAGGCTGAAATGGTGTTCCTGCAATGCACCTCTCCCTTCACGACCGGGGCCCAAATCGATGCGGTATTGGCCGCATTGAAGAAAGAAGGCTGCAACAGCAGCTTCGCCGTCACCCCCTGGCATGGCTTCCTCTGGCGAGCCGATGGACGAGGCATCAACCACAACCCTGAGCACCCTCGCCAACGCCGACAGGACCTGGAACCAGCTTTTCTGGAAACCGGCGCGATCTACGCCATGGACGTCACGGCCTTCCGGCGCTGCGGCAGCCGCTTCTGTCCACCCGCCAGGCCAGTGGTGCTGGAGCAGATGGGGCCAGAAATCGACACTCCCGAGGATCTGGCCCTCTGCCGCAGCATTGCGGCGCAGAATGGCGAGTAATTTTGCCCAGCAAGGTTTCGGAGTCGATGGCGCCCGCAGAATCCAAGCGCCTCGTCGGCCGCAAGGTCAGCGCCGTCGCCTGCTTCGACTCCTTCGGGAAGCTGGCTATGACCATGCTGGCGGCCTGCCGGCGGGAGGGCGCCGAGACCAGCCTGCTGCTGCTGGAGCTCAACAATCGGGCCCTTTCGCGGCGGCAGCGCCTGGAAATTCGGCGGATCGATCCCAAGACCCGCATCGAAAAGCACAACTGGAACGATCTGCGCCAGCTCTGTGGCGCCATGGCGGGGACTGTCGACGCGTTGATCCTCGGTTTGGACGGCCAACGCAGCCGCGATGCGCTGCTGCAGCTGAAGAACATTTGGGCGGATCAGGATGAGCGCCCACGCCTGATCAGCGCTTACCCGGGAATCCTGTTCCGCTTCGGGCTCGAGGGAATGATGGATCGCTCGGGCGCTGACCTGCTCTGCCTCAACAGTGCTGATGATCTGGCGCTGTACGGCCGTGGCCGTAAGGCCCTGGGCCTCGACAGCAGCAATGCGGTGGTGACCGGTCTGCCGATTCTGTGGCAAACCAAACCGCGCACGGCGACTCCGGACAAAGCCTCAATCGTGTTCTTCGAACAGCCCTCCATTCCGGTGCATCCGCTGCAGCGCCGGTTCCTCTGTGAGCAGATCCAAGAGCTGGCCGCAGCATGGCCCGATCACCCGGTGATCTTCAAACCGCGAACGTCGAGCATCGAAAGCACCCTGCATCGGCGCCACGGGGAGATGGCCAGCGTGATCGACAAAATGACGCGCGATCAACCCAATCTGCGCCTGAGTTTCAAGCCCGCCACACGCCTGCTGCGGCAGTGCGGTTGCGCCATCACGGTCTCGTCAACGGCCGCCATGGAATCGATGGCGATGGGCATCAGCACCCGCATCGTCGGTGATCTGGGGGTAACCGAAACCCTCGGCAACCACTTCTTCGCCAGTTCAGGCGCCATCGCCAACTTCGCCGCGATCAAGGCCAACCCCTTCGAGGTGATCCATGACGCTCAGTGGCTGGAGCAGCAAGGTCTGCAGCCGGACGGTGAGGACCGTTTCATCACGGCTTTGCTTGACCGGCTCAACAGCCCAGCACCACCCCTCGGCGTCTCCAGTCATGGCCCCCTGAGCTGGGGCAGCAGCGCCTGGCAGAAGGCCGCCCTGCGCAACGGGGGCCGGCGGATGCTGAGCAGCGGTGGAGCCCGCTCCAGCCAGCGCAAACGTCACCGCACCCGTCGCGTGCTGCGCAGCATGCGCGACGGCGTGGTGGGATTCGGCTGGCTCTCCAAACTGCTGCGGGAACGATGACCCTGCTGCTGATCAGCGACGGAGGGCTGGAGCGTTCCGCCTGCTTGCTGATGGCAGAAGCTCTGGAACAGCAGGGTGAGCGATGCATCACAGCTGGGCCACCACTCCAGTGCCATGAGCCCCTCGCCACAGCTGCACCGCAACTGAACATCGAGGTGCAGCAACTGGCTGCACACCCCCTGTTGGACCAGGTGTCAGCCATTGGCCTGTTCCTGCAGAACCCGAAGCAGGTTGAGCACTTCATCAAGACCTATCAAGGTCTCTGCAGCGCCCGCGGACGCCGCGCGGCGACGCTGTTCAGCGGCCCCCTGGTGCCACTGGTGGGAGATGCCCTGATCCGTGATCTCAGCCTGCGCTTGGGCTGTGACCTGATGCTGGTGAGCGGCGAACACCAACGCCGGCAGCTTCAAGCGCTCACCTTCAACTGGCCCGACAACCTGGGGCGCCCGGCAGTGATCAGCACCGGCTTCTGGTTCTCCAAGACCGCACCCTGCGCCCCCACTCAACAGCCCCTCCTGCTGGCGTTGATTCAGGAGAAAATCCCCACCCACATCGGAGCCCGCGACCAACTGCTGCGCCAGCTCAACACCTGGGCAAAGCAGCGGCCGCACTGGACCGTGATGCTGCAACGCGACCACAGCTGGAACGCAACAACGGGACTGATGCCCAGCGACGTGCCCCTCGCAGACAACCTGGTGGAAGCCGCCCCCGGACAGCTGCTGCCGCTGCTGGGATCATGCAGCGCCTGTCTGACGGTGAGTTCACCCTGGAGCCTGGCGGCGATGGCCTGGGGCCGGATCCCGATCATCGTGGGCGACTACGGCATCCACGATGAACAAAACACAACGGGCTTCTTCGGCTGCGGCGCCATGCATCGGCTGCGCAGCATCCCCCACCTCGATGCCGTCACCGAACTGCCCACGGCGAACCAATCCTGGCTCGACGGCATGGGCGCTGAAATCGTTGATGGACCGGAACGTCTGATCAAAGCCCTGAATGCGCATGCCCGACGGGAGGAGCCATGACAGCGCCCCCGACCAGGCCCACGCTCAAGCTGCTGTTGATCGCCGACAGTGACAGCCAACTGCTGGCCTGCGAGGCCCTCTGCAGCGCTCCCACCACGCTCAACGTGGATTGGAGCATCAACGTGATTCCACGGGACGGAACACCCCAAGCGTTGCTGCAACGCCTGACCCAGCGGGCCACCCTGCGCCATCAGAGCCTGGCTCAATTGCTGCGCGACCAGCGCCTGCAGAGCTTTGATGCCATCGGCGTTTTCCTGACGGGCAGCAAGCTCAATGACATCCGTCTCGCCCTGCAACGGGAGCACCGGCGTCCCTTGCTGTTCTGTGGGTTCAACGGCGTGGTGCTGGACCACTTCATCGAAGGGGTGAGCTGGCGGCTGGGCTACGACCTGATCTGCCTCAGCGGGCCCCGTGATCAGGACGCCTTGGCGCAGCTGGTGGCTGGAACCCCGTTTGCGCAACAGCGCACCGTGCTTACTGGTCTGCGTCGCAACGCTCCCGACACGAATGTGCTTCCCGTGAATGAGCGCCCACGGCGACTGGTGTTTGCCGAGCAAGTGATCATGCCTGCATCAACCAGCGAACGGGCCCGGCTCGTGCGCCTGCTCAGCGATCTGGCCAGCCGCTCTCCCAACTGGGAGGTGCTGATCAAACCCCGTATCGCTCCCGGGGACGCCACTTTTCATGACGTCGAGACCCACATCAGCACGACCCTGAAGCAGACCCTGGGGGTGCCTCCGGACAATCTGCGGCTGGACTATCGCCCCCTGCCGGTGCTGTTGAAGCAGGCACGGCTGCTGGCCACCCTCTCCTCCACCGCTTTCTTCGACGCCCTCGACTTCGGCTGCCGGGCGATTGCCATCAGCGATCTGGGGCTACAGCCGAACTATGGAGGCCATGTTTATGCCGGCAGTGGCGTGTGGCGTTCCCTCGAGGCCCTTCCCAATCTGGATGCCCTTGATGCCGAGGAGCCATCCCCGGATCCTCGCTGGCTGGAGTGGATGGGCTACGGGGAACAGTTCAGCCCCTCTGGTCTGCTTGAGGCCCTGAATGAACAACAACACCAGAAGCCTCAGCCCCTCCCCACCAGCATCGGCTACCCGGGCAATGCCCAGTCCAGCTTCAACCAACTCCGCTTGGGAGCAGAAGCCGCCATCGCCACTGGCGATTGGAGCAGTGCCCGGGAGCTTCTCTGCCAGGCAGCCCTGATGCGCCCCCTGCACCGCGGTGTCGCCCGCCGCCATTGGGCCGTCCGCCAGACCAACCCACTGCTACGCCAGCTCGCACTGCTGATCTCTTACAGAGATCTGAAGTAGGTTCAACGACGGACTCAACCCAGGTGGCCGAAGAGAACGGTGAGAGGCATCCTGATTGAGCGGAATTTCACCCAGTTCGTTGTCTTCGCTGAAGACAGCATCCTCTCGGCGCTCAGCAAGATCACAGCCAACCAGTCGCGGCTGATCTTCGTTGTCTCGGAAAGCGGCATCCTCCAGGGGGTTCTCACCGACGGCGACTTCCGCCGCTGGATTGCCGGTTGCGGCGAGATCGACCTGAACCGGCCGGTCACCGCCGCCATGAATGCCAACTGCCGCTCGGCTGCCGAAGGCACCAGCGCCAGTGACTTAAGCGCTCTGCTCAATTCCCGCATCATTGCGCTGCCGCTGCTGGACAGCCATGGCCGCATCGTCGCGGTGGCACGACGGGCCACCGATGGACTCCAGATCGGCTCTCACCGCATTGGCGATGACGCCCCGTGCTTCCTGATCGCCGAGATCGGCAACAACCACAACGGCGATTTCGACACCGCTCTCCAACTGATCGATGCGGCCCACGCCGCAGGGGCGGACTGCGCCAAGTTCCA
>JADHMX010000061.1 GCA_016779825.1 Synechococcus sp. BS301-5m-G53 | reverse complement strand
ATGACCATCGTCACCGTGTTCAAGCACGACCGCATCCTCCAGGGTGATCAGATGCTCCTGCTGGATGGTGACCAGCTCACGCCTAACTTCCTCAGCCTCAGTGACCTTCGGGAAGCCCACAACCACAAGGTTGCTCATGTCGGTTGATTCAGTTGGGCGGAGCCTAGGGGCTATCGAACGTCAGGCTCCGTCGCGCCGACGACTGGAGCGGGGAAGGGAGCGTCGCCCCGTGGCCCGGGAAGCTGGAGCGGAGGGTGGAGATGGGGGTAAAGGTGCACCGTCCGAGCGACTCCAGCGTTCCACACGAAAGTCATCATCGTCGGGCCAATCCTCCTGAGCGGGCTCTTCAAACGGCGGAGGACTCATCTCGGCAGGAGGCTTCAACAGCGGTTGCCGCCGCGACATCGCATCCAATGGTCGCTTCCCTGAGGGACGAGGCCTCACCACAGTTGATGGCTCAGGGGCAGGTGGCCGCTCACTCCAGTCGTCCTCTTCATCCAGAAGCCAATCCATCCGATCACCCACCCAGCGGCCCACGGCATCGAAGCGCGATCCGGACTGCGGCCGCCCACCACCACGTCGACCCGGACGGGCACCGGAGACTCCATCCACCAGTTGCCGACCCGTTTCAATCCATTGATCAAACTTCGAATCCAATGGCTCAGCACCACGCTGGCGGCGTTGTCGACGTGCATCCATCTTTAAACGTTACCGACGCCGGTGCTCCAACCAACGTTCCCGTTGCAAGCCGATCAAAGCGATGGACACACCGCCCATTTCCAAAACCCAGAGAAACAGATCCATGAACGTCAGCTCTCCTCTTGGGCCGGCACATAGCCAAGCAGACAACTGGGATGCCAACGACCACCATGATGCTGATTGCAGCATTGGCGGCAAGCGGCCTGTTTCACGCGCCGCCGGTAGGGCGTCCGCCATCCGCAGCGCGGGCAAACAGCAATCCAGCGCGGTGGTTGCTGCGGAACCGGAAAACGATGTCGAACGCTTACCTCAAAGCGATCTTGATCCGCATTGATGGCCTGCATGCGCGCCAAAAAATTGGGGCCATGGCTTTCGTTGCTCTTCAGCACGAGATCCACCCAGGCATGAATCATCTCGTGGCAAAGGGTGCTCTCCGTGGCTTCGCGCGGCAGCTGCCCCAACAGGGGCCTCGACAACACGATCTCCCTGCCGAGGGGGGGTGCCACGGAAACACCACGCCGGTAAAGACCGGCGGTGCGGCGAAGGCGGCCATCGCTCCAGCGAACGGCAACCAGGGGCTGATGCCCCTGGGTGAGCGAGCCCTCGAAGTGTTCACGGTTCAGCCGATGAAACAACGGCAACAACGGCTCGAGCGGCATGGTCGGCAGTCGCCGGACGCGGGAGGTCGGCCCAGTCTGCCTCCATCCAGCGGATCGTCAGTCAGACTCACGGTCCAAATGGCATGGGCTGATGGATCTGGGTCTGGTGCGGGAAATCGGAAGCAAGGCACTGCTCGCCGGCGGTGGCGCACTGCTCCTCTACTGGACGATCACCGCCGTGAAACTGGTGCTCAGCGCCCGCGGCATCAATCCCCTGATCAAGCAGTTCTTCACCCAGGTGGCCGCTGGACGGGTGGATGCGGCCTACCTCCTCACCACTAAGACCTACCGCCAGCATGTGAACCGCCAGCAGTTCATCCGCTATTTGGCCGGACTGAAACTCAATCGCTTCCGCAACCTCAAATCAGGCCGTCCCCGGCTTCAGGAAGGCAACATGATTCTCACGGTGAAACTGATCGCCGAAGACAAAGAGGAGATGCCGCTCGATTTCACCTTCACCAAGGTGGACGACAACTGGAAGATCGACCGCATCGCCACCGTCAACGCCAACGTCAAGAGCTGACTGCCCCTCCGTGTCCACTTCAATCCCGCAGGGTTTGCAGGAGCGCGCCGCCGAACTGAGGCAGCTGCTCAACAGAGCCGCGCACGCTTATTACGTGCTTGATGCTCCCGACCTCGAGGATGCGGTTTACGACAGGCTTTATCGGGAACTGCTTGACCTCGAAGCAGCGCATCCAGTGCTGGTTGAGGCCGACAGCCCCACCCAACGGGTGGGTGGCTCTCCGGCCGAAGGCTTTCGCAGTGTCACCCACCGCGTCCCTCTGTTCAGCCTCGACAATGCCTTCAGTGCGGACGAGCTGCGGGGCTGGTACACCCGGCTGATCAAGGTGCTCGACCGCGAGCCCCCATCGGATTCTCCCCTGCCGGCTCTGGCGATGGTGGGAGAACTGAAGATCGACGGCAATGCTCTAGCACTGAGCTACGAGAACGGCGTTTTGGTGCGCGCCGCGACCCGTGGTGATGGCGATCAAGGAGAAGAGATCACAGCCAATGTGCGCACGATCGCCTCCATTCCCCTGCGCCTGCACCTCGATCATCCACCCGCCTGGGTGGAGGTACGCGGGGAAGCTCTGATCCCCGACAGCACCTTTGCCGCCATTAACGGGGAGCGGGCTGCTCGCGACGAGCCCCTTTTCGCCAATCCCCGCAATGCCTGCGCCGGCACCCTGCGTCAGCTGGACCCGAAGGTGGTGGCCGCAAGACGCCTCGACTTCTTCGCTTACACCCTTCACCTCCCCGAGGAGTGGTCGGGACAACGCCCCGCCAGCCAGTGGGAGAGCCTGCGCTGGTTGGAGGATGCAGGTTTCCGCGTGAACCCCAACGCCGCCCTGCTCCCAAACCTGGAGGCCGTTGAGCAGTTTTTCAGCGACTGGGACAGCCGCCGCCACGATCTCAACTACGCCACCGACGGTGTTGTGGTGAAACTCAACGACCTGCGCCTGCAGGACGCCGCTGGCTTCACCCAGAAAGCGCCTCGCTGGGCCATCGCTCTCAAGTACCCGGCAGAAGAGGCTCCCAGCCGCCTGCTCAAACTCACCTGCCAGGTGGGCCGCACTGGCGTGGTCACACCCGTTGCCGAATTCGAGCCGGTTTCCTTGGCGGGCACCAGCGTCAGTCGCGCCACCCTGCACAACGCCGATCGACTGCAGGAGCTTGACCTGCATAGCGGCGACACCATCATCGTGCGCAAGGCAGGGGAGATCATCCCTGAAGTGCTGCGAGTACTCCCCGAACTGCGTTTGGAGGGTGCCCTGCCCCTGGAACTGCCGCATCACTGCCCGTCCTGCGGCTCGGATCTCGTGCGCGAAAGCGGTGAAGCTGCCACACGCTGTGTGAACAGCAGTTGTCCCGCCATCCTGAGCGGCGCCCTGCGCCACTGGGTGAGCAAGGGTGCGCTGGATGTGGACGGCCTCGGCAGCAAGCTGATTGAACAGCTTGTGGAGCGCGGCCTTGTGCGCTCGATCGCCGACCTTTACCGCCTCGACACCGCCCTGCTCACAAGCCTGGAGCGCATGGGTGAGAAAAGTGCCAGCAATCTGGTGGCTGCTCTCGAGCAATCCCGCTCTCAGCCCTGGTCACGCCAGCTCTACGGCCTGGGGATCCATCATGTTGGTGAGGTGAATGCCAAGGCCCTGGCCTCCGCTTTTGCTGATGCGGACAACCTCGCTGACGCAGCCGTTCTCCAGCCGGAGGCGATCACCGGTTTGCACGGCATCGGCCCGGAGATCGCCCAGAGTCTGCAGCAGTGGTTCAGCACATCGGCAAACCAGGATCTGCTTCAGCAACTGCGCGATGTCGGCCTCACGCTGGCCGCCTCGGACCAGGAACGCCAAGCACTGGCGGATCGCAGCAACGGCAGCGGACAGCTCAGCGGTCAGACCTTTGTGCTCACTGGCACCCTGCCCTCGCTCTCCCGATCCCAGGCCCAGGCCTTGATCGAAGCCGCAGGGGGCAAAGTGAGCGGTTCTGTGAGCAAGAAAACCAGTTTCGTGGTGGCTGGTGACGAAGCGGGCAGCAAACTGGAAAAAGCGAAATCACTCGGTGTCAGCGTGCTCGATGAAGCAGCACTGATGCTCTTGATCCAAGACAGCGCCGACTCCATTCATCCGCTTTGAACTGAGAAAACAAAACCGATGCCAAATCTGATCTCTGTCGCGTTCGAAGCACTCACAGGGGAATGGCAGATCAACCTCGAGCAGCGCGTCCCACGCAAAGAGCTCTACAAAGCACGCATTGCCTCCTCAAAACCGTCCCTGGGCTTCTTTCTGCTGCTGCTGTGTTCAGCGGTCATTGCCACTCTCGGGCTGATTTCCAACAGCACCGCCGTGGTGATCGGCGCCATGATCGTGGCCCCGTTGATGGACCCGATTCTGAGCCTGGCTTTTGCTCTGGCCATCAGCAACAACACCCTGGCGAAACGTTCCCTGCTCACCATTTTCCTTGGTGTACTCACGGTGGTGGGGACAGCGGCATTCCTGTCGATGCTGCTCGATGTGAGCGAAGTCAATCGGGAGATGATCTCCCGGACAGCCCCGAACCTGATCGATCTCGGCATCGCCATCGCCGCGGCCGTTGCCGGATCCTTCAGCATGACGAGAGCGGGGTTGTCGAACTCGATCGCCGGTGTCGCCATCGCTGTGGCCCTCGTGCCTCCCCTCTGCGTCTGCGGCATCGGCTTGAGCCTGGGCCAGGAAGTGGTGGCCGTGTTCGGACGGGGAACAGTGGCGGGGATCACCAATCAGATCGCCGAGGGATCGCTCCTGTTGTTCCTGGCCAACCTGATCGGGATCACCGTGGCCAGCCTGTTCATTTTCTTGATCCAGCACTACGGATCGGTGGCCCAGAGCTGGCGCAATCTTCTGGTGTGGCTCGGTCTTCTGGGTTTGCTCTCGATCCCCCTGTCCTCATCCCTGCGCGACTTCAGCAACAAGCAACAACTGGATGGCCAGTTCGCCAGTTTCAAAGCCGGGCGGGTGCGTCAGTTTGAACTCACCCGGAAAAATCCCTATCTCTGGCAGAGAGTGCGCGTGCTTTACAGCAACGTCCGTGTTGTGGATAACGAAGCCACGGTTGATCTGGTGCTCAGTGCACCGAAAGGACTGGTCACCGATGGAGTGGCACAAGAGCTGAATGACCGCATTTCCAAACGTGCCCGGACTGATCTAGGCCTGGATGACATCAGGACCACCATCAGCGTGATTCCCAATCAGATCTTTAAATACAAAGAAGCCTCGGAGCCATCCGCGTGACCCAACAGGACTATCAGAGGCCCTCGGTGTTTCGTTGGATCAAAACCGACTGCGGTCGCGCCAAATATGCCGACCTGAGTGCACGAAAGGGATTGCGGGCCAGAGGCCGGTTGATCTGGTTTGTGCTGATCGCCGCAGTCCGCGACTGGCGCCTCCCGGATCCCGATCAACCCACCGGCTCCTGATCAAGCTCTGATCCCTCCTGCAAGGCCTTGCGAGCAGCGCGAGCCACCAGCCACACAACGGCAACGGTGGCCAGCACACCGACAACCCGCAACACCCAGGCCTGAGGAGTCGTCTCCCCCGCCAACACCTCCCCGAAACGAGCAGCGCTTCCAGCCAGCGCACCCAGCGCGCAAAACAAGATCGTGCCAGGGATGATGCCGATCAGGCCAAGGTTGTAGTCCCGCAGACTGACGTCGCTAAGCCCATAGGCGAGGTTCAACAGAGAGAAAGGAAAGGCCGGAGACAGCCGGGTGAGCAGCACCAGCCGGAAGCCTTCACGGCTCACCGCCTTTTCGATTGCAAGCAGTTTTGGAAAGCGCTTGAGGCGAGCTTGTGCCCAGCCACGCAATCGATAACGCCCCAGCAAGAAAGCGGCTTCCGCCCCGAGCGTGGCTCCAGCGAACACGATCAGGCTGCCCCACCAGGTGCCGTACAGCGCTCCCGCCAGCATCGAAGCCCAGAGACCAGGCAACAGCACGGTGACCCAAACCGCATACAGGGGGATGAACACCAGAGCTCCTAACGGTGTCTGCAGCCACTGCAAAACGGCCTCCGTACTCAGCAGATCACTCGCCATTCCCTCTCCCAAGCCCAACAACCGTTCCATGGGCATGGCGTTGAGCGCAAGTGCCAACGATTTGGCATCACGGGATCGCTGGGGTCACTATGGAGCTCGGTTACTACCGATAGCGACACCCTGCGGACGCAATAGAAGACCGATGAAACGAGAGCTTGGGCCACGTTTATTGATCCTTAGGTTCAAGCTCCTTGGCTGGGCAGGAGCGATTGGCCTGCTCAGCGCATGCAGCAGCACGAACGAAGCCCGTCCCACCCTGCTCCGAGTCGTGCGCACCTTGCCCTCCCAGGAGGTGGTCACCAGCGAAGAAAGCGCACGAGACCGCGATGTTTTGCGCAATTTTCAGACCAGCTTGCGGGCTGTCATCCCTGGGATAAGGATCCAGCCCTCCCTTTACTCGGCATCCAGTGTCCAATCGGAACTGCAACGCCAGACCAACAGTGGACTGGGGCCTGATCTGGTGGTCAGCGATGCCCAGACCATCCAGGCTCTGTTCACAGCACGCATTCTGGATTCCGTCCCGGTCACACCTGAACAACGCCAGGCCATTCCAGCGGAGCTCCTCACGCGCGTAAGCACGAGCGACGGGGCAATCACTGGATTGCCGGTGTCCCAATACATCCAACTGGCCTGCTACGACAAACGCAAACTCAAAAGTCCGCCCAAAACTCTGCGCGAACTGGCCCAACAAAGCAGTGAAGGAAGCATTTTCGGCCTCACACAGAACTTCGAGAATCTCTATTGGAGTGTGGGCAGCTATGGCGCTGGAAACGCGTTGATCAACGCCCTGCGTGGAGAAACACCGACAACGCAGGATGTGAACCAGCTGGTGCAATGGCTCACCTGGCTACGGGCAGCAAGCTTTCAGCAGAACGTTCTGTTCATGAACGATCAGGCCACCCTCCGGAAACAACTGATCGATGGAAGACTCCACTGGATCAGCTGCTGGAGCTCCCAGCTGCCCCAACTGCGGGAAGCCTTAAAGGACAATCTCGGCATTGGGCTGTTACCGGCAGGACCTGCCGGGAAAGCCACACCGGTAAGCCGGCTGCAAGTGTGGGGCCTCGGACGGAATTCCAGCCGTCAACAGCGGCAGAAAAGCTTGGAACTGATGCAATTCATTGTTCTGCCCTGGGCACAGAAAACATGGGCCCTGCGGTACCGCACCTCCTACCCGGTCAACCCAGCAGCGGCACAAATCATCAATCGCGAAATCCCTGGATTCGAAGACCTTTACCTCAGCACAGACCAGGATGATGTTCGCATTGGTGATGAAATCAGGGCAGTGCTAAATCAAAACCCAAAACTCGAACGAGTGATGCAATTCACACTGAATGATGTGATTTTTGGCACAGAAACTCCAAGCCAAGCTGCCGCAACACTGAACACCAAACTGGGACCGTCGTCATGACCATCACCTCTCTCATTCTGTCGGTGTCCCCCAGCGACATTCTCATCGAAATGCTGAGCTGGCTGGCCTTTCTGCAGCGCTGGTCGGTTCTGTCCCAGTTGCTTGTACTGGCCGTTGTCGTGGTGATTGCACGCACGCGCAGCATCCAACTCGATCCCAAGCGTTACCGGTTGCAAGCACTGTTTCCAGAATCGATCCGTGTTCTGCTTGGTCCTGCACTGATCCTGATCCTTGCGGCTGTCTTTGCTGCATGCCAAGCACCCTTCGGGCTGTTGCGTTATTTCGGGCTGCTATGGCTGGGCTGGAATCTGTTCACACCTTTGAAATCACTCGTTAAGCAGGTCAATCCGGGGTTCCCAATCGAAGAGATTGAAAGCACATTTTTCAAACCTGTCTATGTGATCACGGCCACTGTTTCAATGCTCAGCCTGCTCGGCAGCCGTGAAAATCTGGCGCGGATCGGAATCGCCAACCTCTTTGAAGTCGAGATCACCTTGGGCAAGGTCTATACGGCGATCGTGGCGATTTATCTGATCGTGACGATTGCATCGCGGCCTGCAGCACTGATGGCCTGGGCCAGTGGCACGATCTTCGGGGTGCGTCAGCAGAACCGGCGTGGCATGGAATTGCTGTTCCGCTACAGCGTGATCGCCATCGGCATTATGAGCGTGGCGTACTACATCGGCATCAATGGCAATGCATTCATCGCCATCGCCGGTGGTTTATCGGTGGGCATCGGCTTTGGAATCAAAGAAATCATCTCCAATTTCATTAGCAGCATCTGGCTGTTATTTGAAGGTTCCGTGCGCCCAGGCGAAATCTTGATGATCAATGGAGATCCCTGCACCGTGCGCAAGCTCGGCCTTAGGGCAACACAGCTGAAGCGTGGCCGTGACGGCGCCGAACTGCTGATCCCGAATCAGACCTTCTTCACACAAGAAGCAGCGTCCTACACAGCTGCTGAAACGGCACGTCGCGACAGCGTTGAAGTCGGCGCTGCCTACAACCACGACCCCGATCGGGTGATTGAGCTGCTGCTCGCGATTGCAGAAGACCATCCCAAAGTGAAGCAATACCCACCAGCGTCGGCTTTCGTAACGGCATTCGCCGATTCATCGATCAACTACAAAGTGCTCTTCTGGGTGGCCAACCCTCTGGATGCCTTCGCCGTCGGCAGCGATCTGCGCAGGGAGATCTGGAAACGCTTCGAGAAAGAAGAGATCACGATTCCCTTCCCCCAACGCCAGGTTTACCCCATGCAGTGGCCACCAAGTCTTCAACAAAGCCTCAGCACCAATGCACCCACAGAAGAAAACAGGACGAGTCCAAAGCAAGAAAACAACAGCTAAAATCTCAACCCCTGTCGCTCTAGACCCATTCGGGAATTCACAACAACTGCGGTCAACCGCGTTGAATTTCTACACACCAACACCGGCCTTGCTGTGGGGTCCTTGGTGCTGGTGGGTGCGTGGCTGTGTCTGCAACTTCTCAGCCGCCATGGTCGCAACCTCGGGAGCAATATCAGCCGTAGCTTAAGGAGGCCAGTGCTGATTGGCCTAGGGCTCACGCTCTATGGAACCTGGATCACCCATCACATCAACCAGCGTGTTGATGTGATGGAACAGCAACTCCTGAACCGTCTTGCAGCGTCCTTGGTGATTGTCACGATCAGCTGAGCAGTGCTGAATGTGGGAAACACAATTCTGGAATCGGCGTCCATGCGCCGCTGGTTGCAGATGGACAACGAACAAAACGAAGCCATGCTCGTCAACCTGCTGGGTCGTCTCTACACCATTGTCGCGCTGCTGATCACAACAGCCGTATTAATGGTGAACTTCGGTATTCCCTCTGCGGCCATTGCAACCCTGCTGGGTGGTGCAGGAATCGGCTTCACCTTTGCCACGCAACAGATCAGCCAGAATTTTCTTTCAGGCTTCATGCTGTTCTTCAATCGGCCCTTTAAAGAAGGCGATTGGATTAACACTGACAACCTGCAGGGAACCGTGGAATCAATCGGCTGGTACTACACAAGAATCCGCACATTCGATCGCAGGCCACTGCACATCCCTAACTCGATTTTTGCGACAAAACCGATTGAAAACCCAGGCCAGATGTACAACAGGCGCATTCTTGCCAATATCAGTCTGCGCTATGAAGACATCAACAAGGTCGCAGGGATCACTCATGAGGTCAAAAAACATCTCCAGCATCATCCTCAGATCGATCAGGAACAGATCATCCTTGTGAATTTCAATCAGTGGGATGCATCATCCATCAACATGATGGTGTATTGCTTCACCAAGACAACGGTCTGGGCCGAATGGCTTGAGATTCAGCAATCCATATTCCTCGACATAGCAGGAATTGTGAGGCGGAGTGGGGCCGATTTTGCTTTCAATTGCATGACTCTCTACCCAGCGTCGTCCAGCACTCCAAAGCAATGGACTGCATTGATTCCGCAAGATGCATCTTGAACACTCCCGGGAATGTCAACTCGACGCTGAGGTGTAAGAGCGCAGGGCAAACAACCAGAAGGCTCGCGCCGCCGCAAAGAACAGCACAGCCAAACCACAACCCGCCATCAGCATCGGTGCAGCGGCTTGTCCAAGCAACACCTGGGCGGGAACCGTGGTGAGAAAGGCCACCGGCAGCACCAATGTGAAGAGCAGGCGCAGGGCCGGCGGATAGGCATTGAGGGGGTAGCGGCCAGAGGCCAGAAGAGCTCGTAACACCTCCGTGGCATTCCAGGTTTTGACGAACCAGATGCTCGTGGCAGCGATCAGAAACCACAGTGAGTAAAGAATCAAGCCACCGGCCAGCAGCATCACCAGCACGGAGAAAAAGGAGGAAAGCGTGAGCACCACACCGGCCTGATGGCTGCCCCAGGCCAAAAGCCCAAGCCCCAGACCGATCTCCGGCAGCCCTGCCGGCGACAGCGTGCGCAGCGACAGCCAGAACTGACTGTCGATC
>JADHMX010000060.1 GCA_016779825.1 Synechococcus sp. BS301-5m-G53 | reverse complement strand
GCCCGTCTCCCCACCGAAGCGGAATGGGAACACGCCTGTGGCCTGCATGGCGCTGCCATGCAGCACGCCCATCGGGTGCTGTGGCAGTGGACCGCCAGTGCCTACAGCCCCTACCCCGGCTACCGCCCAGTGGAGGGGGCCATCGGTGAATACAACGGCAAGTTCATGAGCTCCCAGATGGTGCTGCGGGGCAGCAGCTGGCTCACCCCCCCTGGCCACGAGCGCGACAGCTACCGCAACTTCTTTCCACCAGCGAGCCGCTGGATGGCCGCTGGCATCCGTCTGGCCCGATGAGCATCAGCCTGCTCAACCTCCACCCAGCTCCGGCGGATCTGCAGCGTCTGGTGCGGGACGGCCTGCGGCGCAGCCCTCGCCAACTGCCGGCCTGGATGCTTTACGACGCCGAGGGATCCCGGCTGTTCGCGGAGATCTGCCAACAACCGGAATACACCCTCACCCAACGGGAAATCGCCCTGTTGGAAGACAACGCACCCGCCATCGCCGCCGCCACGGGCCCCGGGCTGGTGGTGGAGTTCGGCATCGGCAACGCCCGAAAGGTGGATCCACTGCTCACAGCCCTCGGCAGCAGTGCCTTTGCCGCCTTGGACATCAGCCTCAGCGCCCTGAAGGAGGCCCTCTCCGGCCTCGCGGCCCGGCACCCCAACACCGCCATGGTGGGCATCTGCTGTGACCACACCCACCTGCAACAGCTGCCGCAGCACCCCGCCCTGGAGGGACAACGGCGCATCGGCTTCTTCCCTGGCAGCTCCTTGGGCAACTTCACCCCGGAGGAGGCTGTGGACTTCCTGCGCAATACCCGGCAGCTGCTGGCCGGAGGGCCGCTGCTGCTGGGGCTGGATCAACCGCGCGAGCCGGCCCTGATGGAGGCCGCCTACGACGATGCCGCCGGCGTGTCCGCCGCCTTCGCCCGCAACCTGCTGCTGCGGCTCAACCGCGACCTCCAGGGCGATGCCGATCCCACACAATTCCGCTACCGGGCCCGCTGGCAAGCGCAGCAGCAGCGCATCGAAATGGCTCTGGTGAGCGCGCAAGACCAGACCGTGCACTTGGGCGGCGAGGCCTGGTTCTTCCGCCAGGACGACACCTGGATCACCGAACACAGCGTCAAATACTCCCCGGACGCCGCGGCCGCCCTCGCAGCCCAGGCCGGCTGGCGGATCCAACGCAGCTGGAGCGATCCGCACCAGCAGATGGCTCTGCATCTGCTTTTGCCGGCAAACTGAGCCCAGGTGCTCAGGCGGCATGAAATCAGACGAACGGCGTCAGGCGATCAAGCGGCAGCGTGAGCAGCTGATCCAAGACCTGGAAGCGGTGTACATGGCGGCCTTCGACCGCCTGGGAGAACTGGAAGGTGAAGTGGGAGAAGTGAAAGCCGCGCAGCTCACCCAGATGATCCTCAACTCCAAAACAGCCGCGATCGAGCCCCTGGAAAAAGAGATCGAAAAGCCGGTGATCACCACCCCCGGCGAGGCATGAGCAGCTGGCTGGAGCAGTTGGAGCGGGAGCTGGACGCCAGGCTCTCTGCCTTTCTTCGCAACAACCCCGTCCAGGACAACCTGTTCAGCGAGCAGCACCTCAAGGATCGGGCCGGTGCCCTGCAACGCCAACGCCAGCAACTGCAAAGCGAAGCGAAGCAGCAACGCCAACAGCTGCTGCGATTGGCTGAGGATGTGCGGGCCTGGCGCAGCCGGGTCGAGCGAGCCAGGACAGCCGGGGCAACGGATCTGGCCGAACGAGCCGCGCAACACCTCAACAGCCTGATGCACCAGGGACGCACCCTCTGGGCCGACCTGGAGGACCTGGGGCGACGCTTCAACGAGGTAGAGCGGCAGCTGCAGGAGCTTCAGCAGCAACAGCAAACGCCCAGCCCTTCAACACTGGAGAAGGACTGGGCATTGTTTGAAGCAGAACAGGAATTGGAACAGCTGCGCCGCGACGCTGGACTGACTTAGATCAGGCCTTGGGTGCGGGAGGCTCCAGGCTGACACCCTCGGGCGGAGGCGTGGGATCCGGATCGGCGATCAGCATGTGCTGAAGCACGATTTCAGGGCGCTCACTGTCACGCCAGCGAATGCGATATGCCGGCATTTTGGTGCCCCGGCTGGTGGTCTGCTCTACCGGCTCCATCACCCATCCCCGGCGGGAACGGCCCTGGGGATTCCGCTTGACCACGGCATCTGCGTGCTTGAAGCGAAACCCGACGCGTTCTCCACTCATGGGGATAGGACCATGCCACTCCTGCCATTATTCCACTGAGGGTGGTTCTCCCTTGCGCGTCTCCGGCCGCAGCAGCGGGAAGGCGATCACATCGCGAATCGAGGGACTGTCGGTCAGGAGCATCACCAGGCGGTCAATGCCGATGCCAAGACCTCCCGTGGGTGGCATGCCCACCTCCAGGGCCATCACGAAATCCTCGTCCAATCCCTGGGCCTCCAAATCGCCCGCCGCCTTGCGCTCCTGCTGGGCCTCCAGCCGCTGCCGTTGATCCACAGGATCAGTGAGTTCGCTGAAGGCATTGGCGTGCTCGCGGCCGACGATGAACAACTCGAAGCGTTCCACCAGTCCGGGCTTGCTGCGATGCGGCCGGGCCAAGGGCGAAATCTCCACCGGGTAGTCGGTGACGAAGGTGGGCTGAATCAGGGTCGTCTCCACCGCTTGCTCAAAGGCCTCATTAAGCAGACGGCCCACCGAGTCGGCCAGTTCAGGGGCATGCAAACCCTTGGCGGTCATTGCCGCGGCTGCCTCTTCCCGGCTGCTGAAGCTGTTGAAATCAAGCCCCGTCGCATCCTGCACGAGCTCATGCATCGTGGCGCGACGCCAGGGCGGTGCCAGATCGATCTCGGTGCCCTGATAGGTGATGGTGGTCGTGCCGCAGACCTCTTCAGAGACGGCGCTGACCATCTGCTCAGTGAGCTCCATCATCCCGACGTAATCGCTGTAGGCCTGATAGATCTCCACCGAGGTGAACTCGGGGTTGTGGCGGGTGCTGACCCCCTCGTTGCGGAAGATCCGGCCCAGCTCATACACCCGCTCAAAACCGCCCACCACCAGGCGCTTGAGGTGCAGCTCGGTGGCAATCCTCAGGGTGAGCGGGAGATCGAGGGCGTTGTGATGGGTCTCGAACGGTCGTGCATCGGCACCACCGGGTTCGCTCTGGAGAACGGGGGTCTCAATCTCGAGAAAATCCCGCTGATCGAGCCAACGGCGAATACCACTCACCAGACGGGCCCGACGCCGGAAGGTTTCACGGCTGTCGGGGGAAACCACCAAGTCGAGATAGCGCTGGCGGTAGCGCTTCTCCACGTCGGCCAGACCATGCCACTTGTCGGGAAGGGGCTGCAGCGCCTTGGTGAGCATGCGCCAATCGCTCACCTTCACCGATAGCTCGCCGCGGTCGGTGCGACGCAGGGTGCCACTCACCCCCAGCCAGTCGCCACTGTCCACCAGCGAGGTGATCTGTTTGAACCAGCCCTCCTGCTGGGCCTCCAGACCCGCCTTCTCCAAAAACAGCTGAATGGATCCCGTCTCGTCGGCCAGGGTGAAAAAAGCCAGTTTTCCCATCACCCGGCGGGTCATCACCCGTCCCGCAACAGAAACACTGACGTCCCGCTCTTCTCCTTTGGGGAGATCGGCATGCGCCTCCTGCAGCTCAGCCATGCGGTGGCTGGGGCTGAAGGTGAGGGCATAAGGGCCTTGCCCCAGCTCCTCCAATGTCTTCGCCTTTTCCAGACGGGTATCGCGCAGCTCAGACACAGCAGCAGGTCAGTCGGGCGCCATCCTGCCCGCCCGCGGGTTAATCAACCCGCTGCCGAGGCCTCACCCATGCGTTGGGAGGCGTAACCGATACCCCGCACGGTCAGAATCAACTCGGGATTGCGGGGATCAGGCTCCAGTTTTCCGCGCAACCGCGCCACATAGACATCCACCACGCGAAGGTCTGCCGCACGGCGGGGGGGATAGCCCCAAAGCTGCTCAAGAATTTCCGCCCGCGGCACGACGTGGCCGGGATCGCGGAACAGCAACTCCAAAAGGCTGAATTCCGTGTAGGTGAGGTTGATCCGCTCCGAACCTCGGGTGACTTGGCGTCTGTTGGTGTCCACCACCAGGTCGCCGAGGCGCAAAACACCTTGTCCCGTAGGCAATTCACGGCTTTCAACGACAGCATTGCCCCGACCCACCCGGCGCAAAATCGTTGAAATACGAGCTTCCAGTTCCTTGGGGCTGAAAGGTTTTGGCAGATAGTCATCAGCGCCCAGATCCAATCCAGCGACTCGCTCGGAGATCGCTTCAACAGCGGAAAGGAAAATGATCGGAACGCAGGATTCGGCCCGCAGGCGTCTGCACACCGCAAAACCATCGAGCTTAGGCAGCATCACATCGAGCACCACCAGATCTGGCGACTCGTTGTGGAACATTTCCAGGGCCTGCTCACCATCTTCTGCGCAGATGACGCGGTAGCCCGAGAGCTGCAGGCGCATCACCAAAACGCGTCGGACTGCAGCCTCGTCATCAACGACAAGAATGGTCGCTTTCGGTTGTGAGGGCAGGTTGCCCGTCATCCGAATCAAACCCTTAACGAGCTGCAACCTTACCTGTCAGGACATGGAGATCGACGCAAACACCCTGGCACGCAGCCGCTTTACCGATTGTTTTAAGAATTGCCGGCGATCTCAGGCCAGCGAGAACGGGCATATCTATTCCATTCCGACACCGCAGCTGTTAAGGCCTGCTCAGGGCTGACCTGGGCCAACATCGCCCGCTGCATCTGGGTGTAGATGATCTTCTGCAGACGCTTGATGCCCGGCAAGGCCGGCACCAACACCCTGGCCTGATCCAACGTGCTGGCCGACAACAAACGGGCCTGGCGAATCTGACGCTCGGCGGCTGAACCGGGAACTTCCTGCTCCAACGCCTCACGCACCCGGGCCAGGGCCTCCAGCGACGACGGCAACACCCGAGCCTCGGCGGCAAAGCGCGCCTGCTGATCAGGATTGGTCAGAAACAGCGCCAGATCCACGGCCTCTTGGGCGCGCTGGCTCTGACGCGGCACCGCCAGCGTCATCAGGGCCACATTGGCTGTGCCATCAGCACCGGTCACCGGAGGATGGGGCTCCGTCACCGCAGCCACCCGTGGCGCGTTGGTCTGAATGCTGCGCAGAAATTCCGCCCCTGTGGCCGCCAGGGCCAGATCACCGCTCTGGAACAACTCGATCGCCCGACGCTGCCCCTGACTCACCACCTCACGGGGCAACAGCCCCTCCTGATACAGATCACTCCAGAAGCGGAAGGCCCGGAGCCCCGCAGGGCTATCGAAGGCAGCCCTGCGTTGGGAATCCAGCAGGGTCACGCCCATCTGCACCAGAGTTTCCAGGAGCTCGGCCGAGTCATCCGGCACGGTGGTGAGGAACAGGCCATAACGGCCCGTGCGCTCGCGGATGCGGCGCGCAAAATCCGGAACCTCATCCCAGTGGGTGGGCGGTGCTGCAATCCCGGCTTGGTCCAACAACGCCCGATTCACCAGACTCAGCCGCACCGTGAGGTACCAGGGCACAGCGATCTGCCCGGCATCGGGATCGCGGCAGGCCTGCCAAACGGATGGCAGATAGCGGCCCGCGGCGTCAGCCGGCAGCAGCGGGGTCAAATCGGCCAGTCCACCCTTGCTGGCCAAATTGGCCGCGAACGGTGGATTGAGATTCACCACATCCGGAGCCGTGCGGGCAAACACCGCCGCCAGCAACTTGCGTTCCACCGACCCCCAGGGCAGATCGGTCCAACGCACGGGCGCGTCGGGATGAAGACGAGTCCATGCCCCCAGAACATCCGCGAAATAGGGGTTGAACTTGGGGGCCAACTGCAGGGTCCACAACTCCAAGGCCCTGCTCTGCGGGGTCCTGGGGCTGCAGGCCGCCAGCCCCATGGCCGCTGCACCCAACAACAGATCCCGACGGGTGAGCCTCATGAGGGAAACCTCCTGCGCCAGAGCAGCAACTGCAACGACACCAACACCGGCGCCAGCAAACCCGTCACCAAGGCCTGACACCACAGAGTCTGCAGACCCCAGCTCTGGGTGAGGGGATCCAGAGCCCCGCCCTCACGCAGCCAGAGCTGCAGGATCAAGGACAAACCCAGACCCACGGCCCCAATCCAGGCCAACAAGCCCAGATTCAGGCTGCGTTGAATCGGGGCTGCACGCCGCCCCAGCCGTCCCCACCACCAGCCCAGCAGCAAAAGCGCCGGCACCTGACTCAAACCACCGAGGTTGAGACCATCCAGCACCAGCCCCAAAGCCACACCCGCCAAGGCACCCGACACCGGACCATCCACGAGAGCCCAAGGCAACAGCCAGAGCACCGCCCAGGCAGGCCCCACCCCATCGATGGCCAACCAAGCCGGCGACGCCAAGGCCAGCAGCGGCACCACAAGAGCTGAGGCCACACAGATCGGTTGGCGGTGCAGACGAGCCATGTCAGTGGTTCATTTCAACGGGTTTGCACTTGCACCCAGTCGATCGCCTCCGGTGCTGCGATCATTTGCACTACCGCTGTGGGGGCGGGAACCGCCTGTTCATCCACCGACTGGATCACCCCCACTGGAACGTTGGGGGGCAACAGGGTGCTGGCCGGCGACGTGGCGACGAGATCTCCCGGACGCACGTCGGGGTCCTTGTCGATGAAACGAAGCGACAAGCGACTGCTGCCGCGGCCCACCAGCAATCCATGGCGACGGCTGCGGGGCAGCCAAACGCCGATCTCATGGCCGGGCGCGGTCAGCAGCTTCACCCGCGCTGTAGCGGGAGTGACGCTGGCGATGCGACCCACCAAACCTCCAGGGCCCAGAACTGCATCGCCCTGGGCCAGGCCCTGCAGCGAGCCCTTACCCAATTGCAGTTGCTGCCACCATCCCCGGGTCGAGCGGGAGATCACGGCAGCCGGCACCTCTCCCTCCGCAGCTCCTTGCTGCTTGAGCTCCAGCAGACCACGCAAGCGACGGTTGTCGCTTTCCAACAGCTGCAAGCGAGAGCGCTCCTCCAGATCCACCGCGGCCGTCAACCATTCCCGCTGGGCTGAACCGGGCCAGAACGGACGACTCAGCAAGGCATAGGCATCACTGAAGCCTGCCCCCTTGCTCAGACGAACCAATAAGAGCCCTGCCACAAGCAGCAGCCAAGGGGTGAGTTGCCCCAATCCACGCCAGCGGCTTTTGCCGGGACGGAGCGTTGGGGCCATGGCTTCAGGCGCCTGCCGCAGAGCGGACGAATTCCGGGGTATCCACCACCCGCTGCAGGCGTTTCCAGTCCTCCAGAACCTGGCCGCAACCGTTCACCACACACAGAAGAGGATCCTCGGCAATGTGCACAAAGATGCCGGTCTCGTGGCTGATCAGGTCGCTGATGCCCCGCACCAGCGCACCACCGCCGGCCAACATGATGCCCCGATCCACGATGTCGGCCGCCAGCTCAGGCGGAGTGCGCTCCAGCGTGCGCTTCACCGCTTCAACGATCACGTTGAGCGGCTCCGCAATCGCTTCCCGCAGATCACCAGCCTTGAGGTTGATGGTGCGGGGCAAACCGGAAAGCAGATGGAGGCCACGCACATCCATGGATTGCTGATCGAACTCGTTGTCCGGGAAGGCGGAGCCGATGCGGATTTTGATGTCTTCGGCCGTGCGCTCGCCCACGACCATGTTGTGCACCTTCTTCAGGTAGACGCCAATGGCGTCACTGATTTCATCACCGGCGACGCGGACGGATTCGCTCAGCACCGTTCCACCAAGGCTCAGCACCGCCACCTCGGTGGTGCCGCCACCGATGTCGACAATCATCGTGCCAACGGGCTCAGTGACCGGAAGGCCCGCACCGATGGCCGCTGCGACTGGCTCATCAATCAAATGCACCTCGCGAGCCCCAGCCATGCCGGCTTCGCGAACGGCGCGACGCTCCACACCGGTGACACCACTGGGGATGCCCACCACAAGACGGGGGGCCATGATGCCGCGACCTTCATTTCCCTTGGTGATGAAGGTTTTGAGCATCTGCTCAGCAGCATCAAAATCGGCGATCACCCCGTCACGCAGCGGACGGACGGCCCGAATGTTTCCGGGGGTGCGGCCGAGCATCAACTTGGCTTCATCACCCACGGCCAGGGTGGCACCGCGCTCGAGGTCGAGTGCCACCACAGAGGGCTCCTGCAGCACGATGCCGCGGCCGGAGACGTAGATCAGGGTGTTGGCAGTGCCCAGGTCGATGCCGATGTCGCGCGACAGCTGGAAACGACGAAAGAACACAGACACCGCAGTCAAGACCGCCGGATCATAGGGGCGTTCTCAGCCGTTGCCTGTTACACCCAGCGGCTTGGGTGGAACTCCTTAAAAGCAGTCACCCAACCGGTGCCGCATCATGAATCCAAATTCAGGAGATGAATTGTCTATGGGCGTTAATTCCGTCACCCTCGTCGGCCGTGCCGGCCGCGATCCCGAAGTGCGTTACTTCGAGTCCGGCAGCATGGTGGCCAATCTCACCATGGCAGTGAACCGTCGCAGCCGCGATGACGAACCCGACTGGTTCAACCTTGAGATCTGGGGCAAGCAGGCCCAGGTCGCCGCGGACTACGTGAAGAAGGGGTCCCTGCTTGGCATCATCGGCAGCTTCAAGCTTGACCGCTGGACCGACCGCGCCAGCGGGGAAGAGCGCAGCAAGCCCGTAGTCCGTGTAGATCGGCTCGAACTGCTGGGCTCGAAACGCGACAGCCAGGAGGGCGCCGGCAGCTTTGGCGGCCAGGCCTCCGATGAGGACATCCCCTTCTGACGCTTCTGCCTCAGGGAAGCCCCCACGCCGGTGATCAGTCGGACGACTGACGCCGGCGCCAGATGCGCAGACCCAACCAGATCGCGCCAGCCAGCACCGCCACCACCAGCAGCACCTTCACCGCCTTCGAGACCGGGTCAATCCAGAGCTCAACGTTGCTGTAGCCCTCTCCGAGAACCATCCCGGCCACGGTGAGCAGGGCCGTCCAGATCAGGCTGCCGGCGGTGGTCCAGACCAGGAACGGCGCCATCGGCATCATTTCAATGCCTGCTGGCACTGAAATCAACGTGCGAATGCCAGGCACCAGACGCCCCCAGAACACCAGGGCCGTGCCATAGCGGCTGAACCAGCGGCGGCTGCGGGCCAACTCATCGGCACTGATGCCAATCCAGCGACCGTGCCGTTGCAACCAAGCTTCGATCCGTTCCTCGTTGATCAACCGTCCGATCCCGTACCAGGGCAGGGCGCCGAGGACCGTGCCCAGCAAACCGGCCAGCACCACAGGCACCAGATCCAGCTGACCCTGCTGCACGTAGAAGCCGCCGAGGGGCATGATCAGCTCGGACGGAATCGGCGGAAACAGATTCTCGAGAAACATCGCCGCAAAAATCGCGATGTAACCCAGCCACTGGTTCGCCTCCACCGCCTGGCCGATCAACTCCGGCAGCTGTGTGATCAGATCAGAAAGCCCCATGGAGACTGCGCTTGATCGCGCAAGTCTTCCATGGGGCCGTGAGAATCAGATTCCGATCCGCTGGATCGTGATCAGTAGCGGTAGTGGTCGGGCTTGTAGGGACCTTCCACAGGCACGTTGATGTAGTCGGCCTGATCCTTGCTGAGCTCGGTGAGCTTGGCGCCGATGCGACCGAGGTGAAGGCGAGCCACCATCTCATCGAGGTGCTTGGGCAGCACATACACCTCTTTGGCGTACTCATCGCCCTTGGTGAACAGCTCGATCTGAGCCAACACCTGGTTGGTGAAGGAGTTGCTCATCACGAAACTGGGGTGGCCGGTGGCGCAGCCCAGGTTCACCAGACGGCCTTCCGCCAGCAGGATGATCCTGTTGCCACTGGGCAGGGTGATGTGGTCGACCTGCGGCTTGATGTTCTCCCACTCGTAGGCCTTGAGGGAGGCGACATCAATCTCATTGTCGAAGTGGCCGATGTTGCAGACGATGGCCTCGTCCTTCATCTTCACCAGGTGCTCGTTGCGGATCACCTGGTAGTTGCCGGTAGCGGTCACGAAGATGTCCATGTCTTCAACCACGTCCTCAAGGCGAACAACGCGGTAGCCCTCCATGGCGGCCTGCAGGGCGCAGATCGGATCCACTTCCGCGATGCAGACGGTGGCACCCAGACCACGCAGGGACTGGGCTGAACCCTTGCCCACGTCGCCGTAACCGATCACCAGGGCCTGCTTGCCCGCCACCATCACGTCAGTGGCGCGCTTGATGCTGTCCACCAATGACTCACGACAGCCGTAGAGGTTGTCGAACTTGCTCTTGGTGACAGA
>JADHMX010000059.1 GCA_016779825.1 Synechococcus sp. BS301-5m-G53 | reverse complement strand
CAGTCGCCACCCTGGAGACCTTCGGCTTCCTCCCGCCGATGACCCAGGACGAGATCTACGACCAGATCGCGTACATCATTGCCCAGGGTTGGAGCCCGCTCGTTGAGCACGTCCACCCCAGCAACTCCATGGCCACCTACTGGTCGTATTGGAAGCTCCCCTTCTTCGGTGAGAAGGATCTGAACGTTGTCGTCAGTGAGCTCGAGGCTTGCCATCGCGCATACCCCGATCACCACGTGCGCATCGTCGGTTACGACGCCTACACCCAAAGCCAGGGTGCCTGCTTCGTGGTCTTCGAAGGACGCTGATCCTTCGAACCCATGGTTCCGAGCCCTGACCTGATCAGGGCTCCAGCTTTTTCCGGAGGGGCAAGTGCCCTTCCACTTCACGACGATTCCCTCGGGCGGACATGGCAAGACTCTCCAGTCGCGAACTCGCACTAGAACGCCGCAAGGCGCTGACCACTTCCGGTAAGAAGTCCTCAGCGGCAGCTAGTACTGGCGCCAACCGTGTTCGCACCGTTGATGACGCCCGTCCTACCCGCACGAATGCGGCTGCAGTTCCAGAACCTGCTTCCGCAGCTGTTGCTCCCGTTGCTGTAGCTCCGCAGCGAACAACTGCATTCACCGCTGCTCCTTCCAGGCGCAGTTCACAGGTCAAGCCGCATCGCAATCCAAGCCGCGAATTGGTGCTAGCTCGGCGTGATGCTCTGGCACGCCGCGGCAAAACCGCAGACACCAGCCGCGATCGCAACCGCGTTGACGTCGCCCGTCAAACCAAAGCTGCTCCAGCTCCTGCACCCGCTGAAACCACCAAGAGCTGCGGTTGCGGTGGCAAGCGTGCCGCTGAGAAGACTTCCCTGAGTGCACCGGCCCCCAAGTTTTCTGCCCGTTCGGAGCGCCGTTCGGCCACCCCCAAGCGTCGTGCCATCGAGAACCCCAGCCGCGCGCTGGTGTTGGCCCGTCGTGAGGCCATGGCGAAGCACGGCAAAACCGCTGGTAAGCAGTCCACCAGTGCCGCTGCTGTTGCTCGTCAAGCCAACCCTGACCTCACCAGCCGTGAGCTGGCTCAGCAGGTTCGTGAGCTGCGCACCAAGGCCGGCGCCCGTAACAAGCAAAGCGCTGGTGTGACCCGCCCAACCGGTCCCAACCGCCACGGCGCCAAGCAGGCTGCTGCCGCTGATGCCCATTGGAAAGTGGGTGAAAGCACCACCACGGCTGGCCAGACTGTCACTGGCACCCAGGCCAACCGTTCGGTGAAAACCACCGGCAACGAAGCCAGCACCTGCCGCTCGATCACCGGTACCGAGTACTTGGGCGCTGAAGTCTTTCAGACCTTCTGCCAAACCGCTCCCGCTGTCACCACTCCGGCCAAGGTGCGCGTCACCGCCACCAGTCACGGCAACCGTGTGACTGGCAATGAAGTCGGCCGTTCCGAAAAGGTCACCGGCGATGAGCCCGGCACCTGCAAGAGCGTGACCGGCACCGAGTACATCTCCGCCAACCAGTCCGCTGCCTACTGCGGTGGTGGCGTGAGTTCCCCGCGCAAGGTGGGCCACAGCCTCACCGAACAGGGTCGTCCCGTCAGTGGTGTGATGGTGGGTCGCTCCGCCAGCGTCACCGGTAACGAGGCTGGCGCCAACCGCAGCCTCACCGGTGATCAATACCTCGGTTCAGATCCCCTGCCCGAAGGTCGTCCTGCCACCAAAGTGGGCCTTTCCGGCACCCTGTCCGGCACGGGTGTGACCGGCACGATGGTGGGCCGTTCCTCTCAGGTCACCGGTGATGAGTTCGGTTCCTGCCACCGCGTCACGGGTGATCAATACATCAGTGCAGAGCAGGTGAACGCCTTCTGCGGCAGCAAGCCCGAGCCCGAAGCCGCAAAGGTCGGCTTCAGCATCACCAACCGCAATCAGGTGGTGAGCGGCACCCGCACCGGCCGTTCAGAGCGTGTCACCGGTGATGAGCCCGGCAGCTGCCAGGCCGTGACAGGCACCCCCTATGCAGGGTTGGAGCAGGCCGGCCAACACTGCGGCACCCCCGCTGTTCAGGCCATTCGTGAACGCACCCCTGTGCGTGTCGGCACCCCTTCCGCTGCCATGACCGGCATCCAACCCGGTGTTGGTGGTGTGATGACTGGCGATAAGCGTGGTGCATGCGAGGCAATCACCGGCACTCCTTACGTGGGTGCTGATCAGCTGGCCGCTGCCTGCGGCGCTGATGCCCCTGCTGGCACCGACACCCACGGTCAAGCCCCTGAGGGCGCTGCCTGGACCCGCTTCAGCGTGGTGTCTCCTGCCCGTGCTGCACAGCAACAACGAGAAGCCAATTCAGGTGTGACAGGTACCTCCTATGAGCAGGGGAATCGCATCACCGGCCCTTTTGACATGGCTGGCGGCAAGGTGACCGGTACCGAGCAGTTCCGCTTCGATAACCGCGAGTTCCAAAACCGTCAGCAGCAGCGCCAGTTCCAGCCCACCGTTGCTGTGGTCAGCGAGCCTTCTGAGAAGCCTGCGTCCCGGGTCACCGGTGAAGGTTCGTCCACCAAGATCACTGGTGATGACTGGGATCGCGGTGAGCACGTGACCGGTACTGAGGGTGCTTCGGCCCGCCGTCGTAACCCCAGCCGTTCCGGCCCGATGAGTGCCATGTCTCCCTTCGAGCGCAAGCGCAACGAGGAGACCGAATGGCCTGTAAGCCGCGTGACCGGCTCCAGCGGTAACACCGAGAAGGGCTCCTTGATCACCGTCTCCGGCGGCGCACGGGGCTGATTCATTGATGGTTCGCTCCAAGCCTCTCCGTGGCGGGCGACCTCTGGCCCCCTCGGCACCCACCCGACGCCAGCTTCAGCAGCTGGCCACAACGTCTGATTCCGCGCAGACCACGTCTGAGGTGGAGTCCTCCACCCGCCAGGCTGCTCTGGAACGGCGGCGTGCTCTCACCACCTCGGGCAAGGCTGCTCAACTGGGTGGCGGCTCCGTCGGAGGTGGCCGAATTCGCTCCAGCAACGACGTTCAGCGCCCTGCTCCGTCTCAGCCGGGCTGGGTGCGTCGTGAGAAGGCAGCCACCCGGACGGTTCCCTTCAATCTGAGCCGCAGCTCACTTCCGATCACGCACCGGCGCCATCCTTTGACGGATGCAGCGGCCAACGCTCGTCTTCAGGCCTACGAGCAGGAGATCAAGGGCCGTTTTGATCGGATCGTTCCCCTGCTGCAGCAGGTTTCAGCGCTTCAGCACGACACCGATTTCATCTTCCAAGCCCAGCGGTTGTGCCGGGCCGAACTGGGGTTTGACCTGCCGGATCACATCCTGCAACGGGCATGGGTGCGTCCCCTCGACATGCGAGCCCTGTTCGCTTGGTGTGTGTTCGAAAGCCACCGGTTGTTCAGTGATCGCTTCTTCCAGGACGATCCTCTCGATGCCGGCACGGGCAGTGCCGCCTCCAGAGAGTTTGAACAGTTCCTGCTCGACTGCGGCATCCATCTTCTCGATCTGACGCCTTGTGCCGATGGTCGTTTGGCCCACACCGTGGCCTATGCCCTGCGCATTCCCTTCAGCGCTGTGCGTCGCCGCTCCCACGCCGGCGCCATGTTCGACGTGGAGAACACGGTGAACCGCTGGGTCAAAACCGAGCATCGTCGCTATCGCGAAGGTTCACCCAATCCCTCCACCGAACCGACCCGCTATCTGAAGGTGGTCACCTACCACTTCAGTTCCCTCGATCCCTCCCACCAGGGCTGTGCCGCCCACGGAAGCAACGATGAACTGGCGGCAGCGGCAGGTCATCAGCGCTTGCTCGACTTCCGTGAGTCGGTGGAAAACAGCTTCTGCTGCGGTGCCTCCGTTGATCTTTTGCTGATCGGCCTCGACACCGACACCGATGCGATCCGGGTTCACCCCCCAAGCCGTGACAGCGAAATAGCGCTCGACCGTTGGCTTTGCGCCAGAGAACTGCATGCAGCCACGGCATCGATGAGTGCTGATCAGGCGATGGCGCAGATTGCTGAAGCCGTTGAGAGCTCTGCTCCTGGCCCCATGGATGCCGGGATGGTGTCGTTCCTGACCCGGTTGCTCGCCAATAACTTCTCTCAGATCGACTACGTGCAGGATCTGCACGGGGGCACTTACCCCGATGCAGGGCACGCAGAGCGCTTCATTGGTGTTGGCATCGGCTTCAAAGAGGTGCATCTGCGCAACCTCACCTATTTCGCCCACCTCGACACCGTTGAGGAGGGTGCCCCTGATCTCGATGTGGGCGTGAAAATTTTCAAAGGTCTGAATGTGTCCCGGGATCTACCGATTCCGGTTGTGGTGCGTTTCGACTATTCCGGACGTGTGCCCGGTGCTCGGGAACGGGCCATCGCTGATTGCCAACGGGTGAACCAGGCCATTGCCGATCGCTACGCAGCTCTCGTTGATGAGGGCCTGCTCCACACTTGTCTCACCATTCGCGACCGCAACCAGACGGCTCCGGCCGAGGTCGTCGGTTCCACGCTCGACCCGCAACTTCCGGAGGCTCACTGATCATGCTCATCGTCAAGGTCGTCAAGCCGCTCGTTTCCACCAACCGGATTCCCGATTTCGAGCACAAGCATCTGCAGGTGGTGCTGGATGGCAGCACCAAGAAGGTGGCCGTTGATGCGGTGGGTGCGAAACCTGGCGACTGGGTGATCTGCGTCAGCAGCTCGGCCGCCCGTGAAGCCGCCGGCAGCAAGTCGTACCCCAGTGACCTCACGATCGTGGGGATCATTGACCACTGGGAACCCGACCCTCCGAAGACCTCCGCTCCCTCACCATCCCCCAGCCCGAGCAATCCCCAGGGAGGCAAGCCCAGCTGATGGAGATCATGCAGGTGATGGGAACGCTGGTCTGCTCCTACCGGGTTGCCGGTCTGGATCACATGCACCTGCGCATTCTCAAGAACAACAAGGGCAAGAAGCTGGTGGCCGTTGACCCCGTGGGTGCCCGTGAGGGCAACTGGGTGTTCACCGCCAGCGGTTCGGCTGCCCGGCATGCCTGCCCTGACAACACCGTTCTCACCGATCTAACGATCGGTGGCATCATCGATTTCTGGAATCCGGACGGATAGGGATCCTTCATTTCCCTCCGCCGTTTCCGTTCCGCTTCCACTCCTTCCAATCCATGGCCACTCCTTCCCCCACCCCCCGTCGTCGTACCACCCGCAGCACCGCCGCGGCGAACAAGACCGTGGATGTGAAGCCCGTCGACGCGAAGCCTGTGGCCAGTACCCCAGTTGCGGCGTCGACCCCCGCCAAGGCTGCTCCTGCAGCAACAACAGCCCGTCGCTCTACACCCACGACCACCCGTCGCAGCAGTGCCTCCAGCACGGGATCCGGTGGCGGTTCAGCCGTGGCCAAACCTGCTTCCACCCCTTCCCCGATCGTTCCCGGTGTGGCGCTGGGCATGATCGAAACCCGCGGCATGGTTCCTGCCATTGAGGCGGCCGATGCCATGACCAAGGCTGCTGAAGTCAGCCTGATCTGCCGTGAATATGTCGGTGGTGGCTACGTCACGGTGATGGTGCGCGGCGAAACCGGTGCGGTGAATGCCGCTGTTCGTGCCGGTGCTGATGCCTGCGAGCGTGTGGGTGACGGCCTTGTTGCCGCCCACATCATTGCTCGCCCCCACAACGAAGTTGAACCGGTGTTGGCCGGCAGTGGTGCCGCCCGCCGCAGCTGAGGGCACAAAAGCCCCCTCACAGCCGTTCATAAAGAGCCCTTTTGCTCCGTATCGGCTCCTAGATTCGCCGGCCAACCAGCGACCAGCTCGATCACCATCCCGCTCGCCGTTTTGACCCCGGAGCTTTCGCTTTCCATCCAGACCGCATGGTTGATCCCTCTCTATGGGTTCATCGGGATGCTGGTCTCCCTGCCCTGGGCCTGTGGTTTGTTTCGCCGTGATGCTCACCGTCCGGCGGCCTATCTCAATATCCTTCTGACCCTCCTGGCCTTCGTGCACGGAAGCCTGATCCTTCAGGAGGTCTACCACTCAGGGCCAGTGGATCTGGCCTTCCCCTGGCTCAGCGTGGCTGATCTGGAGCTGAACATCAGCTTCAGCCTGTCGCTCACCAACCTGGTGGCCCTTGAACTGATCACGGGCCTCAGCTTGCTATCCCAGGTTTATTCCCTGGGATATATGGATAAGGAGTGGGCCTTGGCCCGCTTCTTTGCCCTGCTTGGATTTTTCGAGGGGGCGATGAGTGGCGTTGTGCTCAGCGACTCCCTGTTCCAGAGCTATTTCCTACTGGAGATGCTGACGCTCTCCACTTATTTGCTGGTGGGCTTCTGGTACGCCCAACCCCTGGTGGTGACCGCAGCCCGGGATGCCTTCCTCACCAAGCGCGTTGGTGATGTGTTGCTGCTGATGGGTGTGGTGGCGCTCTGCAGCTATTCCGGCGTGATGGGGTTCAACGACCTCTACGCCTGGGCCGCTCAAGACACCCTCTCTCCGCTGGCGGCAACGCTGTTGGGCTTGGGTCTGGTCGCAGGGCCTACGGGCAAATGTGCCCAGTTCCCCATGCACCTCTGGCTTGACGAAGCCATGGAGGGCCCGAACCCCGCTTCAATTCTTCGCAACTCGGTAGTGGTGACCTGCGGCGCGATTGTGCTGCTGAAGGTGATGCCCATCCTTCAGCTGTCGCCTATCGCCATCGGCGTGATGCTGGTGATCGGCAGCATCAGTGCGATTGGCGGCTCTTTGGTGGCCCTGGCTCAGGTGGACATCAAACGCACCCTGTCGTATTCCACGACGGCCCACATGGGTCTGGTCTTTATCGCGATTGCACTGCAAATCCCAGTGCTTGCGTTGCTGCTCCTGTTCACCCATGCCGTCTCCAAGGCGCTGCTGTCGATGAGCATTGGTGGCGTGATCGCCTCCACCAATTGCCAGGACATCACGGAGCTTGGGGGATTGGGCAGCCGCATGCCGGCTACCACCACGGCGTTTCTTGTGGGCGGTGCCGGTTTGGTGGGCTTCCTGCCCCTGGGTGGCTTCCTGGCGTTGGCCCAGTCGATTGAGCTGCTGAGCGTGCGCTCTGTGCCCTTCATGGCTGTGTTCCTGCTTACCAATGCCCTTACCGCCCTGGGTCTGGTGCGGGTCTTCCGCCATGTGTTCATGGGGGATTCCCTGATCAAGTCCCGTCGGGCGGCTGAGGTGAACTGGCAGATGGCGTTCCCGATGGTGGCGCTCACTGTGATTGTGCTGATCACGCCGCTGCTGTTGGTGCGGCTTGAATCCCTCGATGGTTTGCTTGCTTTCCCTCTCTGGGCAGCAGCGCTGGTGGTGGGGAGTGGCCTGCTGGGCCTGCTGGCCGGCGCGGTGCTCCCCTTGAGCAAGGCGTGGTCCCGCTCGCTGAATCCCCTGCTGCGCTGGTGGCAGGACCTACTCGCCTACGACTTCTACACCGAGCGCTTCTACCGCCTCACCATCGTCAACGTGGTGGCTGGCTTCTCCCGTCTGGCCTCCTGGTTCGACAGAAACGTGGTGGATGGGCTTCTCAATGGGGTGGCTCGCTTCTCCCTGGCCAGTGCAGACAGCCTCAAGCTCAGCGTCAGCGGCCAGAGCCAGTCGTACGTGCTGACAGTGCTTTTGGCCATCGTTCTTTTCCTCACCGCGGTGAGCTGGTTCCTCACCTGATCGCCCCGAGATGCTGCTTTCCCTCCTGCTTCTGATTCCCTTCCTCGGGGCTTTGGCTCTGATCCTCTGGCCGGGATCGCCCTCCAGTGCCCGCTTGCGCAATGTGTCCATCGTGCTGCTGGTTGTGCAGTGCTTGGCGAGCTTCTCGCTGCTGCTGCCTTTCGATGCAGCAGACGCTGGTTTGCAGTTGGTGGAACAGGCCCGCTGGGTCCATGCCATCGGGCTCGATTACGCCTTGGCGCTGGATGGCCTCTCGTTGCCACTGGTGCTGATGAACGGGATGCTTTGCCTTGTGGCGGCCATTGCCTCCCGCACGATCGAGAACCGGCCTCGGGTCTACTTCGCCCTGCTTCTGGTGATTTCTGGCGCCGTGAATGGGGCCTTCCTGGCCCAGAACCTGCTGCTCTTCTTCCTGTTCTACGAACTGGAACTGATCCCCCTCTGGCTTTTGATCGCCGTCTGGGGCGGTGCCAACCGTGCCTATGCCGCCACCAAGTTTCTGATCGTCACCGCCGTCTCAGGCGTTCTGATCCTTGGTGCCTTCCTCGGCATTGCCTTTGTCACCGGAACCATGGACTTCAGCCTGCGGCCGATCCTGGCCGGTGAACTGGGCATGACCGCCCAGTTGCTGCTGATGGGTGCTCTGCTGATCGGCTTCGGCATCAAGATCCCCCTCTTTCCCTTCCACACCTGGCTGCCGGATGCTCACACCGAGGCCTCCACTCCGGTGTCGGTTCTTCTGGCCGGTGTGCTGCTCAAGCTGGGCACCTATGGCCTGCTCCGTTTTTGCCTTGGCTTGTTCCCCGATGCCTGGCAGGTGGCTGCTCCCTGGTTGGCCGGATGGGCAGCGATCTCGGTGCTCTACGGATCCCTTGCGGCAATCGCTCAGACCGACATGAAGCGCATGGTGGCCTACAGCTCCGTGGGCCACATGGGCTACGTGCTGTTGGCTGCAGCCGCCGCAACCCCGCTCGGGTTGATGGGAGCCCTCTTCCAGATGGTGAGCCACGGCCTGATCTCCGGGGTGCTGTTCCTGGTGGTGGGTGTCGTCTACGCCCAGACCGGTACCCGCGACCTCAACGTGTTGCGTGGTCTGCTCAATCCCCAGCGCGGCCTGCCCCTTACGGGGTCTTTGATGATCATCGGTGTGATGGCCAGTGCCGGAATACCCGGCATGGCCGGCTTCATTTCCGAATTCCTGATTTTCCGCGGCAGCTTGCAACCCTTCCCCCTGGCCACGCTGCTGTCGATGGTGGGATCAGGTCTGACGGCGGTGTATTTCCTTCTGTTGGTAAACCGCGCCTTCTTCGGTCGCCTGGCGATCGCCCCCGGGGAGGTGGTGAATCCCCGTATCCTCGACCGCGTGTCGTTGCGGGAGCAGGCTCCGGCCATCGCCCTCAGTCTCGGTGTGCTGGTGCTTGGTCTTGCTCCGGAGCTGCTGTCGAACCTCAGTGAGGCGGCCACCACAGGCCTCAGTCTGATCACTGGAGATCTGTCATGACCCCGACATCCGCATCCCCCGTGCAACCCCCGGTGCTTCCGGATCAGGAGGAGTTGATCCGTCGTCTTCTCAGCGATACGCCACTGCTCAAGGACACGCCAGACCATCTCCTTCAGGTGGTGAATGTGCTCGAGAGCTATGGCCTGGTTCTCGATGCCTACAGCAAGAACCTGGTGGACCAGGGCGAGCAGCAGATGCTCAATCCCTTCCCGGTGTTCCGCTTTTTCCACGAGGGGTTCAGCTTCAAGCGCCTCTGGACCCATCTGATGGGGGATCGGATCAACTTCGAGTACGCCGAGTACTGCCAGAAGGCGATGTTCTGGCATGGCACCGGCGGGCTGGATGCCTATCTCGACACACCTGAATTCGCAGAAGCCTGCCAGCGGATCATCAAGCGCAAGTCGGCGCGCGACCCTCTGCTGGCCCTGAACAACCGCCTCTATCCCGATTTCGCGCCCGAGGCCATCCGTTCGCTCACCACGATCTATTGCCTTGGCCTGTTCTGGCGGGTGATGAGCGACATCTTTGTCGACCTGGCCCGTCGCTACGCGATCAAGGAAGTCACCTGCGTCAACGATGTGGTGCATCACATCCGCGACGGTCTGGTGGCGGCTGCCGGCAGCCCGATTGAGTACAAGGTGTCGATTGATGGTGAAGAGATCTGGGTCCTCCCTCCCGAGGCGGGTCTCACCTTCCTGGTGGATGTGGCGGTTCCCTACGTGGAGGCCGTTTTCTTCCGCGGCATGCCTTTCCTGGGAACGGTGTCTTACAACGCCCAGGCCCGGCAGATTTCACCGGACATCAGTGATTTCAAGTACGGAGCCCTCTACGCCGATCCGATTCCCAGCATGGGTGCGGGGATTCCCCCCAGCCTTTGCATGCAGGACATGTACCGCCACCTGCCCGAGGAACTGAGCCTCTGGTACGACGACAACGGTCGTGGCCAAACAGATGTACACGTGCAGATCTGCGTCAGCTTCCAGAAGTCGATGTTCTGCGTCACCAATGCTGCCATCGCCGGCACGATGCCCCATCCGCTGGACACCGAGGATCCCGAGCAGCAGTCCGCCAATCGGGCCTACGCCGCGGCCTGGTCTGGGCGCTTGATGGGCTGCCAGCGGGTGGCGCTCCTCTAGGTTTTCAGAAGGTTCAGGCTGAACGGGGGCTCTGATGAATCAGTGGCAGGAGCGGAAACGACCCGTATGCCTCGAGTGTCGCTTCGAGTTCGACAGCTATGACGCCACCCGCGATTTTCTCGACAAGCTTGGTGAGCACAGCGAGGCGACCCAGCGCTTTCCCGACATCAGCTTCGGGCGCACCTACGTAAACATCACGATTCGGCCGGAGGATGACGGCCCCGACGCTCAGCTGAGCGACGCCGATCGCGCTTTTACCGCAGAGATCGATGCCCTCCTCGGTTGACCTGGCTTCGGCCTATGCCGATTCCGGTGTGGCTGAGGTGTTGGACCAACT
>JADHMX010000058.1 GCA_016779825.1 Synechococcus sp. BS301-5m-G53 | reverse complement strand
GACTGTGGCCAGTTCCTTGGTGATCTGTTCGGCGGGAACACCCAACCAGCCACCACTGCCACTCTTGGAAACTCCTCAACCATCACCAACAGCGCCGAAGACACCACGCGCTACAGCTACTGATCCCTTCAGGGTTCTTGGACTGACTCTTCTTGCTGCCGGGCTGCTTGCTGGGTGCCAGACCAAACAGTCCTCAAAGCCTGAAAACACCCCGACACCCCTGGTCAGCAGTTGCCTGGGGGACTTCCGGATGAACGACCTCAAGCTGATGGTCGAACGCTGCGATGAAGCCATCGACCAAACGCCCGATCAAGCTGATCTGCATCGGGACCGAGCGCTTGTCTTAAGCCTGCTGGGCGATCAAGCCAAAGCCTGCGCTGACGTTGAAAGAGCACTGTCGCTCCTACAGCAGTCGACTCAACCGATCGATCCGATGCTGCAGCACGAACTCCAGGTGCGTCAGACCAGCTGCAAACAATCCCGCACCATGGCGGGCAGTGATTGACGTTGCAGCGTCAAGCGTCGGGGCCCCAGCAACACCTCGATTCGTTCCGCCTTGCTCGCCAACAAGCCATCCACCAGCTGATCCGCTGCACCGAGCTGCAGCCAATGGCAGGTCAAGCCATCCCCCATCCCCAGACGATGACAGCGGTCTTCCGCTTGTTCAAGATCCCCTGGCGTCCAAGGTCGTTCCAGCAAGATCACATGACGGGCCCTGTGCAGGGTGAAGCCAAGGGCACCGGTGCCGAAGGTGGCCAGCAGACAATCGTTCTGACCCTGCTGAAACCGATCCACACTCTCCTGACGTTCAGCAGGCCGTTGGCGACCGGTCAACAGTTCCCCCCCGAGGGTTTGCTGCAACAGCTGCAGCGGAGCCACAAAGCCACTGAAGAGCACCACCGCCTCCCCTTGCCGGCGCAATGACTCCACCAGCTGCTGAGCCGCCGGGAGTTTGAATTCCGCCGCGATCTGGCGCATGGAGGTGAGCAGAGCCAGATGTTCAGCATCCCGTCGCACCTCCCCGAGACGGGCACGACGCCGGTAGTCATCCAGCACCAGCTCGACGCGATGGTCGAAGCCTGTGAGTTCAGCCTCCGACAACGCCACAGGCTGAAGGCGTCGCTGCTTGGGAGGAAGGTCCACCACCTGCCGCTTGCGGCGATGCAGGATCAACGGTCGACTCAGCCGCCGCAGCTCCTCCAGCTGACTGGCACCGGTGGCCTGCCAACGTTTGCCGGTTTGGCCCTCCCGCCAGTGGCCTTGGCAATAGCGCTCCTCGAACTGGCGTTGATCCCGCGCAATCGGATGGTCCATGGCAGCCAGAAGGGGATACAGCTGGGACGGGCGACCGTTCTTCATCGGGGTTCCCGTGAGCATCCAGATCGCCCGCAGACGGGGATGACGCGCCAGCCGCAGCAAAGCAGCCGTGCGCTGCGCCTGAAGCGACTGGGCGTAATGCGCTTCATCCACCACCAGGAGCGTTCCCGCCGGCGGCAGGGTGTCGGGCAACCGAGCCCAACTCACCAACTCAAGCTCAACCCCAAGGACCTCTGATTCCCGGCGCCAGTGAGGGTGCAGGCCGACGGGTGCCACCACAAGCAACCGCACCTCAGCGCAGCGCATCAGGGCACGGGCCGCCAACAGAGCTGTAAGGGTCTTCCCCAGCCCCATCTCATCGGCCAGAACAGCGCCGCGGCGGGCCAGCAGCCAACGGACCCCGGAGCGTTGGTGGCGCAGCGGGCGACGGCCATCCTGCAGGGCTTCATCAAGATCTGCCGCAGCCACCAGAGTCCGATGCGGTGGCAGCGGAGGCAGGGGGTGCTGGCACCAATCGAGCCACTGCTGCAAAGCGGAGGTGATGGGAAATCGCCGCCCTAGGGCCTGCTGAAGTGCACCGGCGGCGGCCAAGGGGAAATCCCAACCCTGGCCGGGGCCGATCCAACGCCCCCTGGGCTTGATCCGACGCAACTGGGACTGGGTCACCGCATCGAAGGGGCTGACCACGCGGATCATTCCTGCCGGAGAAAGATCCAGACAACAAGTCAATGTGGGTTTTGACGGCACCACCAGGCCCCCACAAACAATCACTTTAGTGAACTCAGATCAGCCTGCAAGCATTGAGACCAAGATTCACATCACAAGCCAAAAAATCTTTGAAAATGCAGCGCTCGACACATTGACGGGCTTTTCGTTCAAGGCAGAATTACCACAACCGATGCATTCGGATGCATAACAGGGACGCGGTTTTTCTCGACGAACTCTGTCCCAAATTGCGCGTCCGAAGATGGCGACAGTCACTTCACACTTTTACCGGACAAAGTTGTATTTATTGCGGCAAACCTTCTGAATCCATTGATCACATTCACCCCCAGGCCAAAGGCGGGTTGAGTGTTACCGAAAACTGCGTACCTGCTTGCCTGTCCTGCAATGGTCGCAAGTCTGACGCCGATGTTTTCGACTGGTACAGGCGACAACGTTTCTACGACCCACGCCGCGCTATGGCCATTCGCGCCTGGATGGATGGCGATTTACGGCTCGCCCTGCGCCTGCTGGAGTGGGCCCAACCGGATCACTCCTTCAGCGAGCCCGACGATCTCCCGATCGCCGCTCAAGCCGCCTGAGGCTCACCAGACACGGCAGATTTCAGAAGAGTGATGCCGCTGGCAAATGGAGGCCTGAACACCAGGATCTTCAGGCGCCAGCACCACCGCACTGGCGAGCAGGGCAGCCGTCAGGATGGCCCGGAGGACAAGAGCCCCGGAACCCGAGCGATGGAGAGACGACGACGTCACAGCAGTACATTTGATCTAATACAGGTGTACTGATGCTGGCTGATCTTGTCAAGCGGTCGCAGCCGCTGGCCGCTGACGCCAAGCTGCTGGTGCTGGGCGGTGGCTACAGCGGGCGTTGTCTGGGAAGCCTGGCCCGTGCCATGGGGACGCCGGTGCTCTGCACCCGCCGCTCCCTGGACGCCGCCGAGGCTGATCTGCTCTTCGACAGCAACGGACAGGACCAGCTCGACCCCGCTGCCCTCGAAGGCGTCACCCATCTGCTGTCCACCATCCCACCGGACCGCGACGGCAACGATCCGGTCTTACCGAAGCTGCTTCCAACACTCAGGAACCTGCCGCTGCGCTGGGCGGGCTATCTCTCCACCACAGGGGTCTATGGCGATCGTCAGGGCGGCTGGGTGACGGAAGAGGACGAGCCGGCGCCGGCGCTGGACCGCAGCATCCGCCGCCTGAATTGCGAAGCAGCCTGGCAGCGCTCAGGTCTACCGATCCAGATTCTGCGACTACCGGGCATCTACGGCCCAGGACGATCGGTGCTCAACGGATTGCAGCAAGGGCGTGCACGCTTGATCGACAAACCTGACCAGGTGTTCTGCCGCATCCATGTGGAAGACATCGCGGGGGCTTGCTGGCATCTGATGCATCGCGCCGAGCAAGGGCCTTCAGCGCGCCCGGGAAACTGGACCGTCGTGAACGTGGTGGATGACCTGCCGGCTCCCACAGCCGAACTAATGCGACATGCGGCAGCCCTGTTGGGTTGTGCCCTGCCGCCGCTGGAGCCGTTCGATCAGATTGTGGACAGCATGAGCCCCATGGCTCAGACGTTCTGGAGCGAAAACCGCCGCGTCAGCAACCACAGGCTCTGCCAAGAACTCGGTTATCCATTGCTGCATCCGAACTACCGCGTCGGGCTGCAGGATTGCCTAAACCAGGACAAACTCAATCCGCCTGACCTGCCTTCTCCCCCTCGATCAACCAACGGTTGAAATCGAAGCCCTCGCCCTCCTCCGGCAGGGGAAGCCCGACATCCTCAAGGAAACGGGAGAGGTGAAGTTCGATCCAGCCATTGCTCAGGCCAGCGGCCAATCCCACCAACAGACACCCCAGCAGCAGCAAGCGCAGCACAGCGATGGGCCCCCACGATTCCACGAACCCTAGGCATGAGCTGGTGATCGCTCTCGGCGATCCCGCAGGGATCGGCATGGAAGTGGTGCTGAAGGCCCTCGCCTCACCCACGCTCCCCCCGGAGCTCCAACCCCTGCTGGTGGGTTGCCGACGCACTTTGATCAGCACCCACGCGCGACTGCAGCGGCAAACGAGCCTCCCCTTGGCTGACCCTGCAGCACTCAGGATCGACGACCAACCGCTGGAGGCCAGCGTTCAGCCAGGACATCCCACCACCAGCGGAGCCGATGCAGGGTTTCGCTGGCTCACCCGCGCCGTTGAACTGCTGCAGGAACGAGGGTCCCGCGCCCTTGTCACCGCCCCCATCGCCAAGCACCTCTGGCATGCGGCCGGCCATCGCTATCCCGGGCAGACCGAACGGCTGGCGGAGTTGGCTGGACTTCAGCGCTCCTCAATGCTGTTCACCGCGGTTTCTCCAAGAAGCGGTTGGCGCCTGAACACGTTGCTGGCCACCACCCACATCCCCCTCAGCCAGATCCCTGAAGCGCTGACGCCAGACCTGGTACATCACAAACTGAACGTGCTGGAGGACTTCTGTCGACGCTTCACGAGCACACCACACCTGCGCGTCGCCGGACTCAATCCCCATGCCGGCGAAGCCGGTCAGCTGGGCCACGAAGAAGCCGATTGGCTGCTGCCACTGCTTGAGCAATGGCGGAAGCAACATCCCCAGGTGCAGCTGGAGGGTCCCGTTCCTCCCGACACCTGCTGGATCAGTGCTGCTCGGGCTTGGCAGACCCCAAATCAGCCAGGGCCTGACGGGATCTTGGCCCTGTACCACGACCAGGGGCTGATTCCAGTGAAGCTGCTGGCCTTCGACGCGGCGGTGAACACCACCTTGGAACTGCCGTTCCTACGCACGTCTCCAGACCATGGCACCGCCTTCGACATCGCCGCCCAAGGGATCGCGAGCCCTGAAAGCACGACGGCAGCGATCAAAGCCGCCTGGGAGCTGAGCTGAACTCAGGTCGGCTTGACCCGCATCAACACCTGGCCGAATTCAACGGGCATGCCGTTGTCCACCAGGATCTCCACCACTTCACCGCCGACCTCCGACTCCAGCTCATTCATCAGCTTCATGGCCTCGAGGATGCAGACGGTCTGGCCGACGTTGATCCGACTGCCCACCTCAACAAAAGCAGGCTCGCCCGGTGCAGGGGCGCGGTAGAAGGTGCCCACCATGGGAGCCGTGACCTCGAGCAGGTCGCTGCGCGTTGCGGTGGATGCGGGCGGCGCAGCTGCAGGCTCGGCGGGCGCAACGGGAGCTGGTGCAGCAGCAACTGGGGCGGGCATGACCGGAGCCATGACGGCCTGGGCCGGCAGGTTGCGACGGATTTCCAGACGGAAGTCATCCCCTTCCAACCGAAACTCCTGGATGTCGCTCTCACCGAGCGCCTCCAGCAAGCGGTGCAGTTGTTCGTGATCAAGCTGCATGGTCATCCGTTTTCGCGCCCGAGGTAGCTGTCGTTGCGGGTGTCCACTTTGATCTTTTCTCCCACAGAAAGAAAGAGCGGAACCATCACTTGTGCGCCGGTCTCAAGGATGGCGGGCTTGGTGCCACCGGTAGCGGTGTCGCCTTTGACACCTGGGTCGGTTTCTTTGATCTCCAGAACAACGGAGTTGGGCAGTTCAACCTCGAGGGGATTGTCGTTCCAGGACACCACATTCACCTCCATGCCTTCCTTGAGGTACTTGCGGCTCTCTCCAATCTGGTCGGCGCTGAGGCGGGTCTCCTCGTAGGTGGCCATGTCCATGAAGACATAGTCCTCACCTTCCATGTAGGTGTGCTGAAGAGAGGATTTCTCCAACATGGCCTGGGGAAGCATTTCCCCAGCGCGGAAGGTTTTCTCCACCACATTGCCGGACTTCACGGCCTTGAGCTTGGTGCGCACGAAGGCAGATCCCTTGCCGGGCTTGACGTGCAAGAACTCGACAACCCGCCAAACGGCCCCATCGATCTCAATCGTGGTGCCGGTGCGGAAGTCGTTACTGGAGATCATTCCCACCGAACGGTTCACCGGACTATACGGCTGTGCCAAAGTCCCGTCAGCACTGGGGTTCCCCCTTGGTTCATCAGCGTTTGAACGCCGTCCTTGCTGCTCTGATCAGCTTTGCTCTGATCACAATCACCGCCCCTGCCTGGGCCGCCTTACCCCAGGGCAATGCTGTGAAGGACCCTGCCGCGATTCTTCGGGACGCGCTTCCCTTCGATCAGGACGACATCCGGGAACTGCAGCATCGGCTGGAACTCACCAGTGACGATCTACGGGCCAAACGCTGGACAGCTCTCGGCAAGACGGTGTCACGCGCTGAAGCGCTGCTCAACACCCGCCGCGACACCATCCTGAACGCGGTCCCTGAAGCCAAGCGCGGTACGGCCGAAGCACTGTTTGAGAGCGTGGATCAAGGTCTTGAAGACCTCAAGGAGAAGGTCAAAGCCACTGACAAACCAGGCTTCATTGCCGATCGACGCCGGACACTGCGCTCCATCGGTGATGTGGAGGCCCTGCTGGTGCCCGACGGTTTTGAACGGGAGATCCCCGCAGAATTCGATGCCCTGCCACGGCTGCAGGGACGAGCCACCCTCAGCGTGAGCACCACCCAGGGAGAACTGACCACCGTCGTGGATGGCTACAACGCCCCACTCACCGCAGGTGCCTTCGTCGATCTCGCCCTCAAGGGCTTCTACGACGGACTGCCCTTCATTCGAGCCGAGGACTTCTACGTGCTCCAGAGCGGTGATCCTGAAGGGCCAGAAATCGGCTACGTGGATCCGAAGACAAAGCAAGAGCGCCACGTGCCCCTGGAGATCCGCGTGCCGGGCGAAGACGACACGATCTACAACGAAACCTTTGAAGACGTAGGCCTGTTCATGGCCACACCAACCCTTCCGTTCGCGACCCTGGGCACCCTCGGCTGGGCCCACTCAGACCAGGCCCTCGACGATGGCTCCTCGCAGTTCTTCATGTTTCTCTACGAGGCGGAGCTGACCCCGGCTGGCCTGAACCTCGTGGATGGCCGCAATGCAGCCTTCGGCTACGTGGTGGATGGATTCGATGTTCTGGAGGAATTGGGCGTCGATGACCGGATCACCGCCGTAAAGGTGATCGAGGGAGCGGGGCAACTCAAAGCCCACGCATGAGCCCGACCCTGGCGGAGCTAACTGAAGCGGAGCTGCTGAGGCGGCTGGCTCGCTTCGCTCCGCCCAATCAGCTCAGTGACGACACCGCAGCCCTGGCCGCCGACGCCCGGCCGCTGCTGATCAACACCGACGTTCTCGTGGATGGCGTCCATTTCAGCGATGCCACCACCTCGGCCCTTGATGTGGGATGGCGCGCCGTTGCCGCCAACCTGTCCGACTTGGCCGCCAGTGGTGCTGTCGCAATCGATGGGATCACCGTGGCCCTGGTTGCCCCGGGGTGCACCAGCTGGGACTGGGTGGACGGGGTGTATCAAGGCATCAGTGCCGCCTTGGACCAGTACGGCGGCGTTCTGCTGGGGGGTGACTGCTCCAAAGGGGAGCAGAGACTGCTCTCAATCACCGCCCTCGGCCGTCTCGGGCCCCTGCGGCTCCATCGCAACGCAGCCCGCCCCGGCGATGTGCTCGTCACAAGTGGTCCCCATGGACTCAGCCGACTGGGCCTCGCCCTGCTGCAGGACGACCCAAGCCTGCGTGACATCGCTCTGGACCCGTCCTTGCACAACAAAGCGATCGCAAGACACCTGCATCCAACGCCCCGGTTTGATGAGGTCCAGCAGCTGCTGGCTTGCAAACCGGACCATCTGCCCTGGCGGGCCGGGGGCACCGACAGCAGTGATGGACTTCTCTCTGCCGTCGCAGGACTCTGCAGCAGCAGCGGCTGTGGAGCACTGCTGCAGAGGGACCAGCTTCCCGTGGCCGAAGGCTGGCCTGAAGGGCCGGCATGGACGGATTGGTGCCTCTCGGGAGGAGAGGATTTTGAGCTGGTGCTCAGCCTTCCCGAAGCCTGGGCCGACATCTGGCAGAAATGCATCCCCGAAAGCCAACGCATCGGCCGGATCAATGCCGAAGCGGGCGTCATCCGCTGGGCCCACAACCATGAGCGCGTGGAAGCAGGCGGATTTGATCACTTCAGCCAGCCCTGAACGAACAATCCAGAACTAAAAAAAAATCCCCCCCATGACGGGAGGGATTGATAAGCGATCAGATGCCGATCACTTCCAGTTCTTGGCCACCACCTCGGCGAGGTCAACAACACGCTGGCTGTAGCCCCACTCGTTGTCGTACCAGGCCAGGATCTTCACAGCCTTGTCACCCATGGCATAGGTGAGGTCCGCATCGAAAATGGTGGATTCGTTGGTGCCTGCGTAGTCGGTGGAGACCAGGGGCAAGTCGCTGTACTTGATGATCCCCTTCATGCCGTTCTCAGAAGCCTCCTTCATCACGGCTTTCACTTGTTCAACGGAAGCTCCCTTCGATGTTCCAAAGGTGAGGTCAACAGCCGACACGTTCGGAGTGGGGACGCGCATGGCGAAGCCGGTGAGCCTGCCCTTCACTTCGGGATAAACCAGGGCCACAGCCTTGGCCGCACCGGTGGTGGTGGGAACCATGTTCAGAGCCGCGGCACGAGCACGGCGCAGGTCACGGTGGCTGTTGTCCAGGATCCGCTGGTCACCGGTGTAGCTGTGAATGGTGGTCATCAGACCCCACTCCATGCCGAAGTTCTGATCGAGAACTTTGACGATCGGAGCCAGGCAGTTGGTGGTGCAGCTGGCGTTGCTGAGGATGTCCCAGTCTTCGTGGCGGTACTGATCGTCGTTGACGCCCACCACGAAGGTGCCGACGCCGTCACCCTTGCCAGGGGCGGTGAGGATCACCTTCTTGGCACCAGCCTGGATGTGCATGCTGGCCTTCTCATCGGTGTTGAACACACCGGTGGATTCGATCACCAGATCAACGCCCCACTCCTTCCAGGGGCAGTTGAGGGGATTGCGGTCAGCGAAGAACTTGATCTCCTTGCCGTTGACGATCATCGAGCTGTCCGTGGTCTTGATGTCCACGGAAGGATCCAGACGCCCAAGGATGGAGTCGTAAGTCAGCAGGTGAGCGCTGGTGGCAGGGTCAGAAGTGGAGTTCATCCCCACGATCTCCAGGCCGGTGTCAGCGCCACGGCTGATCCAACCCCGCAGAACATTGCGACCGATCCGGCCGAATCCATTGATCGCAACGCGCAGGGTCATGGAAGAAGCGGCAAAGCCGCACGGGGGTTTTGGCCGCCGATCATACAGAAATCGGCAGAAATACCTTGTTCATCACCGATGAAATCGGTTTAATCCGTCCCTTAGATCGGCAGACAAGCGGCGGTGACTGGCTTATCTTTCCCCTGACTGAAGCCCTCCGTTGCCACGCCTGCTCGACCGTCAGACACCAGTCCACTTCATCGGTGTCGGCGGAATAGGTATGTCGGCTTTGGCTCGAATTTTGGTCGACCGCGGTCACCCCGTTAGTGGCTCTGACCCGCGTGACAACGCAACAACCCAACAACTCGAGACCCTTGGGGTGAAGGTCTTTCGCCAGCAGGACGCAACCTGCATCGACCTCGTCACGGGATCGACGAAGGATGGTTCGCCGGTGGTGGTGATCAGCACAGCCATCCCCGAGAGCAATCCGGAGCTCCAACGGGCCCGGCAGCAGGGGCTGGAGATCTGGCATCGCTCCGATCTGCTGGCGGCGCTGATCGAGCAACAACCCTCCATCGCTGTGGCCGGCAGCCACGGCAAAACCACCACCAGCACCTTGATCACGACCCTGCTGCTGGAGGCCAATCAGGACCCGACGGCTGTGATTGGAGGCATCGTTCCCAGCCTGGGCAGCAATGGCCACTCCGGCCAGGGGAAACTGCTCGTGGCCGAGGCGGATGAATCCGACGGCTCCCTGGTGAAGTTCAGCCCCAGCCTGGGGGTGATCACCAACCTGGAGCTTGATCACACCGATCACTACGCCAGCCTCGACGACCTGATCTCCACCCTGCAGCGCTTCGCAGGCGGTTGCGATCGCGTTCTCGCCAATCACGACTGCCCGATCCTCCAGGAACACTTCCAGCCGACAGCTTGGTGGTCGAACCAAAGCGCTGAATCCGTTGACTTCGCCGCCCTGCCTCTGAGCCTTGAGGGCGATCGCTGCATCGCCCGTTTCTACGAATCAGGCCGCCCCATTGGCGACTTCACCCTGCCGATGGCCGGGCTGCACAATCTGAGCAATGCGACAGGCGCGTTGGCCGCCTGCCGGATGGAAGGACTCCCCTTCGACCAGTTGGTTGAAGGCCTCGCTGGCCTGAAGGCACCGGGCCGCCGATTTGATCTACGGGGCACCTGGAAGGGCCGTCACATCGTTGACGACTACGCCCACCATCCCAGTGAAGTGAAAGCAACTCTGGAGATGGCGCGCCTGATGGTGAGCACTGGCCGCAGTCCGCTGCCCACAGCACCACAACGGCTGCTGGCAGTGTTCCAGCCGCACCGCTACAGCCGCACCAAGCAGTTCCTCGATGGCTTTGCTCAGGCCCTGCAGAACTGTGATCTGCTGCTGCTCGCTCCCGTCTACTCCGCGGGAGAGCAACCCCTGCACGGCATCTGCAGCAATGCCCTGGCGGAACGGGTCCGCAGCCTGAAACCTGATCTCCCGATCGCTGTCGCCGACAGCCTCGATGAACTCACCGACCTGGTGATCCAGCA
>JADHMX010000057.1 GCA_016779825.1 Synechococcus sp. BS301-5m-G53 | reverse complement strand
ACTTCGTGCTGCAGGTGTGGCGCACCTTCAAGCTGGCCCCCAGCGGTGAAGACATCCGCTTCCTGGCCGACTGCTGGCCGGCGGCCGTGGAGGCGCTGCGCTACCTCAAGACCTTTGATGTGAACGACGATGGCCTGCCCGACAACGGCGGTGCTCCGGATCAGACCTTCGACGACTGGCCCCTCAAAGGGGTGAGTGCCTATTGCGGCGCCCTTTGGATCGCGGCTCTCGAGGCTGCCCTTGCCATTGCCCAGACCCTTCAGCTCAGCACCGGGCTGGATACTGCAGCGGAGCAGAAGCAATTCAGCGGTTGGCTGGAGCAATCCCGGGGCAATTTCGACAAGCTGCTCTGGAACGGCGAGTACTACGACATCGATGCCGAGAGCGGCACACCGGTGGTGATGGCTGATCAGCTTTGCGGTGATTTCTACGCACGCCTGTTGGGGCTGCCGCCGGTGGTGAGTGATGCCAACAGCCGCAGCACCTTGAAGGCGGTGAGGGAGGCCTGCTTCGAGGCTTTCGATGGCGGATCCCTGGGTGTAGCCAACGGCCTGCGCCGTGATGGCACACCCTTGGATCCCAATGGCACCCACCCCTTGGAGGTGTGGACCGGGATCAACTTCGGGATCGCCAGCTACTACCGCCTTATGGGAGAGAAGCAGACGGCGGAAGCGATCTGCTCAGCTGTCGTCGAGCAGGTCTATTCCGGCGGATTGCAGTTCCGTACCCCTGAAGCGATCACCGCAGTGAACACCTACCGGGCTTGTCACTACCTCAGAGCCATGGCCATCTGGGGGCTCTGGGCCACGGAGACCGACTGGATGCTCATCCCCGGATCGGAGGCCCGTTGAAGCGTTGCGCTGGGGGCTTCACCGAATTGGCTGCGGTAGTCCCGCGCAAAGTGATTACGGCTTTGGAAGCCGTAATGGCAGGCAATCTCCTGCACGGTGTTGCCGCCAATGGCGTGCTGCACCTCTGGGGTGCTGAGGGCGTGATGCACCTGGCTGAGCCGGATCTGTTTGAGCAGAGCCATCGGGCCAGTGCCGAAGGTCTGGCGGCAGTGGTGAACGATCGAGGAGCGTGAGGCGAAGATCGTGGCGCTGAGGTCATTCAGCGTGATCGCTTGGCCGGTGTTCTTGAACCCCCAACCCACGAGATCTTTCATCAGTCCAGCCCCCACACCGAGCTCACCACTGGCCGTTCCCCGCAATTGATGGGGTGACAACGCCTCCAGCGTCGCCACTTCCACCAGATCATCCTGGCCCCCTCCCATCAGCTGGGCTTGGATCAAGGCGCTGATCTCTTCAAACCGCTGGGGGTGGAGGTTGGCGGAATTGGATCGGTGGATCACCTCGAGGGCCTGATGATCGCCGGTGGCGGCGGCGAGCTGTTCAAACCGCGTTTGAGAGACCAGGGCGATCTGGATGTGGGCGCCTGCGGGGAGCTGGAAAAAAATTTCGCTTAGGCCTGTGTGAAAACCATGCAGGGAGCCATGTTTTGTTTCTTGTCCACGCACCACCGGTTGTTGATCGGTTGTGTTGAAGCTGAAGGGCAACACTCCAGGGCATCGGTTGCCGTGAAACACCAGGTCTTGATTCGTTTGGATCGACAACACCGGCAGCTGCCGTGAACCACCCAGCCGAAAGATCCCATCGAGAGCGCCCTGGCTCAATTGGGCGATATCAGTCTCGAAACCGATCGCCTTCAGGCTCGCGCTGAGGCCCTGAGCTGAGCGGAACGCAACCTCCATGGACCGATTGTTGGTGAAAATCGCCTTAAAGCCAGGTTTGTTGTGAGAATTCGCTGACTGACCTCCTCCCCATGCGCCGTTTGCTCTGTTGTCTGTTGGCCGCTTTGGGGCTTCTGCTGCTGACGCCAGGCACGGCCTGGGCTCAGGTGCATCAGCATGAGAACGAGGCAGGCGTCGCCATGGTGCGTTCGCTGGAGAGCCTGCGGGATCTCGATTACGACAGCTGGCAGGCGGTGGCCTACCGCGAAGGCCCTCCAGGCCAGTCGGTTGTACTGCGCGTGGTGGGCTATCCCGGGAAGCTGCGACTCGATCATCCGGTGAGTCTCCAGGTGTTGGCGGGTCGACGCGAATGGCAGTTGGACGACATCACCCTGGCCAATCCGGTGCTGGCCAACGACGGCCGCGACGCGGCGGCTGAATTTGCCCTTGACCCCCTGCTGGACGATCTCAACAACAACCGGCCGTTGCGGTTGGCGTTGCCAGGGGTCTTCACCGAATTGCCTGTGCCTCCCTACGTCGTCGCTGAATGGCGCTCGCTGCAGGAGCTGCCCCTCAGCTGATGTGGGAGCTCTGGATGCGGCGGGCCCTAGCCCTGGCGGCCCTTGCCGAAGGTCACACCAGCCCCAACCCTCTTGTGGGGGCTGTGGTTCTTGATGCCGGTGGGCGCCTCGTGGGCGAAGGCTTTCATGCGCGCGCCGGTAAGGACCATGCCGAGGTGGGTGCCCTGCGCCAGGCCGGAACTGCGGCCTGTGGCGGAACCCTTGTGGTGACCCTGGAACCCTGCTGCCATCACGGCCGCACGCCCCCCTGCAGTGAGGCGGTATTGCGGGCCGGCATCCGTCGGGTTGTGATCGCTTTGGAGGATCCCGATCCCCGGGTCGCTGGGGGCGGCATCCGCCAGTTGCGGGAGGCGGGCCTGGAGGTGATCAGCGGCGTGCTGCGCCAAGAGGCCCTCCAGCAGAACCGGGCTTTCCTGCATCGCATCCGCAGCGGCCGCCCGTTCGGGATTTTGAAATGGGCCATGAGCCTGGATGGCCGCACCGCTTTGCCCAATGGCGCCAGCCAATGGATCAGCGGGCCTCCAGCCCGCGACTGGGTCCATCAGCTGCGCAGTGGCGTGGATGCTGTGATCGTGGGGGGCGGCACGGTTCGCGCTGATGATCCGCTGCTCACCAGCCGTGGCAGGCGTTCACCGGAACCGCTGCGGGTGGTGTTGAGCCGCAGCTTGGATCTGCCGGATCAGGCGCAGCTCTGGGACACCGCCATTGCGCCGACCCTGGTGGCCCATGGCCCTGATGCCGATCCCCAATGTCTGCCGGCCGGCCCTGAGGGGCTTGGGCTTTCGGGCTGTGAACCGTTGCAGCTGATGGAGGCGCTGGCGGAGCGTGGTTGCAACCAGGTGTTGTGGGAATGCGGCCCTGAGCTGGCGGCAGTGGCGATCCAGCAGGGCTGTGTGCAGGAGATTGCGGCGGTGGTGGCTCCGAAATTGATGGGGGGCCTGGCGGCCCGCACCCCTCTTGGAAATCTGGATTTCAGCGCCATGGATCAGGTGCTGCAGGGCGAGTGGCATCAGTGCGAACCGCTGGGGCGCGACTGGTTGCTGTGCTGGCGCAGCGGGATCTGACCTCAGCGCTCTTGGCTCTGGCGGTCGAGGCTGCTGGCGTAGCGGCCGATCAGCACGCCCATCACGGCAGCGAGATAGAGCGGTCCGGCCACGCTGGTGGCCACACTCACCATCCGTGACAGGGGCAGCATTGGACTGATGTCTCCGAAGCCAACGGTGGTGAGGCAAACAAAGGCGTAGTAATTGATCGCTGAAAAAATGCGGGCGGAGGCCAGAACGCTCGAATCGCCAAGGCTGGCCAGCTCCAAGGGTTCGAAGCTGCCGGGTTGGATGGTTTCCAGGGCACTCATCACCAGGCCTGCGGCGAGTCCGATGTGCAGGTACCCCGCTGTGGCACCCATCAGCAGTGCTTCGGTGACGCGTCGGGTGCTGGCGAAGCGCGTCACCAGGCGGATCACACTCCAGCCCACCAGCACGCTCCAGCTCAGGGCCAGCGGCATGCCGCTGTAAATCAGCTCCAGTGGCGTGAGCAGCCAGAGCCACATGGTGGCCACGGCCAAGAGCCCCAGGCCGCGGTACAGCGCATCACTCCAGTCCGGAGCCTTGCTGCTGCCCACCATCACCTGGGTGAGCAGCAAGGCGATCAGGGTGTATCCGATGTAGGTCGCCCAGACCAAGCGAGGAAAGGCAAACCCCACGGTTGCGATCAGGGTGAACAGCAGCAGCAGCCTCAGCTGGATGCCATCGCGCAGCTGGACGCGCTGAACCAGTCCCACCAACACCTTGGCCACTGCTGCTGCCCCCAGGTTCGGCAGTCAACGATGCCTGTCAAGCCTTGCTCAATCGAGCAAAGAGAGCTGCTGATGGTTGCTTCTGGGGGCGGCTGGCTTCAGTGCTCTGCAGTCCCATGGCTCCGGTGGCGAGGGGGTGAGCATCGGCTCGAGGGCACGACGGTGGGCCCCATCGCCTGGTTCGAGCCAGACGCTCTCCAAGCCTTCGGGAATGATCACCGGCATGCGGTCATGCAATGGCTCCACAACACTGTTGGGACGCGTGGTGATCACACAGCAGGTCTCCACCTCACTGCCATCGGGCCCAATCCAGCGGTCCCAGACACCGGCCAACCAGAACAGCTGCCGGTCTTTGCGATGGATCAGATGCCCCTTCTCAAAAAAACCAGTGCTGGGTAACAGACAGCGGTGATGACGCCATGGGCCACGAAAGGAGGCTTTCTCTGCAATGGTTTCGGCGCGGGCATTGAAGGGTCTCGGTGCTTGAAGCGGGTCCTTCACCCAGCCCGGCAGAAGACCCCAAAGCATGTGGGAGAGCCGGTCCTCTCCGTGCTCACGCCGAATGGCAAGCACCGGTTCATGGGGGCGGATCAGGTCCCGGGGGGCGTAATGCTCCAGCCATGCGCTGTCGTCCGGCCTGAGCCAGCTGCTCAGCACCCGCTGCAATTCAGCGCGAGGCGCGTCGAGGCAATAGCGACCACACATGGCCAGAACCTAGGTGCCGTTCGGTTCTCACACCCGTTGTTTGCTTGAGATCCCTCGTAACGTATCGGGACTCTCAGGCCGTTCATGCCGATCCGCCAGGACGACAACCAGCCGAACCGTCGCTTCGGGATCATCAACCTGGTGCTGATTGGCTTCGGGGTGCTGTTGCTGTTCAGCAGCTTCCTGCCCACGAATGGCATGCAGCAGGTGCCCCGGGTGCCCTACTCCCTTTTCATTGACCAGGTCAATGACGGTGCGGTGAAGCGGGCATTCATCACCCAAGACCAGATCCGCTACGAGCTGAGCAATCCCGAGGAGGGAACGCCTCCAGTGCTGGCTACCACGCCGATCTTCGATATGGATCTGCCGCAACGCCTGGAGGCCAAGGGCGTTGAATTCGCCGCTGCACCACCGAAGAAGCCCAACATCTTTACCACCATCCTGAGCTGGGTGGTGCCGCCCCTGATCTTCATTCTTGTTCTGCAGTTCTTCGCCCGACGCTCGATGGGCGGTGGTGCTCAGGGAGCTTTGAGCTTCACCAAGAGCAAGGCCAAGGTCTACGTGCCCGATGAAGAGTCGCGGATCACTTTTGCCGATGTGGCTGGTGTGGACGAGGCGAAGCAGGAACTGACTGAGATCGTCGATTTCCTCAAGCGCCCTCAGCGTTACATCGAGATCGGTGCTCGCATTCCCAAGGGTGTGCTGCTCGTTGGCCCTCCTGGTACGGGCAAGACCCTGCTGTCCAAGGCGGTCGCTGGCGAAGCCGAAGTGCCGTTCTTCATTATTTCCGGCTCGGAGTTCGTGGAGCTTTTCGTCGGCGCCGGTGCTGCCCGTGTTCGCGACTTGTTTGAAGAAGCGAAGAAGAAGGCACCCTGCATCATTTTCATCGACGAACTGGATGCCATTGGTAAGAGTCGCTCGGGCTCCATGGGCGTCGTTGGCGGCAACGACGAACGCGAGCAGACCCTCAACCAGCTGCTCACTGAGATGGATGGCTTCACCGCTCAAGACAAGCCGGTGATTGTTCTGGCGGCCACCAACCAGCCCGAGGTGCTGGATGCAGCCCTGCTGCGCCCGGGTCGTTTCGACCGGCAAGTCCTGGTGGACCGTCCGGATCTCTCCGGCCGCAAGACCATTCTTGAGATCTATGCCAAGAAGGTGAAGCTTGCCGACGGTGTCGATCTCGACGGTGTTGCTCAGGCCACCAGTGGTTTTGCTGGCGCTGATTTGGCCAACCTGGTCAATGAAGCCGCCTTGTTGGCCGCCCGGGCGCAGCGCACCCGTGTTGAGCAACAAGATTTAGGTGAAGCCATCGAGCGTGTCGTCGCCGGTTTGGAGAAAAAGAGCCGTGTCCTGCAGGACGACGAAAAGAAGGTGGTCGCTTATCACGAGGTGGGCCACGCGATCGTGGGTCATCTCATGCCAGGCGGCAGCAAGGTGGCCAAGATTTCAATCGTGCCCCGCGGCATGAGTGCCTTGGGTTACACCCTGCAACTGCCCACTGAAGAGCGCTTCCTCAACTCCAAAGAAGAACTTCAGGGTCAGATCGCAACCCTTCTGGGTGGTCGATCTGCTGAGGAGATCGTCTTCGGCAAGATCACGACCGGTGCAGCCAACGACCTGCAGCGGGCCACCGATCTGGCCGAGCAGATGGTGGGTACCTACGGCATGAGCGACACTCTGGGTCCATTGGCTTACGACAAGCAGGGCGGCGGCCGTTTTCTCGGAGGTGGCAACAACCCTCGTCGCTCGGTGAGCGATGCCACGGCTCAGGCCATTGATAAGGAGGTCCGCGGACTGGTGGACCAGGCCCACGACGATGCCCTCGCGATCCTGCGGGAGAACATGGCGCTGCTCGAGACAATCGCCCAGAAGATCCTTGAAAAAGAAGTGATCGAGGGGGATGACCTCAAGCACATGCTTGAGGCGAGTGTGCTGCCGTCTGGTGTGACCGCTTGACGGCAGCGGGCCTCATCCCCGATAACAGTCCTTTGAACCGTCGCGATGGCTACCGCTTCTGCGGGCGTTGCTGCTGTCCTCTCTCCGCTTTGTGGGCGTGACTTGCTTTCCTCAGCGGATTGCTCCGCTGAGGAAACTGCAGCGTTGCTGGACCTGGCTGCACAACTGAAGAGCGGCGATCGTCGGATCGATCTCGGCAACCGCGTGCTGGGTCTGATCTTCAGCAAGGCCTCCACCCGAACCCGTGTGAGTTTTCAGGTGGCCATGGCCCGCCTCGGCGGCCAGACGGTGGATCTCAACCCTTCCGTTACCCAGCTCGGCCGCGGCGAGCCGCTGGAAGACACGGCCAGGGTGCTCAGCCGTTACTGCGATGTTCTGGCGATTCGAACTTTCGCCCAGCAGGAATTGGTGGACTACGCCCACTGGGCGTCCGTGCCGGTGATCAATGCCCTCACTGATCTGGAGCACCCATGCCAGGCCCTGGCTGATTTCCTCACCATCCAGGAAGCCCACGGCGCTCTTCCCGGTCAGACCTTGGCTTATGTGGGCGATGGCAACAACGTCGCTCACTCTCTGATGCTGTGCGGTGCGTTGCTGGGGGTGAATGTGCGGATCGGCTGCCCGGAGGGTTTTGAGCCTTTGCCCGGCGTGGTTGAGCAGGCCCGATCCCTGGCACAGCACGGCGCCTCGATTGATGTGGTGACAGATCCCCGTGAGGCGGTGGCAGGTGCCCAAGCTGTTTACACCGATGTTTGGGCTTCGATGGGCCAGGAAGCTGAACAGGCCCAGCGGGAGGAGGCTTTCGCCGGCTTCTGCGTGGATCAAGCCCTGATGGAGCAGGCGGCAGCCGATGCGATTGTTCTGCACTGCCTGCCGGCCCACCGCGGTGAGGAGATCAGCGCTGAGGTGATGGAAGGAACGGCGAGCCGCATCTTTGATCAAGCCGAAAACCGCCTGCATGCACAGCAGGCGTTGCTGGCTGTGTTGATGGGTGGTCTGTGACGGTGATGCGGCCTTTGTTGTTGCTGTTGATCGTTATCGCTCATGCGCTGGCAGCGTCAGCGGATCAGGGCACCGATAAAAAACAGCAGAGCATCATTGCCCGATGGACTGGCGAGAAGATCTGTGAAATGGGTGTGGATGCCTTTTACGCCTTACCGGATCCTGAGCTCAAAACCATGTTTGAGCGCGATACCTCAATGCGCTACGAGGACATTCCAGAAGCGCCGAATGATCAGGAGAGGTCTCGCATTACTGGGCAATTGATGGGATATCTGATGGCGGCTTGCCCGCAACAGCTTGAGAACTACAAAAACCGCTGAAGAACGTCGCGATGCGTAAGGAACGCTGCTGGGTCTGGTTCAAAGGTGGCCTTTCCGAAGCGGGGCACTGGATGTCGGGCTGGGTGGCCAGCACAACCGAGGAGCCTGGGCTGCTGATTGAACATCCCGGTTACGTTTCCTGCCGTGTTCCGGAATGGCGTGTGGTGTTCAAGGAGCCCAAAGACCTGAACCTGGCGCCGAGCATCCCTGACGCTGCGGTGTGGAAGCTGATTTGAACTGAGTTTGCGCTTGCGGCGCAGGACAAGGAACGGTACAAATGTATTGCCCGAACCTTTTCTTGCGGTGACCCGTGCCCCCCAGGAGCCTCTCACCACTGCTCAGCAAGAGCTTTACGACTGGCTGGCGGATTACATCGGCACCCATCGCCACAGCCCTTCCATTCGCCAGATGATGCAGGCGATGGGGCTGCGCTCCCCCGCACCGATCCAGAGTCGGTTGCGCCATCTGCAGCAGAAGGGATGGATCACCTGGCAGGAGGGCCAGGCCCGCACCCTGCAATTGCTTGGGGATATGGCTGCTGCCGCCGGCATCCCCGTGCTGGGGGCCGTCGCCGCTGGTGGTCTGGTCACGGCTTTTGATGATGTTCAGGAGCACCTGGATCTGGCGCCAGTGTTGGAGACCCGTGGTTTGTTCGCGCTGACGGTGAATGGAGATTCGATGGTCGACTCCCACATCGCCGACGGCGATGTGGTGTTGATGGAGCCTGTGCATGATCCCCAGCGCTTGCGCAACGGCACTGTGGTGAGTGCTTTGGTGGCGGGCAGCGGCACCACGCTCAAGCACTTTCATCGCCAGGGAGCGACGGTGGTGCTCGAAGCGGCCAACCCTGCCTATCAACCGATTGAGCTCCCTGCCGAACAGGTGGAGGTGCAGGGTCGCTTGGTTGCCGTCTGGCGGCAGGTCTGAGGCTCTCGCGGTGTAAGCTGTATCACGACAACGGCGGCTTTGAAGCTTCCACGTCGACATGGGGCCATAGCTCAGCTGGTAGAGCACCTGCATGGCATGCAGGGGGTCAGGAGTTCGAGTCTCCTTGGCTCCACTAGGTTTTCACCAAGTGGAACATCCCAGGTAGTGAAAAACCAAGTGCAAAAAGGCACTGGGTTAAGCGCTTTGCACTACCACTTGCACTAGCTCCACCCGTTCAGACTCCAGGATTAGATCCCGTTGGAGCAGGTGCAGTCCCGCGCCCATCGTTGTGATGGCAGCGGTTAGGTCGTGTTCAGCCATGCAGGCGCAGCATCTCGCGATCGTCAGATGGTCTGCCCACATCCACTGGCTTGGCCGCAAGGCTTCAGTGTGCAGAGGGTTCAAGAAAGACTCCACCCCTCTCCAGATGGGGGATGCGAAGCCCTGAAATCAGCCTGAACAATGGCTCGGATGGGGGAGGTGATTCCCAGCTGGAACGGAGAGGGTTGGTTCAGAGAGAAACAGACCAATGATCGGAATCGACCTCGCCATTGCAGCCGCTATCGGTTGCCTCTTCGTGATCGGCTGCAAAGGGATTGCTGATGCCTGATGACTGATCCCAAGAAAGACCTCGACCGCCTGCAGCGTGAGATCGACGATGCGCGGACTGACGCAGATCGAGCACTTAAGGGAGATCCACCTACACCTGTGCTCTGCAGACAACAAAGCTTCGGGCTGGATTCAGTCCTCACAGGCGCGGCAATGCTCATCGTTCTGGGGCTGTCGGCCAGCCTCGCGAGCCAGCTCACCAAGGATCAGGTGACAGCACTCACGGCGGGAAGCGTCGGAGCTGCGGGAGGTCCCGCCTGGCTGGCGTCGGTTTGTTCTCCAGGTCACCCAGCTGATGGCCTAGCTCATCATTGGAATCACCCTGGGCCAGTGCATGGGCAGTGGTGTCTTTGTCTTGCTGATTCCTGTTGCGCTGGTTCTTCGCTTCTGCAATCGCCGTTTCTGATCAAACGGTTTTAGTTCCCCTCCCCTGGATCCACCTCAAACAGGACTGATCCGTCCTCGCTGAGCACCCTGGTTTTCCTGCCGATCATCCTGGCGATCCTCTTCGCTTCTGATGAGGCGACCTCCAATGACGCTGCTGACGTGTGGAGGTGCCATTCCAAGAAAGGGTTGAGTTCTTCGACTCGGAGCTGCCTTTCTGCCATGCCCGTTAGTAGCCCCTCTATCAGGACTCTTGTGACGGCTCCCCTTTGGAGATGGAGATGTAGCTGGAGTTGAGGGTCGCTCCGCCTGCCTCTGTGGACTCCTGTTCTGCCCTTGTCAATCTCTCTACAAGGCTCAGGGTGTCATTGGGAGACAACTCCCCGTCATCACCCCACTTGAGACTGGACAGGTCTGGTGGGCACATGAGAGAAAGCGCTGTTTCGATGAAGCTATGGGTGCTGAGATGACTGTTGTGGCAATGCTCCCCGAAGATTCACGGAAGAAATTCTGAACTGGTGCTTAGGCGATACGAAAGGGGCCTTGCAGTGATCACTCAGGCCATGCGCCGTGGTGATCGGGGGTCATCGCCTGTTGTCCTCACCAGTGGGGCTGATCACGCCACCCAATCAATCGAACCCCAGCCACCTTCACTGAGTGCGTGGCCGCGGCGATGACAGACGACAGCGGG
>JADHMX010000056.1 GCA_016779825.1 Synechococcus sp. BS301-5m-G53 | reverse complement strand
GTGGGTGTGGAGCTGCCGCCCAGCCTCTCCGGAGGCCTGGCCAGCCGGCTTGGACTATCGATCAAGGCTGAGTTACCAGAGCGCTCCCGGGGCTTCACCCTGGGCGAATGTCTCGATTGGGAATGGGATCTGATGATCGGCGGGGTGACGCTCACCCTGCGGGAGCTGGAGCGCCTGAGCGGCAAGCGCAGCCCACTGGTACGCCACAAAGGGGCCTGGATCGAACTGCGGCCCAACGACCTCAAGAACGCCGAGCGGTTCTGCGGCGCGAAACCAGAGCTGAGCCTCGACGACGCGCTGCGGCTGACGGGAACCGAAGGAGAACTGCTGATGCGGATGCCGGTGCACCGCTTCGATGCCGGCCCGCGGCTGCAGTCGGTGCTGGAGCAATACCACCAGCAGAAAGCACCGGACCCACTACCGGCTCCCGAGGGATTCAGTGGCCAATTGCGGCCCTATCAGGAGAGGGGCCTGGGCTGGCTTGCCTTCCTGCACCGCTTCGACCAAGGGGCCTGCCTGGCCGACGACATGGGCCTGGGCAAAACGATCCAGCTGCTGGCCTTTCTGCAGCACCTCAAGGCAGAGCAGGAACTGAAACGCCCGGTGCTGCTGGTGGCCCCCACATCGGTGCTCACCAACTGGCGACGGGAGGCGGAATCCTTCACCCCGGAGTTGGCAGTGATCGAGCACTACGGCCCGCGGCGCCCCTCCACACCCGTCGAACTGAAAAAAGCATTGAAGGATGTGGATCTGGTGCTCACCAGCTACGGACTGCTGCAGCGCGACAGCGAACTGCTGGAAACCCAGGACTGGCAGGGGGTGGTGATTGACGAAGCCCAGGCGATCAAGAACCCCGGCGCCAAGCAGAGCCAGGCCGCCCGCGATCTGGCCCGCCCCGGCCGCAGCAAGAGCAACCGCTTCCGCATCGCCCTCACCGGCACCCCCGTGGAGAACCGCGTGAGCGAACTCTGGGCCTTGATGGACTTTCTCAACCCCAAGGTGCTGGGGGAAGAAGACTTCTTCCGACAGCGCTACCGGATGCCGATCGAGCGCTACGGCGACATGTCGTCCCTGCGGGACCTCAAAGGCCGCGTGGGACCGTTCATCCTGCGCCGGCTGAAGACCGACAAGACGATCATTTCCGACCTGCCGGAGAAGGTGGAGCTGAGCGAATGGGTAGGGCTGAGCAAGGAGCAGAAATCCTTGTACAGCAAAACCGTGGAAGACACCCTGGATGCGATTGCGCGGGCCCCACGCGGGCAGCGCCACGGCCAGGTGCTGGCCCTGCTCACCCGGCTGAAACAGATCTGCAACCATCCCGCCCTCGCCCTGAGCGAAGGGGCGGTGGACGATGGCTTCCTGGGCCGTTCGGCCAAGCTGCAGCGGCTGGAAGAAATCCTCGATGAGGTAATCGAAGCGGGCGATCGGGCCCTGCTGTTCACCCAGTTCGCCGAATGGGGGCATCTGCTGCAGGCTTGGATGCAGCAGCGCTGGAAATCAGAAGTGCCCTTTCTGCATGGCGGCACACGCAAGAGCGAACGCCAGGCAATGGTGGATCGCTTCCAGGAAGATCCCCGCGGTCCGCAGCTGTTCCTGCTCTCGCTCAAGGCCGGTGGTGTGGGCCTCAACCTCACCCGGGCCAGCCACGTCTTCCACATCGACCGCTGGTGGAACCCGGCCGTGGAAAACCAGGCCACCGACAGGGCTTATCGGATCGGCCAGACCAACCGTGTGATGGTGCACAAATTCATCACCAGCGGCTCGGTGGAGGAAAAGATCGATCGCATGATCCGAGAGAAATCACGCCTGGCTGAAGATGTGATCGGCTCCGGGGAGGATTGGCTGGGAAGCCTCGGTGGCGATCAATTGCGCAATCTCGTCGCCTTAGAGGACACCTGACCATGACCCTCAGCAACGGCAACACCAACGGCATCACCGCCATCGGCGACGACGGCCTGGGCCAACAGCCCTGGTGGGTGGAGCAATGGATGGAGCTGATCAACGGCTACCGCTTCAAAAAACGGTTGGAGCGGGCCTGGGGTTACGCCCGCGAAGGCCATGTGACCTCGATCCGCTTTGAAGGCCGCCGCGTGCATGCCCGGGTTCAGGGTACGGATGAAGCGCCGTACAAGGTGAAGCTCTGGCTGGACGTGCTCAACGATGAGGACTGGGACTACGTGATGGAAGCCCTGACCCAGAAAGCCCGCTGGTCGGCCCAGCTGCTGGCGGGAATCATGCCTTCAGACATCGAACGGGCCTTCGCCGCCAGCGGCAAACGCCTGTTTCCGTTCAAGCTGCAGGAGGTGCGCAGCGAGTGCAGCTGCCCGGACAAAGCCAACCCCTGCAAACACATCAGCGCGGTGTATTTCCTGATGGGGGATCGCTTCAGTGAAGACCCCTTTGTGCTGTTCCAACTGCGGGGCCGCAACAGGGCTCGGCTGCTGGAAGATCTGGCAGAGCACCGGCGCAAGGCCCTGGCGGAGCGGGCTTCGGCGGCCAAAAACGTGAAGAGCGCCAGCAGTCCTGAAGAGGCCGCACCCCTGCCGCCCCACGCGGCGGTACAGGACCCCGCCCTCTGGTGGCGCTACAACCGCAGCCTCGATGGCGATCTGGTGGTGATCACCCCGGCGATGGATGGCGACACGGGCCTGGATGCCGCCGGAGACCTGCCGCTGGCAGAAGACCCACGCTTCGCCGAGGCCCGGGGCACCTTCCTGAGCAACCTCAAGGCCCATGGCCAGGCCAGTGCCCAGAAGGCGATGCTGCAAGCCATGGCGGCCGGCAGCTGAAGCGGAGAGGAGCCATGGCCAATGAAGCCGCCTGGCTCACCGCGCAACAACAGGGGCTCGCCGGATTGCTGCTGCAAGCTCATCAACGGGCCTTCAGTAGGCCGCTGATCGCCGCCGCCCAATCGGGCCGCTCAAAGCGGCTGGTCTGCCAGGAGCTATTCGCCTGCGGCTTTCCGGTGCTGGCCCACGGCACGGGCCAGGATCCAAAGCTCAGTTACGCCAACGCTGCAGCCCTACAGCTGTGGGAAACCCGCTGGGATGAGCTGATCGGCATGCCCTCAAGGCTCACCGCACCGGAGACCGAACGGGCGGAACGCAGCAGCGCCCTAGGCCAAGCGCAACGCCTGGATGCGGTGAGGAACTATCGCGGCATTCGTATCAGCCGCAAAGGGCGGCGATTCATGATCAACAAGGCCCGGATCTGGACCCTCTGGGATGCAGAAAAGCGGGTTTGCGGCCAGGCGGCCTGCTTCAGCGACTGGTGGTGGCTTTAAGGAGATTCGGTTTTAACACCATCCCTGTGGTGCCAGCCGAACCTGGTGGTAGAGACCGAATCAAAACGGACGGTTCTCACGCTTCTGGTTCTCATCCAACAGGCGCAGATTGTGGTGGCGGGCGATCAACCCAGTCCGCAGATGTTCATTCTTCGGAGCCACCATCATGCTGACCATTCGCCAATCCCCCTTTGATCTGTTCGAGCGTCTCGAGCAGCAGCTGGCCACCGCTGAGCGCGTCCCCAACGCCGAAATCCGTGAAACCGAAACCAGCTACACCGTGCGGCTGGAACTGCCCGGAGTGGAGCGCGACTCGATCGACATCAAGGCCACCGATCGCAACCTGGTGATCAACGCTGAACGCCCAGCAACAGGCAGCGACGACACCAACGCACCGCTGCTGAGCGAATTCCGCAGCGGCACCTGGAGCCGCAGCTTCCGTTTCCCCCACAGCCTCGATCGCGACCAGCTCAAGGCCAGCTATCGGGACGGCATTCTGGAAATCAACGCCGGTAAAGCTGTGGAGCACACCAGCGTTTCGGTGAAGATCGAAGGCTGATCAGGACCCGAGCGCTGAACAGCCTTGAGCTGAACGAGCCCAATCGACCAAGACGAGAAGAACGGAAGCCCAACCCCTGCCCATGGCAGGGGTTTTTTACTGGCGAGGCCTGCGGGCTAGGCCCCCAAGCCAAAGAAGGCATTGGCGATGAACAGCAGGCTGAACCCGCTCAGAAACACCAGGCCGAACCAGGACAGACCTCGCATCAGTAGCCCATAGCGATGCCCTTCAGGAACGAGGGAACTGTTGATCGTGTCCATCGCCATCCAGGCAAACAACGGTGCCGTTAGGAAGCAGCCGGTCATCGCAGCGAAGACAAAATCCTTCACCCCGATGCCGCCACCTTTGGCCACCACCAGGGCCAACACGGCCACCAACAGGTGCAAGACAACCCAAAACTGGAAACGGCGCCGCTGGGGCCCAGGGGATGCATCACCACGGTCTTGCCCCCGCAAGAGGCCCTGAATCGCAGCAATGCTGCGGGGGTAGGCATCGAGGCAGGTGAGGGTGGTGCTGAACATGGCGGAAAACGCCGCCGGAATGATCACCCAAGCCGCCCAGCCACCCATGGCAGCGGTGTAGAGCTTGATCAGCTTCTGAGCGAAAGAAACGCCACTGCCGGCCAGCATTCCGTCGCCCGTGCCGTACATCGTGTAGGCACCAAGGATCACAAAGAACATTGCCGTCACCACGGTGACGCCGTAACCCAGGTTGAAATCGAACTCGGCCTCCTTCGGCGTTGCGGTGTGGTCCGTATCGCGCGCACGGGAGAACATCCACAACGACGGCCACACGCACATCTCCACGGGGCCGGGCATCCAGCCCATCAGGGGAATCAAGAAGGCCAGGTTGGCCAGGGTCCAGGGACTGGGATCGGTGCTGACCCAACTCGCCGCCACATCCCCGATGGGACCACGGATCAGCAACGAAGCCGCCCCAATCCCTGTGAGCAGGGTGAGCAGCACCACCAACAGCTTGGAGAGACGATCCAACGCCCGGTAGTGCCCCAAAAGCAGCACCAGGCCACTCACCACCAGCACACCGATCGACAGTCCATAGGGGTCTTGCCCCGCCAAACCAGGGATGTTGGTGAGCAGCAACCCCGCCACAAAACTCACCGCAGCGATGGTGAAGGTCCCCGTCACCAGACTCACCACCAAATACAAGGGGAGGTAGAGGGGATTGCGTTTCTGGAAACCCTCCAGCAACGACAGTCCGGTGGCCGCCGTGAAGCGGGTGCCCACGCGCAGGAACGGGTACTTGATCAGATTGGTGAGCAGGATCAGCCCCACCAGCGCAAAGCCGAAACGGGCTCCCGCCGTGGTGGACGACATCAGATGGGATCCACCGATGCAGGCACCGGCCAGGAGGATCCCGGGCCCAATGCTGCGTCGCAGCGTTGATGACGCCATCACAAGGTTGCGGTTGCGACCAGTCTCTGCCGCCCGCCCCCGCTGAATCTCCGTAGAGTCGACATCCGTCACGGTCGGTTTCATGGTCGTTGCTCCCGCTGCTCCGAAGCTGTCGCTGCAGTGCGAGGAGATCGCCACCGACACCACAACGATTCGCTCCCTGGATTGGGATCGCAGCCGCTTCGACATCGAATTCGGCCTGCGCAATGGCACCACCTACAACGCCTTCCTGGTGCGGGGAGAGCGGACCGCGCTGATCGACACCAGCCACGCGAAATTCCGCGACACCTGGATCCCCCTGCTCAAGGAGCAGATCGATCCAACCGCGATCGATGTGTTGATCGTGAGCCACACCGAACCCGACCACTCCGGATTAATCGGTGACCTGATCGATCTCAATCCCGAGATTGAAATCGTGGGTTCGAAGGTGGCGCTGCAGTTCCTACAGGACCAGGTGCACAGGCCCTTCAAGTCCCGTGCCGTGAAATCCGGAGAGGAACTGGATCTCGGCACCAACCCCGAGAGCGGCATCCATCACCGCTTCGAATTCCTCAGTGCGCCGAACCTGCACTGGCCGGACACGATCTTTTCCTTCGATCACGGCACAGGCATCCTCTACACCTGCGATGCCTTCGGCCTGCACTACTGCTCCGACGACGTCTTCGACGCCGACCCCGGCGCCATCGCTCCCGATTTCCGCTTCTACTACGACTGCTTGATGGGCCCCAATGCCCGCAGCGTGCTCCAGGCCCTCAAGCGCATGGATGGCCTGCCCGAGATCAACACCATCGCCGTGGGGCATGGGCCGCTTTTGCGGCATCACCTCAGCCACTGGATCAGCGACTACCGCGAGTGGAGTGGACAGCGCAGCAAGGGCGAAAGCTATGCCGCCGTCTGTTATCTGAGCCAGTACGGCTTCTCCGATCGGATCAGTCAAGCCATTGCCCACGGCATCGGCAAAGCGGATGCCCAGGTGCAGCTGGTGGACCTGCGGGCTAGCGACCCCCAGGAACTCACCGCCCTGATCGGCGATGCCAAGGCCGTTGTGGTGCCGACCTGGCCAGCGGAGCCGGAGCCGGATCTCCAAGCCTCCATCGGCACCTTGCTGGCGGCCCTGCATCCCAAGCAACTGGTGGGGGTGTACGACGCCTTCGGCGGCAACGATGAACCGATCGACGCCGTCGCCGATCAACTGCGCAGCCAGGGGCAGAAACAAGCCTTCAGCCCCCTGCGGATCAAACAACTGCCCCAGGGAAGCGACTACCAACGCTGTGAGGAGTCCGGAACCGACCTTGGCCAGCTGCTGACCAAAGAGAAGACGATCGCAGCGATGAAGAGCCTGGATGGCGACCTCGACAAGGCCCTCGGACGCATCAGCGGTGGCCTCTATGTGGTGACCGCCAGCCAGGGGGAAGGCGAGTCGCAACGCCGCAGCGCCATGGTGGCCAGCTGGGTGAGCCAGGCCAGCTTCACACCACCGGGGCTCACCATTGCTGTCGCCAAAGACCGTGCGATCGAAGCCCTGATGCAGGTGGGCGACCGCTTCGTGCTGAATGTTCTACGGCAGGACAACCACCAGCAGCTGATGCGGCATTTCCTCAAGCGCTTCCCCCCCGGTGCCGATCGTTTCGCTGGGGTGAATGTGCTGGAAGGAACCGCGGATGGCGGCCCGGTGCTCGCCGATGCCCTGGCGTTTCTGGGCTGCCGGGTCGAGCAGCGAATGGAGGGCCCCGACCACTGGATCATCTATGCCGTGGTGGAACAGGGCAACGTTGCCGATGCCGAGGCCAGCACCGCGGTGCACCACCGCAAGGTGGGCAACCACTACTGAGCCTGCAACTGATCCAAAGCATCCAGCAGGTTGGTGAGCAGGCCGCCCACATGCTGGCTCCTCCGCCATTCACGCCGGTTGAGCCGAGGATCTGAGCAGCGCCACCACCAACCCTTCTCCGCCGGCTGACAGAGGCTGACGCCGCGGTGGTGGGGCGCCAGAAACACCGCTGCAGCCAAGAGATTGGTTCCGAAACCCAGCACAGGCCAACGACCACTCTCGCCACACCAGCCGCGCAACAACCGCACCTCCAGAGGGTCATCGGCGGGGAGCAGCTCCCAGGATCTGACTGGCCGCAGCGGAGCCAACAGCCGTTCAATCAAGCCATGGTGTGTTTCGTTCTTGGGATGGGCTTGCACCCACAACGGCACATCGGCGGGCAAAGGTCGTAATCCGGCACGGATGGCGCGCCTGAAATAGGCCCGATTCTCGATCCCTAGCGTCCAGCGCCAACCAAACGATCGCCCCAAAAGCCGCCAGCGAACGCGCCATTTGGGGACTCTCAAATAAGGCAGGCAGATCAGCGCGCCCGGGGCCTGCGGTCGAGGCATCGCTTCAGCATCGACCCATGCCCTCCGGAAACTCGCACAGATATTGATCATGTCCTGGAGCCGCGACGGCTCCACAGGACGATCAAAAGACACCAGCGGATCCTGACGGACCGAAGCCATGGCTTGAGATTGATGCACCAACTCAAGCGCTCTGATCCGGTTGCCCTGGGCTTGCTCTGAATACAAGCGCGTCTCGACCCCAATCGATTCCCCCAGCTCCACCACTTCTGAGGCCCGGTAATCGCGCAGCATCTGCTGTCCTTCGCGATCGTCCAACCGCGGGAGCAGCAACAGGCTGCACGCCCGTTGCTCCGGCGCGATCAACACACTGCCCCCAGCGATGAACTGGCACTGATGTCCATCCTGGGCCGCAAGACCCTGCAGCAAAGGCTGGAAGGCCTTGGCCGAATGGCTGAGGTCGTCGCGATAGAGCGAGACGACCTGCAGCCGGGTGCCCCGGAGGCCCCTCCAGCGCAGATAGGCCAGCGCCGAGAGGGTGGTGATCAACTGGGAGGAGAGAACAACAACGCTCTGGGCCAACCGCCTGCTGCTCCCATCAACAACACGCCTACATTCAACTGGCTTCGAAGATGAGCGTGACCAGCACCGCAACCACGCGTCGCACGATCCAACTGCTGATCGACGATGGGGTCGTTGGTCTGCGCGGCCTGAGTCCCCAACGGCACCGCTTTGAACTGGAGTACGCCTTGGAGCGGGGCAGCACCGCCAACAGTGTGTTGTTCGAGGCCGGTGATGGTGCGCCGGCGGTGCTGGTCCACCCACCAGGTGTGGCCTACAGCGCAGCCTTTCTGCCGGTGCTGGCCGAAGCTCTAACCAGCAGCGACGGGCCGCTTCAGGTGGTCGTGGGGCACGTCAACCCCAACCGCGTTGCCCTGCTGCGGGATCTGGCGGAGGCGTACGCCGGCTTGGAGCTGATCGTCTCCAACCCGGGCGCCAAGCTGATCGAAGAGCTGTGGAGCCAACGCAAACCGGCCCCTCCCGGCGAGACCACAGAGCAACCACCGCTGCCTGATCTGCCTCCCCTTCGGATCATCCGCCAGGAGCAAACGCTTCCCCTGAGCCATCAGCGCAGCTTGATGCTGCTGCCGGCCCCAACCCCCCGCTGGCCAGGCGGGTTGCTGGCGTTCGAGGAAAGCCTGGGTCTGCTGATGAGCGACAAGTTCTTCAGCGCCCACCTGTGCACGGACAGCTGGGCCGAAAGCAACCGCAGCAGCACCGAAGAAGAACGTCGTCACTTCTATGACTGCCTGATGGCCCCCATGGCCCGTCAGGTGGATGCCCTGGTGGAACGGCTCGAAGAGCTCGACATCCGCACCATCGCACCGGGCCATGGCCCGGCGATCGAAGCCAGTTGGCGCAGCCTGCTGAATGACTACCGCCGCTGGGGCGAAGGCCAGCAGAACGCCAGCCTGACGGTGGCCTTGCTGTTCGCCAGCGCCTACGGCAACACCGCAGCCATTGCCGATGCCCTGGCCCGCGGCGTCAGCCGTACGGGCATCCGGGTGAGCAGCTTGAACTGCGAATTCACCCCCGCCGATGAACTTGTGAGCACGATTCAGCAGGCGGACGCCGTGTTGATTGGCTCTCCCACCCTTGGGGGACATGCCCCCACACCGATCGTCTCGGCCTTGGGCACCCTGTTGGCGGAGGGAGATCGCAGCAAACCCGTGGGGGTGTTTGGCAGTTTCGGCTGGAGCGGCGAGGCGGTGGATCTGCTGGAAACGAAGTTGCGGGATGGCGGCTTCAGCTTTGGCTTCGAACCGATCCGGGTGAAGTTCAGTCCGGATGCCGCACGGGTGAAAGAGCTGGAGGAAACCGGCACCCGTTTCGCACGGCAGCTGCTGCAGAGCCAGAAACGGGCGCAGCGGCGCAGTGCTGGGGGCTTGAGCGAAAGCCGCAGCGATCCCGCGGTGCTGGCCTTGGGCCGCGTGATTGGCTCCCTCTGCGTGCTCACCACCCGCAAAGCCGATCTGAGTGGTGCCATGGTGGCCAGCTGGGTCAGTCAGGCGAGCTTCAGTCCTCCGGGCATCACCGTTGCCGTCGCCAAGGACCGTGCCGTGGAAGCCCTGCTGCACAAGGGCGATCGTTTTGCCTTGAACGTGCTGGCCGAGGGACGCGAAACCAGCCTGATGAAGCAGTTCCTGCAACCGTTCGAACCCGGGGCCGACCGCTTTGCGGGGCTGGAGCTGGAAACGAGCCCCGCCGAGCAGCCGTTGCTGCCGGATGCTTTGGCCTGGCTCGAGGGCAAGGTGAGCCAGCGAATGGAATGCGGTGACCACTGGCTGATCTATGCCGAAGTGGATCACGGAGGGGTTTTTGATCAAGAGGGCAGCACCGCGGTGCACCAACGCCGCAGCGGCGCCAACTACTGAGCTGGCAGCCCGAACCGGGAACCCGAACCCTCACCTAACTCATACTCATTATGAGTTAGGTCTAAGCTGCTGCAACGATCGCAGCTTTCGTCTTTGGACCTCTCCAAGCCATCCACCCACGCCAACCTCGAAGCCGCCTTCGGCGGCGAGAGCATGGCCAACCGCAAATACCTTTTCTTTGCAGACGTGGCCAAACAACTGGGCCACAAGGACCTGGCCAAGCTGTTTCGCGACACCGCAGCGCAGGAAACGGAACACGCTTTTGCCCACTTCCGCCTGCTGCACCCCGAGCTGGTGGTCAGCAATCCCGACCAACTGAGCGACGAGGAGAAACAGGCCGTGCTCAGCCGCTGCTTGGAACTGGCGATTGAGGGCGAAACCTACGAGTACACAACGATGTATCCGGAGTTCACCGCCCAAGCCGGGCGAGACCGGGATAGCGGAGCCGAGGCGGAGTTCGCCGAGCAAACCAGTGAATCCAAGGAGCATGCCGGTGTGTTCCGCACTGCCGCCAAGAACTTCGGCCTGCTGACCCCGATCGAGCAGCATCACGCCGAAACCTATGGCATCGCTCTGGAAGCTCTGCAGGGCAAGGGAACAGCAGGCCAGGCCGATGAACCCATCCCGGGCAAATGGATCTGCAAGGTGTGCTCAGTGATCTACGACCCCGCCGAAGGAGATCCGGATTCGGGCATCCCTGCAGGCACCCCCTTTGAAGCGATTCCCGACGATTGGCAATGCCCGATCTGTGGCGTCCGCAAAGCCAGCTTCGTTCCCTACCGCGAAGC
>JADHMX010000055.1 GCA_016779825.1 Synechococcus sp. BS301-5m-G53 | reverse complement strand
GTCATCTGGCAACTGTCCGGCCAGGTGTAGGCACGGATCAACAGCTGACCGCCCTTGCGATTGAATTTGAGCGCATTGCCCACAAGGTTGTCGAAGACCTGGAGCAGCAGATCCCAGTTGCCGAGAATGTCGGGAAGGTCCGGATCCGCTTCAAGGCTTAGATCCACTTGCTTGTCTGATGCATTGAGCTGATAACTGCGCAGGGTCTGCTCCAGTCCAGGACGCAGCTCAATCGGCGTGAAGGTGACGCTGCGGTTGGATTCCAAACGCGACAGATCGAGCACATCATTTACCAGTCGCGTCAGGCGATCGGTCTCGGAGTTGGCAATGCCGAGAAAGTCGCGGCGGTCTTCATCGCTGAGCTGATCCCCCATGTCGTGGAGGGTTTCCACGTAGCTCTTGATGTTGAAGAGGGGCGTGCGCAGTTCGTGGGACACATTGCTGATAAAGCGGCTCTGAGCAGCGTTTAACTCCACTTCGCGGGTTAAATCCTGGATCGTGACCGCCAAACCTTTCAGGGTTTCTCCACTGGGTTCTCGCACGGCTTGCAGAACGAATCGGAGGGTTCGCGGTGGATCGCCGATGCTGCTGCGCAGCTCATTGGTGTCGGTGCGGTTGCTCGACACGGCCTCGATCGGCTCATGCAGCTCCACGGCGAGGAGCTCGGGGAGTTCGTTGAGAAAGTCCTGTCCCTCGAGGTTGCGTCCTTCCCAACGGAACAGACGCCGAGCCGTTGGATTGGCCAGCACGATGCGTCCGTCGCCGTCCAAGAGAACAGCGCCGTCAGCCATGGTGGCGATCAGGGATGCCTGTTTCACCTGCGCGGCCTGCAGTTCCTCGATGTTCGCCGCGTCATAAACCTGAAGCTGGGAGGCCATGGCGTTGAAGCCCTCGAGTAGTTCTCCCAGCTCACCGCCGACGGGGTGTCCGATCCGAGCGCGGAAGTCGCCATCGGCGATCGACCGGACGCCTCGAAGCAGCTCCTTCACCGGTCGGGTGATCGTGAGGGCATTGAACACGGCCCCCAGGATCACCAGCACCCAGATAGAGATGAACACGGCCACAGTCACTTCCCGGGTGAGAGCCGCACTCGCCAGAGCCGTTTCGTTGGGATTGACTCCCAAGGCCAGCACACCCAGATAGCGGTTTTGCTCCACCAGTGGAACGAAGACGTCGGTGACCAGACCCTGGGGAGTGATGTGCTGCCGCACCAGTGGATTCTTGGGCCGGTTCTGCATTTCTGCGGGCAGTTCCAGTCGTCGATTGAGACGGAGATCACCGTCTGAAGCGCTATCGCTTCCGCTGATGGGGATCCCCAGGTAGACGATTCCCTCTGGGTCTGCAAAAAAGATGTAGCGGAGGCTTCGGCTTGATCGCCAGAACGTTTCGGCCACATTGGCCAATTCCCGATCGCGACCCTCGGCGACCAGCTCGCTCACATTGCCCGCCAGCAGCAGCCCGAGATCTCTGGCATAGCGGGTATCGTTCATTGCCGCATCGCGCTGGATGCCATTCAGCGCGAAGAAGGTGATGCCCGTCATCATCAGGCTCACCACCAGGGTGGCCACCGCCAACAGTTTCGTTTGAAGGCTGAATTCTGCCCACCAAGCCCCGATCCGCTCTCTCCAGCCCTGGACTTCACCCTGATTGGGTTCGATCACCGCCCACGAGGCCAGGCCGTCGTTCGTGGCCGTCGCTGGTTCGCTGGCCATGGCTTCGACTCGCGTTTGCAGAGCCTAAGACCGGCGCACCTGGTGGCCAATGTCCCGGCGGAATTGCATTCCTCTGTAGTTCACCGTGTCGAGGGCTTGGTAAGCGCGAGCGAAGGCCTGGTCGAAACTGACACCCTGTGCCACCTGGGTTAGGACCCGTCCTCCGCTGGTGAGGAGGCGACCGTCCTGATCTCGACGGGTCCCGGCGTGGAACAGCTGGCGCTGGGGATCGGCATCCGCTGCGATGTGAATCACATCGCCTTTGCTGGGAGCCTCGGGGTAGCCCTCCGCGGCTGTCACCACGCAGGCACTGCATGCTTCGTTGATGGCGAGCGGTGGTGCCAGATCAAGGCATCCCAATGCACAGGCCTGAAGCACCTGGGCCAGTTCTGGCCCCATCAGCGGCATCAGGGTCTGGCACTCCGGATCCCCAAATCGGCAATTGAATTCGATCACCTGGGGGCCGGCGTTGGTGAGCATGAGGCCGGCGTAGATCACACCTCGGTAGTGAATGCCGCGGCTGCGTAGAGCGTTCAGGGTGGGTGTCAGCACCTGCTCGCTCACTTGTTTGAGGCCGGCGGCGTCGAGCAGAGGGGCTGGGGCATAGGCGCCCATGCCGCCGGTGTTGGGACCCCGATCACCTTCGAGAAGACGTTTGTGATCCTGGGCCGGGGGGAGCAACACCATGCGCTCGCCATCGCAAAGAGCGAACACCGAAACCTCAGGCCCTTGTAGGCGTTCTTCGAGCACCAGGCGTTCGCCCGCGCTGCCGAACCGGCCCGCGAAGGCCTCCTTGATCGCTGCTGCAGTGGCTTCGATGGTCTCGGCCACAGTGACTCCCTTTCCGGCGGCCAGGCCATCAGCTTTCACCACCAGAGGCCTCTGCAGGCGATCGAGCAGAGCCAGTGCTTCGGATAGCTCCGACACAGCCCAGTGGCCTGCGGTGGGGATCCCTTCTTCCTGCATCAGCTGCTTGGCCCAGGCTTTGCTGGCCTCCAGCTGCGCACCATCGGCACCCGGTCCGAACACCGCCAGTCCAGCTTCTCGGAGACGATCGGCCACCCCTGCAGCCAGGGGTGCTTCCGGGCCGATCACAACGAGATCAATGGCGGTGTTACGGCAGTGTGCGATCAAGCCGTCGGCATCCAGCTCGCTGATGCCAAGAGCCCGACAGCCTTCGAGATCCACGGTGCCGCCGTTGCCAGGGGTGACCCAGACGTCCTCCACCCCAGGGCAACGGCGTAGCGCCCAGGCCAGGGCCTGCTCACGGCCGCCACCGCCTACCACAAGCAGGTGGCGCAGGGGGGGCAGGGACTGAGGACGGGAGCTGGAATGGGCCATGGAGGCGGGCGTGATGGTCGAAGACCCTTAGGTTTGAACGCCCCATCACCGTCCGTGACCGTGATGGGATTCATCCATCTTTGTTGAGTGCCTGCCGGCCCATGGGTTTTCTCCCCCTGTCTTTGACGCTTCTGCTGGCGGCAACCCCGATTGCGGTGCAGGAGCCTCCGCTGCAGGACAAGGCTGCTCCTGTGCTTGAGCAAGCGATGGCGCCAGAGGCATTCGAGGCCGTGCTTTTGGAGGGTGATATCCCTGCGCTGCAGCTGGCGTGTGCTGATGCCGTTCAGTTCGGGCTGCAGGAGCGTCTGCGGTTGCTTCGCAATCGTTTGATGGAGGTGGCACCTGCTCCCCAGCCCTTCGAAGTGGTCATGGCCAACGCCCAGGCGCTGATGCAGTGCAAGGCGCCCGACAGTGTTCCTGTGGTGCTTGCTCGATTCGGACCGGCGCCGGGCCGGCAGCGCCGGGAGTGGTTGCTGCTGTCTTGGCAGGCGGCTGCCGCGGCCTTTGATCAGGACCGAGCTGTCTTGGCCCTCATGCGACTTGTCGAGGGCGATCGGTCCCGTTTGGAGGAGGAGCGTCTGATTGTGGGACTGGATGATGAGGGTCAACCCCAGACCCGTTCTGCTTTGGATCTTCTGGCGGAGCATCAGATCGCAAATGGCCAGGAATCCGAAGCGGTACTCACCTTGCTTGCGGCTCGCACTCCGGGGGTTGCGGCCGCCCGCCGACTTGGTTTGGCGTCCGAGCTGCTGGGAGCGCTGGAACCTGAGCGCAGTGGCCCCCTCCTGGAGGCGGCTCTTGATCAGGCGGCGGCAGCTCAGGCCTGGAATCTCGCTGAGGATCTTCTGCGTCTGCAGCTGGCGCTGGAGCTTGAGAATGGTGGCAGTGGCGATCGTCCGCGCGAGCGTCTGCGCCGGCTTGCAACGCGGGTGGATGACCGCTTCACCCTGCTAGATCTCGATCGTGAGTCCTCAGACCTGGGATCTGAGGAGCGCCAGCAGCTTGACCAGGAGCTGCGCTCTCCCCGCGCCCCTGGAGGGCACGCTGCACTGGGAGAATCAAGACCTTCCGAGGTCGAAGCGGCCGCCGACCCCCCTCAGCCATGACCCTCACCCACGGCGAACTTCTCTACGAAGGCAAGGCAAAACGCATCTTTGCCTGCAAAGATCCCCAGCAGGTTTTGGTTGAGTTCAAGAACGATGCCACCGCCTTCAATGCCCAGAAGAAAGCCCAGTTGGAGAACAAGGGCCGTTTGAATTGCTTGATATCAGCTTGTTTGTTCGAGTTGCTCGAGCGCCATGAGATCCCCACCCATTACCTCGGTGTTTCAGATGACACCTGGATGGTCGTGCAGCGTGTGGACGTGATTCCGATCGAGGTGGTGTTGCGTAACACCGCGGCCGGCTCGCTTTGTCGTGAAACCCCAATTTCCCAAGGCACCGCTCTCGATCCAGCGCTTCTCGATCTCTATTACAAGGATGATGATTTTGGGGATCCGCTGCTCACGGACGCTCGGATTGCTCTGCTTGGAGTAGTGAGTTTCGAATTGCGCCAGCGCATGGAGGATCTGGTCCGCCGGGTCAACGCTGTGTTGCTGCCTTTCTTTAAGGATCTGGGGCTGCAGCTGGTGGATTTCAAGCTGGAAATGGGTCTGAATCAGGCCGGTGAGTTGCTTGTTGCCGATGAGATCAGCCCCGATACCTGCCGCTTTTGGGATATCAACTGCGCAGACGCCAATGAGCGGATTCTCGACAAGGACCGATTCCGTAAGGATCTTGGCGGTGTAATCGAGGCCTACGGGGAGGTCTGCAAACGGGTACAAGGGGCATGCCCACAACCCCGGAACTGCAGGTAGGTTCTCCAGACGTTTGTGGCCCTCCGGGCCGACTTCCGTCTCCCCCATGGTGACCTTCTCCTCCAGCCGAACCAGGACGTCCGTTCGGAGGAGCGTTCTGGGTATGGCACTCTCACTTCCACTGATGACCGCCCTGCCGGCCAGAGCCCAAGCGGAGGCTGAGACGGTTCAGGTGGAAGCTTCTCAAACTGAAGAGGTTCAGGTTGACGATGCAGCCGGTGAGGTAGAGGTCGACCAGACCACCACTGAAGAGATCGAGGTGGCGCCTGTTGCGCCGGCTGAAACCCCACCTGCCAATCAAGCACCCTCCGCAGAAACCCTTCCTGAGGAACCGGCTCGACCAAGGGTGTTGATCACTGAGGTGATCATCGAAGGTATCGCTGATCATCCCGAGCAGGAACGCCTCGAGCTTGAGGCCTACGACGCGATGACTGTGCGTCCGGGCAGCAGGGTGACTCGTGAGGAGCTCAAGCTCGATCTTGATGCCATTTATGCCACCGGATGGTTTTCGGATGTTCGCATCGAGCCCATCAATGGCCCCCTCGGCGTTCAACTGTTGGTGAAGGTGGTGCCTAACCCGGTGCTCACGCGGGTTGAACTCGATCCGGAGGACAACAAGATCAAGCCGGAGGTGCTCGTAGACACGTTCAGCTCCGACTATGGCCGCACGCTCAACCTCAACGAGCTGCAGCTGCGAATGAAGGAGTTGCAGAAGTGGTACGCCGATGAGGGCTACTCCCTGGCCCGGGTGAGCGGTCCGACCCGTGTGAGTCCTGATGGTGTCGTTCAGCTCAAGGTGTTAATTGGCACCGTGAACGGTGTGGATGTTCAGTTCCTCACCAAAGAAGGTGAAACCACGAACGACAAAGGCGAGCCTTTGAAGGGCAAGACCAAACCCTGGGTGGTGACCCGAGAGATTTCCATCGAGCCTGGCGAACCCTTCAACCGCAAAAAACTCGAGGAAGACATCAAGCGGCTCTACGGCACCTCGCTGTTTAGTGACATCAAAGTGACCCTCAAGCCTGTGGCTGGAGAGCCTGGGACTATCACGATCGTCCTGGGAATAGTGGAACAATCCACCGGATCTCTCTCTGGCGGTTTGGGTTACAGCCAAAGTCAGGGTGTGTTCGGTCAGGTGCAGCTGTCTGACAGCAACATGTTCGGCCGAGCCTGGAACCTGGCTCTCAATCTCACCTATGGCCAGTTTGGAGGACTTGCCAACTTCACCTTCACCGATCCCTGGATCAAAGGTGACAAGTACCGCACATCATTCCGGACATCCATCTTTCTGAGCCGAGAAGTCCCCCAGGTTTTTCAGAGCCAGAACGAGGGTGACATTGTCACCGTAACTGACTACCAGGACAACAATTCCAAAAAAGCTTTCGATATCAGGAACCGCAACAATCCTGCTGATCGCCGCTTCGACAATGTGGCTCAAGCGAGCAAGCAGTTCCCTGACGAGAGCTGGTTTGAGTTCGAAGGTGATTCCGTTGCTCTTCAGCGAGTGGGTGGCAACATCGTTTTAGCCAGACCTTTGAATGGTGGTGATCCCTTCAAAAAGGTTCCCTGGCAGGCGCTGGTCGGAGTGAATGTTCAGAACGTGCGCCCGATTAATTTCAACGGCGATACCCGTCCCTACGGAGTTCCCAACGAAAACATCCGCAATGGTGAGATTCCCAACAACGAGGTGATCTGCATTGCCTTTAATTGCGCGAATGAAAACAATCTGGCCAGTGTGCGCTTCGCTACCACCTACAACACGCTGAACGACGCGCGCAACCCAACTTCGGGTAACTTCTTCAGTTTCGGCACCGAGCAGTATGTGTCGGTGGGAGAGAATTCACCAACTTTCAACCGCGTACGAACCACCTACACCAAGTTCTTTCCTGTGAATTGGTTGAAGTTGTTCAAGGGATGCCGCCCAAAACCCGGTGAAAAAGAAAACTGCCCTCAAGCTATTGCTTTTCAAGTGAAAGCTGGCACGATTGTTGGCCAATTGCCTCCTTACGAAGCGTTTTGCTTGGGTGGTTCTAATTCGGTGCGTGGTTGGTTTGACTGTGACCTGGCAGTAGGCCGCAGTTTTGGTGAGGCCACCATCGAATATCGCTTCCCGATCTTCAGTATTTTCTCGGGCGAAGTGTTCATTGATGCCGGCACGGATTTTGGCTCTCAGGCCAATGTTCCCGGCAAACCTGGTGAACTACTCGATAAGCCAGGATCGGGAGTTTCGCCTGGATTGGGTGTGATCGTGACCACTCCAGTGGGTCCGTTGCGACTGGAATTGGCGAGCCAGAACTTCACGGGGGAGGTTCGCTTCAATTTGGGTGTGGGCTGGAAGTTCTGATGGTTTGCTGGCCCGTTGATTACGACGGCGCTTGGACCCTTGCTGGAACTGTGCGTCGTTGTGGCATTGGTTTGCACAGTGGCAAGCCTGTGTCGGTGACCCTCAAGCCGTCGGCCGATCCCGGCATCTGGGTGCGATGGTCATCAGACGATGCCGCGCCCGTGCAGTTGAAGCCGTCCCAGGTTCGAGACAGCCAGCTCTGCACCACCCTCGAACTTGGGGATCGCCGCTTGGCCACGGTGGAACATCTCCTCGCAGCCCTGGCTGGATGCGGGCTGACCCAGGCCCTGCTGGAGGTTGATGGGGAAGAGATTCCCCTGCTCGATGGATCAGCGATTGGATGGGTGGAGGCGATCGCTGAAGCAGATCTGGTGGAGGTTTCCGGCGAGCGTTCCCACCGCCCCACCCTTGAGCAACCAATCGCCCTGCACCGCGGCAGCAGCGTCATCACTGCAACGCCGGCTGAGCAGTTCAGTGTTGTGGGCGTGATTGATTTCCCACAGCCGGCGATCGGCCGGCAACAGTTCGCGCTTGAGCTCACACCGCAGCGTTTTGTTGAGGAGATTGCCCCAGCCCGCACGTTTGGTTTCCGCGAGCAGGTGGAGCAGCTGCGTGCTGCGGGGCTCATCCAAGGAGGAGCTCTTGATAATGCCCTTGTTTGTGATGGAGACCACTGGCTGAACCCACCGCTGCGCTACCCGGATGAACCGGTGCGCCATAAGCTGCTTGACCTGATCGGTGACCTGGCGCTCGTGGGATTCCCGCGTGCACAGGTGCTGGTCTACCGCGGCTCCCATGGTCTGCATACGGACCTGGCGGCGGCCCTGGCCGATCGTTCCCCTGTTCAGCCCTGACTGTTTTGACCTCTTCCTCCGCCAACGACGTTGTGACGTCCCAGCCCGTGCTCAATGCGGAGCAGATCATGGGTCTGTTGCCGCACCGCTACCCCTTTGCCCTGGTCGATCGGGTGCTCGAGCATGTTCCAGGTGAAAAGGCCGTGGCCATCAAAAATGTGACTCTGAATGAGCCCCAGTTTCAAGGGCATTTTCCGGCACGACCGCTAATGCCTGGCGTGCTGATCGTGGAGGCGATGGCTCAGGTGGGCGGCCTGATCGTGACCCAGATGCCCGATCTCCCCAAGGGACTGTTCGTGTTTGCCGGCATCGACGGCGTGCGTTTCCGTCGTCCGGTGGTCCCCGGTGATCAGCTCTGCATCAGTTGTGAACTCCTCAGCCTCAAGCGCAAGCGCTTCGGCAAGGTGAAGGCGGAAGCCACCGTGGATGGTCAGCTGGTTTGTTCCGGCGAGTTGATGTTCTCGCTGGTGGATTGACGATGATGAGCGAACAGCGTTCCACTGTTGTGACTGCCGAGAGCCGGCCTGCCCAGGTCCACCCCCTCGCTGTTGTCGATCCGCGCGCCGAGCTTGCAGCTGGTGTGGTGATCGGTCCTGGTGCCGTCGTCGGTCCCGATGTCCAGATTGGTGCTCACTCTTGGGTCGGCCCCAATGTCGTTCTGGATGGCCGCCTGATCATCGGAGAGCACAACAAGATCTATCCGGGTGCCTGCTTGGGGCAGGAACCCCAGGATCTTAAATACAAGGGCGCGCCCACAGAGGTGGTCATCGGCAATCACAACACCATTCGCGAGTGCGTCACGATCAATAGGGCTACTGATGAGGGCGAGCAGACTCGGATCGGTGACCACAACTTATTGATGGCTTACTGCCATCTCGGCCATAACTGTGAATTGGGCAACGGCATCGTGATGTCCAACAGCATTCAGGTGGCAGGTCATGTCTTGATTGAGGATCACGCTGTGATCGGGGGGTGCCTCGGCATTCATCAGTTTGTGCAGATCGGTGGCATGGCAATGGTGGGTGGCATGACACGGGTCGATCGTGATGTCCCCCCTTACTGCCTTGTGGAGGGACACCCCGGACGGGTGCGCGGACTGAACCGGGTGGGATTGCGCCGGCGGGGCCTTGATCGCAAGGACGATGGCCAGGACCTCAAGCAACTGCAGGAGATCTGGTCGCTGCTGTATCGCTCCGACCATGTGATTGCCGAGGGCCTCAAACTGGCTCGAGAGCAGTCCCTCCTGCCTCTGGCGGATCACCTCTGCACCTTCCTTGAAGGGTCCATTACCTCTGGGCGTCGTGGTCCAATACCGGCAGTTGGCTCTCGTTGATGGTGCGATTGCTGATCAGCACCGGTGAGGTGTCGGGAGATCTGCAGGGAAGTCTGTTGATCGAGGCCCTGCACCGGCAGGCCTCCCTCAGAGGGTTGGATCTGGAGGTGCTGGCTCTCGGCGGCAGCCGGATGCAGGCGGCTGGAGCGGAACTGCTGGCGGATACGTCGCCGATGGGGGCGATTGGCCTGTGGGAGGCCCTTCCTCTGGTGATGCCCACCCTCAAGCTGCAGGCCCGCGTGGATCAAGTGCTGCAGCAGCGTCCACCGGATGGGGTGGTGTTGATCGATTACATGGGGGCGAATGTGCGCCTGGGCAACAGTTTGCGGCGGCGGTTGCCGTCGGTTCCGATCACTTACTACATCGCACCGCAGGAGTGGGCCTGGCGCATCGGTGACGGAGGTACCACCCAGCTGCTGAAGTTCACCGATCGGATTCTGGCCATTTTTCCGGAGGAAGCTTCGTTCTATGCCAGTCGGGGGGCAGATGTGACGTGGATTGGCCACCCCCTCCTCGACAGTGTGGCCAACCGTCCGGACCGGGTCGCCGCCCGCGCGCGGCTGTCGCTGCCGCCGGAAGGCCGGCTGCTCTTGTTATTTCCAGCATCCAGGCCCCAGGAGTTGAAGTACCTGATGCCGGTGTTGGTGCAGGCGGCAGCCCGGCTACAAGCTCGCGATCCCTCCTTGGATGTGATGGTTCCTGCCGGACTGGCCTCCTTTGAACAGCCCCTCAAGGAGGCCCTGTCTGCTGCTGGTGTGCGGGCCTCCGTGGTGCCGGCCGCAGAGGCCGACACCATGAAGCCGTGGTTGTTCGCGGCGGCGGATCTGGCCCTGGGCAAATCAGGCACGGTGAATGTGGAACTGGCGCTCCATGGAGTGCCCCAGGTGGTGGGGTATCGGGTGAGCCGGGTTACGGCCTGGGTGGCACGCCATCTGCTGCGCTTTCAGGTGAAGCACATCTCTCCAGTGAATCTGCTGCTGGATGAGCGCCTGGTGCCGGAGCTCCTGCAGGATGCCTTTGATGCCGACCAACTCGTGGAGTTAGCGGCACCGCTTCTGGATAACCCCGCCGCGCGGGAGGTCATGTTGAGTGGCTACAAACGGCTCACAGAAACGCTTGGCAAACCCGGCGTCACCGATCGCGCCGCCTGCGCCATTCTCGACCAGCTTCCCCCCACCCCAACCGCCTCGTGATGCGCCTCGTTCTGCCTCTGCTCATGGTGGGAGCCCTGCTGCTCGGGGCTCCAGGTTCCGTGTTCGCGGCCGTGGAGAATGCCGTGCTTGCTGGGGGCTGTTTCTGGTGCTTAGAGAGTGACCTGGAGAAACTTCCCGGGGTGCTTTCGGTGGAGAGTGGCTACAGCGGTGGGACTGTGGCCCGGCCCACGTACCGGCAGGTGACGAGCGAGACCACCGGTCATCAGGAGGTGGTGGAGGTGCGGTTCGATCCTGCCAAGATCAGTTATCCCCGCCTGTTGCAGTCGTATTGGCGCAATGTGGATCCCTTCGATGGCGGTGGTCAGTTCTGCGACCGCGGCGATTCCTATCGGCCGGTGATTTTTACTAAAAGTGAGGCGCAGGCTCAGAGTGCTCGGGCCAGCAGGGCTGCGGTTGCCAGGGAACTGGGGGTGCCTGAATCGAAGCTCAAAGTCGAGATCAAGCCTCTTAAGACGTTCTGGCCCGCTGAGAGCTACCACCAGAACTACGCCAAAACCAACACGCTCCGCTACCGCTTCTACCGGTTCAGCTGCGGTCGTGACCGCCGGCTCGATGAGGTATGGGG
>JADHMX010000054.1 GCA_016779825.1 Synechococcus sp. BS301-5m-G53 | reverse complement strand
GCTGAGTCCACTCCTGTGGCTCTGCAAGCTCCCGCCATCGGTTGATCTGGAATCAACCTGTTCCATTCGGAACAGTCCAAACGATTCAGGTCAACTGAATCGGAAAGCCCCCACCGCAAGGTGGGGGCTTTTTGTTGTGCGAAAAATTCCCCCAGATGGGGACAGAGAGATCGTGACGACCAGTTCAAAGTCGCCAAGCTGGATCGAGGGCATAGAGCTGATGAGACGCTCAATCTCATTTCTGACCCTGACCTTCTTGATTGGCTTGGCCGCACTCTCTGCAGTACGAGCCACCTTCACCTAGGCGGATACGAGTTTGATCAATGCGTCGGCAAAGAACCTTGTTCGAGGATGGTCCAATGCTGTGCGTCGTTTTTGACCTAGAGAGTCCTTGCTAAGACAAGAACCATCGCATGCTTTCCCCATGACTTGCGGCGACATCTTTCGGGTCATCATTGCCCTGTTCATTCCACCCCTCGGAGTGTTCACTCAGGTGGGATTGTCTCAGGCCTTCTGGATCAACCTGGTGATTTATCTCTTTGCCGTTGGTGGCCTCGGTTTTCCGGTGTTGTTTGGCATGTGGCCAGCCGCTGTGATCCACGCTCTGTTTGTGATCCTGACGCGTAAATAAAGCGCCCTTAATGTCTTAGCAGTCAGGCTCGGAGCAGATCTCCGTTTCGGTAGGTGTATTTGGTTTATTGACCAATTCATCTTCAATCACCTGCACCGCTGCTAGGGGTTTCTCTGGTTCACTCAAAATCTGTTCCAGATCAACATCCTCCTCTACCTCCTGTCCTTTCACCACGCTCACATTGATGCGTTGCACCTGCATCTGCAGTTCGAGGCCAGGGTATTGCCCTGAAACTCTGCTGTTGATGGTGTCTTGAATTTTTTGGACCTGTTTGAAACTCGGTAGCTGTGGATCGACCGATCGAACAACAACCTGAAAGGTTGGGGCTCGATTTTGCTCCCAGTAATTGGGCCAGTCAAAAATGACTTTTTCAAGTTCGACGGCGTCGTTGGCACCAAAGGTCAAAGTCTCATTTTTGAGGAAGCGGCTGATCTCATTTTCAATCTGATCTTTCGCGGCCTCTTGTCTAAGCGTTAGAAGGTGTTGTTCATACCTCCCATACAGCTTTTGGCCCACTGGCACCGCCAAGCCCACGGCCAGCAGCACCGGCAGGCGGGAGCGTCGCCGTTGCCTGAGTTTCTCACGGAAGTAAGGCTCACGAATTGCCAGCACTGTGATCCCACCAATCAGAATGCCCAGCAGGTTGGCGGCATAGAGCAGTGCAGCCCCTTGGGCGCCATCCATGCTCGAGGCGGCGAGCATCAATCCCATCACACATACAGGCGGCACAAGAGCAACAGCAATTGCTGTTCCCGCCATCGAACTAACGGCCCCAGGATTGACCTTGGCGTAACTCGCGACGGCACCCGCTGCCAAGGCGATACCCAGATCGAGAATATTGGCCTCCAGTCGAGTGGTGACCTGTTCAGGCAAGGCCTCCACCAAAAGCAAGCCCTGGCTTCGTGCGATCAGGCCCAATCCCATCGACAGGATCAAGGTGATTCCTGCACCGGCCGCAAGCGTGATCAGGGATCGGGACAGTAGCCGGCCTTGTCCGATCAGCACGGCGAACACCGCCACCCGTAGCGGCAGGATCCAGGGGGCAACAACCATGGCGCCGATCACGACGGCGGCGTTGTTGGCCAGCAATCCCAGGCTGGCAATCAGGCTGGCGCCAACCGTCAGAACGATGAAGGATTCGTTCAGCCGTGCTTCGCCGTCGTAGCTGCGGTGCAACTCATCCAGCCGATGGCCTTCTTCGAGCAAAGCCTCCTGATCAACGGCCATGGCGATGCTGCATCAGCTGCGTCGCCCCACAATTACTGGAGGTGTGCTGCCACTGCTGCCGGGAAGTGCCGGTACCACCTCCGTTTTGCCATCCCATTTATCGAGGAACAGCTTGTAGAGCACCTGATCATCAAGACTGCGGTTGAGCGTGTCGTAACGAAGGGCTTCCTGTTCAGCGATCTTCACTTCCGTTTGGGCCCGGAGCAGTTGCTGCTCTGCAATCTGCTTCTGCTCAATGGCAGCGCGATATTCCTCGGCGATTTGCAGGCCAGTAAGGTCCAGCCCTCGCACCTCCACGTAATCAAATTTGTCGAGTTCTTCGGCGACGGTGCGCTCCACCAGTGAAGAGATGTCATTCCATTCGGTGGCAATGGTGACGAGCTCGTACTGAGAGAACACTGATTTCAGTGCTTTGAGCAGTGACGGTTGAATGATGCGGGGGTAGATCTCGCGGTCGTTGCCGGCGATCGTTCGGTAAATCCGTCCGGCTTCATCTGGGCGGACGGCATATTTCACGGTTGCGGTGGCCTCGATCACCTGGAGGTCTTTGGTGAGGGTGGCGAATTCTTCTGGTTTGACCTGGGTTCGCACATCAAAGGGATACACCGCTTGAATGAATGGGACCTTGAGATTCAGGCCGGGAAGTCGCGATCCCCCACTCACCTTGCCCAGGGTTGTGACCACGGCAACCTTGCCGGCGGGAACAATGAACAAGGCCTGCCCCAAGAACAGCAGGGCGCTGAGAACGACGGCAACCAGTACGGCAAGGCTGTTGGCAGGATCGTTGATCCGTCGTGGGGTTTGCATGCTTCGCCGTGTGCTTGATCCGATGATGTCGGGTTTGATCGTGCACCGGTGAGCCGGTGCAGGGTTCTCCACCAAACCGACACCATCTGGAACTGACTCGAGGGGTTTGGAAAGAAAGCAAACAGTTCAGCTCACGATGCAGAGTCGTTCTGCAAGGCAGTTCGATGGTGAACGTTTTGGATCGGCTGCTTTTGGGTCGTGATGCGATGGAACTTGGTCTTTTCGCTCGATTCCTAGTTCATCCAGAGCGATTCAAAGGCCCTTGGGTGGGGATCGCGCATGGTCATGGAGTTTTCTCGGATAAAGGTGATGCATGCTTTGGAACCGTCGAACACTTTTGCTTTGATCATCATTTCCATCGCTTGCTGAAGTGTTTTTCCTTCGCCGAGTGCCTTATCGATGATTTTTACGGCCTTGGTGGGCTCACAACGTCCCAGATCCAGAGCGCGTGCAGCGGACGAGAGCACACTGAGGGCTGTCGACAGCAGCAGAAATCCAACGAGGACACGCATCTTGGCTGGATCTTGTCTTGGATGAATCAAGCGTATGGCCATCGGTCGTCTTGATCTGACTCTTTACCGACTGAGTTCTTTCAGGATGTCACTGGTGATGCCACTGGTTGGAGTCTGTCCTTAGGGCTCACCTGACGGGTTGATTGAGCCCAGTGTGACCAAGAAAGGTTTCATCTTTGGCTGGAGAGCTTTCAAGGCTGGCGTGGCTGGTCGTTGAACAAGCCATAAAAAAACCTCCGATAGACGGAGGAATAAGCCAAGTAATCCCCATCACCTGGCGATTCGATAAGTGTAGTGCTTCTCGTCAAGTTTGTGCAGCGGACCCACTACATCTGGTGGAGCAAAGCCCACCAATCGCCAGGTGATCGCGAGTTATCCACAGGATGGTGGAAAAGTTCGCCGGCTTGTGTTGTCGCTGTTTCTTCAAATGGCCTGCAATTACTGGTGCGTTCAGGTAGGCTGTGGATATCCCCATCACCCGGCCGCCCTTTTGAGGCGGCTTTTTTGTGTCTGGGCTGCCAGTGTGGATCTGTATTCCACAAGCCCTATGACGGTGAATCGGGAGCAGGCCAGAGGTGCACTGGCGACACTTCTCGAAGTTTTCGCTGGGCCGAACTACTCGGGCGCCTTGCGGGATGGCGATCTCACCACACAACTCGAGCGATGCACCGGATGGGTGAAGGCTGAAGCTGCAGAGGCTGCATCCCTGATTGAATCTTGCGTTCCGCACGGCAAGCCGATGTTGGCTCAAGCCCAGAAACGTTTGGCTGCTCTTGAATCGTTGAAAATGCTGCAAGAGGTTGCCGTCAACCATTTCGGCTCACTCGACGATCCCGGCTGAGGGTCGTCAGTCACGGCGCAGCCAAGGCGAGGCATTGCTGAACCAGTCGCCGAGATCATCTTCTGGATGCTCAGGGTCATCGGGATGACGCCGTCCCAGGTCGAGATCGGCCATCAGGCCATCGAGGCCTTGTTGTGTGCCTTCCCGTTGAAACCGCTGCGCTCTGCTCACCCATGTGCTCACACTGCGATCGCGTTCGGCGAATTTTTGAAGGTAGACACGTTCCTGGAGTGACACGAATTCTCCCTGGGCCAAGCGGCTGCATATGTTTTGCAGTTTCAAGCGTGTCGAGGTGGTCAGCATGATCGGTTCACCTTTTTCGGGTGATAGGGAGTTCTGACCCGGGCGTCAGTGGCCCAAGGCACCATTTTTGGGGCGGGTGTCGGGCCTGGTTTTCATATCGTGACCGGATGAATGAACAGGGAAACCAGAGCCTGACGCCGATTTCATCAGATTCGCCCTGGTTGGAGCGCTGTGGCACGTTGTTGCGTCCGCAGAACGATCCTGCAGTGTTCGGCCCAGCCGATGCCGATCTGTACTTCGATGCAGATGGTCGACCACGTTTTTATGTAATGCGGATCCGCCGCCGGCCTTCCGTTCTCAAGGCGATGACGCGGCATCATCGCGTGAGTCAGTGTTTGGGATCTGCAGATGCAAAGCCCTGGTGGCTTGCCATGGCTCCCTCGACGGAGTCCGGCTGCCCGCCCCCCGCGTCGTCCATCGCTCTGATCAAGTTTCAACCCGGTGAAGCCATCAAGCTTCATCCGGGAACGTGGCATGCAGGGCCTTTTGTTCGGGAACAATCAGCGCTGTTTTTCAACCTTGAATTAAGAACGACCAACGAAGACGATCACAATTCGCTTGCGTTGGAGCATCTGTTGCATTTGCACTTGATTTGATTGCTCAGAGCTGTAACAGCATGAACAGCACATCAGTGCACGCATGCCCTATACTACTTTTGTAGCAACCGCTACGAACGTTCACCTTGCTGCATGGCGAGGCGCAGTTCGACTCAGGGCATGGAACGGGGCCTGAGCTTTCTACGAGGAACACCATGAATGCTCTTCAGCTCTTGAAGGAGCGCGAGCTGCGCGTGCAGCTCCGCAACAACTCACAAAAGGTCTTGGCTCGCGGATCTGAATCCAGCGACTACACCTCTGCGCATCTCTCTCCCGTCAAACTGGCGACAAAGAAAGTTGCCCCCACACAATTGAAATACAGAGGGGTCTCTTACGAGGCGATGCGTGCCAATTGGCTTTGATCCCTGTTTCATTCCAGGGAAAAAGCCCCGCTTCGGTGGGGCTTTTTGTTTGGATAGTTGGGTATCGCTTGCCTGGCGACAGTGGCTTTTGACGTTGCGACCACCGGATCACTGTCTTATCTGGATGTAAGGGATCAGCTTCCATCGATTGACCCTGAAAACCTCTCTCCGCAGGATGTACTGACCATTCTTCTGCACCTTTTTCAACAGCAGCCAGGTTTCGTTGACCGTGGCCATGAGGTCAACAACAAAGAGACGGCATGGGTGAATGGTTTCCTTTTTCGTCTTCACAACGATGCCGCGAAAGAACGTCTTTCCATCGAGGAAATTGGCTCAAGCGTCGACAAAATTTCAGCGTTGCGTTGATTGCAACAGCTGATCAAGCGATCCCAACAAGTTTCTGTTGATCTCGCTCAGCATCCCTGCGACCCTCGAGCCTTTGCTCAGTTCGCACGAACGTTATGTTTGCGGTTCAAGAGCTCACAGTTGAGGGTTGGTCCATTCGTGCCGAGCATGCCTCCAAAGACAATGCGTTCTGGCATGCGCGTGCCCGCAGTGATGCCGATGGGCATACGTATCGTTTGATCAGCGAGGAAAAGCATGTTGTATGCCTGCTCACCAGTCGTGGATCTGAATGCTGGGAGCTCGACTGATCTGCTGCTCTGGCGGCCCTGTTCAGGCATGATCTCGTCATGACCGACAACACCCAGCAGACTCACCCGCTCTACGCCATTGATCGCGACCAGATTGATGCTGTGTTGGGCCATGAGGGCGAGCCAGGCCCTCAGCAGCTGACCACGATTGCCGCATTGTTTTCTCGATATGCGGAGTTTCCTGGGGCAGACGATATCCGGGGCGATCTGCAGAAATGCCTCACGCTGTGGGGAATCTCACGCGATCAGCTGAACATTAAGACGCGGGAGGTCTGGGAAAGTGGTTGGCGTCCTGGACAGGATCCTGTGGCTGAGGGTGTTGGATCTGGGGCAGATGTTGAGGATACAGACGCTTGAATGCTCCTCTGCAGAACCCTTCGTTGATGGTGATACCTCCAAATTATTCAACGTCCCTTTCTTTCGCTTTTAAACGTGAGCCCTAGATCAGATTGGGTTCACTTCGTTGCATCGGCGAGCCACCAAAGAGGAAGGCCGCCCTTCCCGGTGGAAAGACGGCCTAACTCGCTCGTTTGTGCATCGTTCAACCCATCACTTCAAATCAAGAGAGACAGGGTCGAAGCGTCTGGCTCGAGGCGCCCTGGGGCCATGGGCTCGAGGTGTTGGGTCGTTTTCTCCGGGGGCACCTGAGACGGTGCAAGTGGAGCGTCGATTGGTGTGGCGGACCATTGCGTGCCCACCAAAGGACCAACCCAGGCATGGTTGAGACTGTTGGAGCAGGGGCCAGAAAGTCAGTCTGCTTCTTGGATCTGCTGGGGTGGAGTGTCGTCCGTCATCGGCTCCTCCGATCTCGATGCACTCAGTTTTGTGCCTTAAAGGCACAAAGTCATCGGCATTAAGGCGCATTGCCTTGAGGGCCTGAATGATCAACGGTTGGGGTGGCGTGCCTTTCAGTCGCCTGACGCTGGCTCTTGGCCTCGTGGGGATCCGGCGGCGATGGTCGTTGCGTTCCTCCTTTCTGGTTTCTGTACCGCCTTGGCGGCGAGAGAGGCCTCGAGGTGCTGCAGCTGGGCTTCGCGCAATGCTGTTGACATATCCAGAGTGCGGTCAGTCATTGATTGGCCTTCCAGGCCAGCAGGCTCGAAGCGGGTTGCTGTCTTGAGTGGGCCTTCAGTTCTGGGTGATGCCGAAGATTGGAAAACTGTGCATGCGGCAAGCGATCTCATCAGACCTCGGTCTGGTTATCGACCCCCCTTGCTTCCCGTTCTTCCTCTGTGAGGTACTCCTCAATGAGGGGCGAGCTTTCACCCCTTTGAACGGCTGCGATCTCCCGTTCGATGTTCTGGACGAAGAGCTCGTTTCCGTTCCGCTGGGCCACCGCAAGCACACGCTCTAGACGCTCGAGTTCTGTCTGCTGCTCGTTGTTCATGCCATGGCACATCAGCTCAACGCTCAGGCTGACAGGGATGGCTTAAAGACACTCCAGAACCTGGTCTGATCTGATGCTGATCTCTACGGATGTTGACCTGAGGCTTACGTCAACAACCGCTCAAGCAGCGTCTGATTCCGCGTCTTCATACAAGGCTTTGAGCTGATCGAGCTCAACCATCAGGTATTGAATTTCAAGCCAGTCCGTTGAGAGGTCAATGGCGGTTTCCAGGCGGTCAATCTGACGCTTGAGAAGCTCTGGCATTCCGCCATGGGGCTGCATGGCTTCCATGTAACCGCGCTTGTCGCTGGATGCAAGATGACTGCTGATTTCGACTGGGAGGAAAACCCTTACGGCTCAGCTCAGGTGTTTGCGAAAGTTCGTTGCGTAGGGGAAGGCATAGCCACGTTCTATCCCCCCGAGTTCTTCCTCTGCCAAGTAGAGGCTGCGCGTGAACTGACACTGGTTTTCTGCATCGCACACCAGGAATTGGCCATCTTCAGTTTTCTGAATGGATGAGCCTCGGGGTGTCTGCACAATCAGCTCTGGGTGCGACATCGGAGTTGCTTAAGACGCCTTTGTGTCATGGCCTTGGTGGCCTGCCGTTTGAAGTGGCGAAGACAACATTTTCGGGCTTTGTTGATCCGCTCTCCCTGCGTTCAACCCCGCAGCTTGTGCGCTTCGGTGCGATGGGCCGTGTTTGCGCTCACAGACAAGATGACGGACCTGTGGGAGTGTTCGTTGGCTTCAACACTTCCAATGACCTTTTTGATGCATTGGTCTTTCAAGACCGGTTACCACGAGATTGCTGCCAAGAAGTTCCTGGCGACCGGTGCTCCCTTCCCAGAGTGCACGTCATGGAAGCGTTGGCATGGACCTGGCTCGGTCGAAGGCTGGATCCTTGTTGAGGCTGACAATGCCGATGCTTGTTATGAGCACGCAGCGGAGTGGGCAGAGTGCCTCGATTGGGAGGTCACACCAGTGCTGTCAGATGAGCAAGCAGGCCCCCTGATCGCCAAGGCCTACAGCTGATCGTCTGTCTGGAACGATGCCCTTCGCCAAACCGGGGGGCTCGCCAACCCATGGGATCGATTCCGAGACTTCTTCGTCGGATTGGCTTTGTTGAAACGCCCCCTGATGGATTCGAACCATCGACCGACTGCTTAGAAGGCAGTTGCTCTATCCAGCTGAGCTAAGGGAGCAAGCGTCAGCATTTTGGCAGGCTGGTTCAGGGAAGGCTGGATCTGGATGCCTTGTGCCTCCTAATGTGATGGGCTCTTGATCGGCATCCATGGCCCCGCGTCGTCTTAGCGACAGCGAGAAGCAGGATCTGGTCGGTCGCTACAAGGCCGGCGAGTCAACAGCTGCTTTGGCTGAGGCCTTTGGCTGCAGTCCCAACACCGTTAGCCGCACGGTGAAAGCACTGTTGCCCGCTGATGCCTACGCCGCACTGAAGGCCAGCCGGCAAAAAGGGTCTGTCACCCCTCCCTCGGCAGCCGTTACTCAGGCTGAAGACCCTGAGGCTGACTCCCCTCATGACGACGACAGCAGCCTGGCTCTCGATGACGCGGATGACTTCGGCGAGGATCCCGACGAGGAGCTCGCTGACGACGATGACAACGGCAGCGCTGAAACCTTCACCGAGCTTGTTCCCCTCCTTGGTGTGGGAGATCTCAGTGATCGCCCCCTGAATCAAGCCCAGCCGTTCAGTGTCGATCTGCTGCCCGACAGCGCTTACATGCTGGTTGACAAGGTGGTCGAGCTGGATGCTCGCCCCCTTAAGGAATTCCCAGAGTTGGGCCTCCTCGACGACACCGAACAGGAACGCCAGGGGTTGTGCTTGTTTGCAAACCCTCGGGCTGCCAAGCGTCAGTGCGGGCGCAGTCAACGGGTGATCAAGGTTCCTGATACGGCTGTTTTTCAGCGCACCAGCAGTTATCTGCTGGCCCGCGGCATCACACGGCTGGTGCTGGATGGAACGCTGATTGCCCTGGATGCCTGAGCGCCGGATCTGACCGCTCTTAATCGAAGCGATCGCGCTGATCGGGAAGCAGCACGGCGGTGGCGGTTCCGCCACTAATCACGCCAATGACCAGCGCAATGCCCACCAGAAAACCGGTGGGAAGCGGCACGGATCGTTGGCCTCCGAGCTGGAGCGCGTGGCGATCCTGAAGGTTCTGCGCGCCAAGGCACAGCAGCAGCAGCAGCAGCAGGCCACCGCCAAAGCTGATCAGCAGAAGACGAAGGCGAATCAACACAGCACAACCGTCGACGGGCTCAGTTTGACGTGCCCTGGTGCAAGAGGGCATAGAGCTTTCGCCTGGACAGCCCTGTGGTCTGGGCCAGTTGCCGTGCAGCGTCGCTGGCGCTTGCACCCTCGTCCTGCAACGCCTGCAGCTGCCTGAGCAGGTCATCATCGTCGGGTTCTTCCGCATCTGCAGGCGCTGCTCCCCCCAGCACAACCGTGCATTCCCCTTGGGGGGGGTGCTGCTGAAAGTGCAGCAAAGCTTGCTCCACTGTTGCCCCCACCTGCTCTTCGTGGCGTTTGGTGAGTTCCCGTGCCACCTGCAGGGGACGGCTGCCGCCGCAGTGATGCACCAGTTCTTCGAGCAGTGTGATCAGGCGGTGCGGCGCTTCGTAAAGAACGGTGGTGCGCCTTTCGTGGCTGATGGCTTCGAGACGGGCCCGCCGTTCCTTGCCTTTGGCCGGCAGAAATCCTTCGAAGCAGAAGCGTCCACTGGGTAAGCCGCTGCTCACCAGAGCGGTGGTGGCGGCGCAGGGGCCGGGGATGCAGATCACCGGATGGCCAGCCTGGTGCGCGGCAGCCACCAGCTCTTCACCGGGGTCGCTGATGCCGGGTAGCCCGGCATCACTGATCACCGCCAGGCTTTGCCCCTCCGCCAGCAGCTCCAGCAGTTGGGGCAAGCGTGTTCGGGTGTTGTGTTGATGAAACGACAGCTTGCGCCCATTGGCCCCAAGACCGCTCAGCAGCTGTCCGCTGTGGCGGGTGTCTTCACAGGCGATCACATCCACGCTGCGGAGCAGATCGCGGGCGCGTGGCGACAGGTCCCCCAGATGACCAATGGGGGTGCCCACCAGATAGAGGCTGCCGCCGCTTGGTTCATCCCGCTGCATCACAATGGCGAGCGCCTGTGTTGATCATGATGCCCAGCTCTGCCGTTCTTCCCGCTGGCGTTAACCAAGAGGCTCTGCTGACGGAACTGCGTCGCCTGAGTTGGGGAGCCGCCGACATCTTGCGGGCCTATGCCCGCGGCGAGCAGCCCCCGCACGGTTTCCCTAAGGCCTTGAGTGTTGATGACGGCGGAGAGGGCCCGGTGTCCGCGGCTGATCTGGCCGTGAACACGTGGTTGCTGGACGGTCTGTCTGCCGCATTCCCTGATGCCGACTGGACGCTGCTTAGTGAAGAGACCGCCAAGGAGCAGCTCACGGAGGGGCAACCTGTGCCGGCCGAATGGCTGTGGATTCTCGATCCTCTGGATGGCACCAAGGATTTCCTGCAGGGCACGGGCGAATACGCCGTTCATCTGGCTCTCGTGCGCGACAAGCGGCCGGTGATTGGCGTGGTGCTGCTGCCGGAGGCCGATGAGCTTTGGATCGGCATCGTTGGGGAGGGTGCCTGGTGTGAAGACCGTCAGGGTGAACGGTCGCCGGTTCGCTTCAGCGACAGAACCGCGGTTTCCGATCTGATCCTGGTGGCTAGCCGCAGCCACCGTGACGACCGACTCGTGAAGCTGATTGATGCCCTCAATCTCGGCGGTTCCAAAGCCGTGGGCAGCGTTGGCTTCAAGGTGGCCACGATCCTGAGAGGCGAAACCGACCTCTACGTTTCCCTTTCCGGCAAAAGCGCCCCCAAGGATTGGGACATGGCGGCTCCGGAGGCGGTGCTGCTGGCGGCCGGTGGTCGTTTCACCCATGCCGATCAGGCCGACCTCACTTACAACACCGGCGATGTGCGTCAGGCCGGATGTCTGATCGCCAGCCATGGAAAAGCCCACGCCGAGCTCGGAGAGCGTGCGACGCGGGCCATGGCCGAGATCGATCCCGGCTTTCAGGTCTGA
>JADHMX010000053.1 GCA_016779825.1 Synechococcus sp. BS301-5m-G53 | reverse complement strand
GAAACCCAGGCCGTGGTGCAGGAGGCGATGCAGGCCTATGCCGACGCGGTGATCTTCAAATCAAGCCTCGGCACCGGCAAGGGCGATTTCATTCAGGCCCTCCAAACCCTTTCCGAAGGCGGCGTCTATTTCCCCGAGGAGATTCGCCAGCTTGGTGCGGCCCAGGCGCCGCATCCGAACCTGCCGCCGTTGATTGAAGAACTCACCGAGCGGGAGCTTGAGGTGGTGGCCGGGGTGGCCCGCGGCCTCACCAACCAGGGCATCGGCAGCAGCCTCGGCATCTCAGTCGAAACGGTGAAGACCCACGTGGTGAATGCCAAAGACAAGTTGGGTGCTGCGGATCGCACCCAGCTGGCGGTGATGGCGTTGATCTATGGCCTGATCGATCCCCTCGGCTGATTCCGCCGCTGGATCACAGCGACGCCACCCACAACCAGCAGGTCTGCGGCAGCCATCGCCTTTGGTTTGTGCGCCGTGAAAAGGATGGATCTCAATCCGTGGAGCTCACTGGCAACACCGTCATCCCCAACGAGCGGATGAAGCGATGCAGGAACCATCCACGACGTCATGGTCCACGAAGCAACGATCCACGAAGGGAGAAGTCATTGCCCGGAGCAGGGCGCTGTAGCTGAGCTGGTAGCGCTGTTCATCACCCACAGCCAAAGGCTGCCCAGGGCTTTCCACCACCAGGTGGTCGCTGGAGGCGCCCCGGATCACCGTGCCCAGCGGGGGAATGAGACCAGCCGGATCCACATCCTGTTCCCCCAAAGCCAGCAGGGCCCGCTGAACACGTTGGGACGATCCCTCGCGTCGCGGAGCAGTCGGCGATCCATCGAAGCTTGTGCGGCCGCGCTCGCCCCAGGGTTGGCTGGGCTTGTGTTTGGCTTCAATCACCTCGGCCACAAGGCTGATGGCATCGGTGTGCAGGCCAGGGATTGCTGTGCGATGCAAGGGTTCGCGGCCCAGCAGCAGGGCCTCCCCAAGCCGCAAGTGATTGATCCTGGCCGGATCACCGCCATCTGCCAGCCAGGGGAGATTGGCTGAATTGCCGCCGGAGCACCAGGGGAAGGTCAGATGGAAGCGTTGCTCCAGGGCCGTCGTGAGCCGGGAGAGATCGCCCATGTTCTCCACATTTGGTGCGATGCCGTGCTGGCAGCCGAGGTTGGTTCCGATGCCCATCAGCTGCAGATTGGACATGGCGAGGATCTGCTGGACCACGGATTCCAGGTCGGCCGGCAGGATTCCCTCCCGCAGATCGCCGAGTTCCACCATCAGCAGCACCCCGTGGCATCGACCCTGCTGCTTCGCCGCTGCGGCCAGGGCGTTGAGCACGTCGATGTCGGTGTTGCAACTGATCGAGGCACTGGCCACCACTCGATCCACCTGGCTGAGCATCGGCGATCGCACCAGCAGCAGCGGCACAGTGATGCCGCTGCGCACCAGGGCTTCGATGGCTTCAATGCGCGATTCGCCGATGGAGCCCACACCTGCGCCCAGCCAGGTGTGAACGATTTCAAGCATCCCGAGCGTGGCCTTGCTCACGCCGGTGACTGCGATCCCCTGGGCGGCAAGCCGCCTCACCAGGGTTCGGGCGTTGTGATGCAGTTTTGGGAGGTTGATCTCGAGGCGAGGGGCACTCAAAGGGCCAGCGGCTGCCGCACGCCACTGAGTTCCGGGAAGGCGCGCACCACCATGGTCACCAGATTCGCTGCCGGTCGGCTGATGGCATCGGTCACCGGGATGGAGAGTTCGGACTCGTAGAGGGCGATCGCCGCGGTGAGCTGGGCATCATCCATGCCTTCGTGGTTGATCGTCAGACCGATCACCCGCGTTGGGGCGAAGGACTCGATCAGCCGAATCTCACTGGCTGGCGTGGGCATCGGCACAAAGGGAAAATCACTCAGATGGCGCCGTGCTGGCGCATGCTGCAGGATCACGGCCTGGGGCTGGCTCCCTCGCAGAATGAAGCTCGAGGACAGGTAAGCGGGATGGCTGAGGGCTCCTTGGCCTTCAATCACGATCACCTGTGGACGTTCGGCCTCGTAGGCCGCCACCACCGCTGCTTCCACCTCCCCGGAGCCGAACTGGGAGGGGATCGCATCGAGAGGCACCCCGTATCGCCCCCCCTGGATCAGACCGGTCTGGCCCGTGTTCACCAACACGGCACTGATGCCAACGTCCCGTAGGGCTTCGACCAGAAGTGTCGCCGTGGTGCGTTTACCGATGGCGCCGTCCGTGCCGAGCACGGCGATGCGAGCACAGGGAACACGGCTGATGCTGCCGCTGAACAGCTTGAGATCTCTGAGGGCTGAGGGGCGACGCACGTCGCGTATCGCCACGCCATGGTGCTGGGCTGTGGCCTGAAATGCGGCTTCATCACCGAGGAACTCCCGCATGCCGCTCACCAGATTGAGACCAGCGGCCATCGCCGTCAGCAGCGTGTGACGGTCCTCGTCGCTAAACAGTCCGCTGGCTGGTGCCATGCCGTAGATGAGGGTTCCCTTCGACCCGTCCAGCAAGGCCAAGGCCTCTGCCAAGTCCGCCACGATGGGGATGCCGTTGGCAATCCCATCGAGCACGAATCCGGCGTCGAGACCGGCGCAATGGCTGTCAATGACAGCGCGAATGTTGTACCCGTCGCAATGACGAACAAGACCGTGGGCCGTCTTGCCATCGAGTCCGGAGAAGTGGCCTTCGCAGTAGACAAATGCTGATGTTTTTCTGTCTGAAATGACCTCGCTGGTGGCGATTGTCCGATCGGAATCTTGAACGAGTTGAGGAATCAAATGAGCCAGGCCGTGCCTGCTGCGCGCTTCAAAAGCGCAAGCCGTTTGGTCGCAGAGGTGGCGGCACAGAAGTGGCCGCCTGTTGGCGTGGGTGGGTTAACCATAGGTGGGTTTAACCGCTCGCTCTGATCCATTCACCGGCACCCGTGTCATCCCGACGGGCGCTAAGACGATGAATCCATCAGGTTTGCCGGTGCCCATATCGCAGCGCTGCGATCACCAACACCAACGGTGTGGCCTTCGAGGTGTTCGATCCCGATCCAGGCGCTGCTCTATGGCCTGATCGATCTCCTCGGCTGATTCACTTGCTTCACTCACCTCGGCAAGCCTGTTCGGTGATCACGGCCGTCATCTCTCTTCGGACGCCGTCGCTCGATCCATAGGGTTTCTCGGTTGCTTTTTTGTGATGTCCGAGGAATCCACCAACCAGCAGTCCTGCGGCGGCAAGAAGCGGGCAATGCTCGCCTATGGCCTGGTTCAGATCTCCGCCACCGTCGTCTCTGCCGTGTCGTTGGCAGCTATTGCTTTCGGCCTCTGCGCTGTGAAGCAGGAAAGCCGCCTGTTCAACGGCTGCGTTGAAACCGTTGTGGCCGAGGGCCGCTCCCAGGCCGAAGCCGTTCGCTACTGCAACGGCGGCTGATCAAGGGCGGCTGATCAAGGGGGGAATGACATCGTGGAATCAGCCCCCCGCCTGCTGCTTCGTGGCCAGTCCTGCTGACGCCGACGCCAACCTCAAGCGGGCCCTCGAGCAGCTCAATGAAAACGAGGCGGCCGTGGCTGAGGCGATCAACGAAGTGCGGGCCGAGCACGCCCGCAGTGAACCGCCCCTCACCGGGTCGGCTCTGCTGGAGCGCATCGATCAGCTGGCCAGCCAGCGCTCCCTCGACAGCCAGGACGCCGCGATCCTCTGCCACTGGCCCGATGCCGCCTCGATCGGCCAGGCCTGGTTCGAGCTCAAGCACCCCGGCAAGAGCGTGCCCAGCCCGATGCTGGTGCTCGATGCCTACCTCATTGGCGCCCCGCCGTTTCTGAGCAAGGCTCAACGGGATCAGGTGGGCGACTGGTACCGCAACAAGGTGAGTGCCAACCCCGAGTACACCGATGCCGTCACCGGCGCGGCCAAGGCCTTCGTGCTGATCGGTGATCTCAATGCCAGTGCCGCCGGCATGGCCTGGCAGACGATCATTCCCGATTTGCTCGAGGAAGGGCACGATCTGGAGTTCAACGTCACCAAGGAACAGGTGACGGCGGCGGCGGCCCGCTGGATTGTTGCGGTGGCCGACACCTTCACGCCACCATCGCTGGATTGACGCGAGCGATTGATGGGTCTGCAGCTGGTTTCCGCCGATTTCCTCCACGACGACGGCATCACCTACCGGATCCGCCGCGACACCCTCGAGCAGGACTTCACCATTGAGGAGCAGCGCGATGGTGCTTGGGTGGATTGCGGCCTGGATCAGGCGGTGAAGGATGTGAACTTTGCCGAGTTCAAGCGTCTTGGTCTACTGATCAAGACGGTGATGGATGCCGATCAGTGGCTGGCATGAGCGGCCAGGAATCGCAGTTGCCGGCTGGTCGCGCCAGGATGTAACGAATTCGTTACACGTTTCTCATGACCGTCGGAGAAATCTTCCTGGAGAGCCTTTCCACTGGAGTGATCACCGAGCACGAGGTGGACTGGCTGGCTTCGCACCAGACCAGCTTTGATCGGCCCGAAGAGGCCGCCGCCATCCGCCTCGGCCGCCTGATGGATCAAGGCGAGATCAACCTCGGCTGCCGCTTGCCGGAGCCGATGCTGCGTCACCAGGAGGTGCTGGTGGACTGGATCGAACCCCTTGGCCGTCGCCGTCACAGTCACAGCGCGGTGGCCTGAACCAGCAGACCGTCCTTGGGAGTGGGGCTGGGAATCAGCTGCAGCGCCAGGTCTTGATCCGGCTGCAGCTGCAGCACCACCGCCTGCAGCAGCCCCACCGCCATCAGGCGGATCTCAAGTTCCGCCAAAGCCTTGCCCAGGCAGACCCGTTCGCCGCCGCCGAAGGGCAGCAGGGTTTGCTTGAACGATCCATCCAAGTGGCGTTGGGGCCGGAACGTCTCCAGATCGTCGTCATCACCTGCCGACGTGGGGCTCAGCACCACCTGAATCACGCTCCCGGCGGGAACGGCCACATCCGCCAGCTCGATCGGCGCGAGGCTGCGCCGGAAGAACCCTCCCACCGGAGGCGTCAACCGCATCACCTCCAACACCGTCGCGTCCAACCGTGCTGATGCCGCCTCGCTTGCCAACCCATCGCGCAACCAGTGCTCCACCTCCGGGTTGAGCAGCAGCGCCCGGAACAAACAACTCAGCGATGAGGCCGTGGTCTCATAGCCGGCGAACAGCAACAGCAGCAGCTGTTCGGCCAGGTCGTCGTCGTCCAGGGGAATGCCGGCTTCATCCAAGCCGCCGCTCAGCAGATCCAGTCCGCCTTGGTTGCCCCCCGCTTGAAGCACTCGCTTGATCCGGTTCAGCAGCCGTTGGCGTGCCGCCATCGCCTTGGCGAAGGGGGTGCCTGGGATGGCCAGCGGAATGGAGAACAGGGCCCGGGTCCAGATCTCAAAGTCGGCGAACAGGGCATCACGGCTGGTGCCATCCAGGCCCAGCACCGTGGTGGCAATCACCGCAAAGGCGAAGCGCCTCATCCGCGCCGCCAGTGGCAGCGGTGTGTTGGTGCTGATCAGCTCCTGGCTGAGCTCCGCCACCAACTGCTGAATCGACGGGGTGTAGCGCGCCAGTGCTGCGCTGGAGAACAGTTGTCCCACCACCCGACGGCGGGCTTTGTGGCCGGGGCCGTTGCGGTTGGCCAGCGATTGGCTGCCCAGCAGTTGCCGCACACTTTCAGGCCACCAACCCTCGAGGGAATCGCCTTGAGCCAGCAGGTCACCGATCGCCCGTTCGCCGCGGATGAACACCATCCGCTGGGCCAGCAGCTTGGTTTCGAACACATCGCCGTGGACCGCAAAGCGCCGTTGGGCGAAATCCGCCTGGGTGAAGAAGGCCAGGGTTTCCCCCAGTCCACTGACGGCGCCCGTGCTGGGGAGGGGGGTGCTGATCATCGGCGGCTGGGGGTGAAGGGCTGTTTTAGGGCTGACAGTGCTGCAGACGCTGGCTATCCCACATGGTGTGCTGCGCCTGTTCCGTGGATCTCAAGTCCCAGATTGTGGTGTTGGTCGTTCATCTGATCAGCGCCGGCTTGTCGAAAACCGTTGCGGCCCAGAAGGCGCGCAACAGCAATCGCTGGGCTATTGCGGGTTTTCTCTTCGGGCCGTTGGGTCTGATCGCTGCCGTGGGCATGCCGGATCGTCATCAGATCGTTTACCTCCGCTACCTGGCCGAGCAGCAGGGCTACCAACCCCGCCATGCCTGTGGTGGCCAGAAGGGCGAGACCGACGCCTGAGCCTTCGCCTCAACCGGTTCAGCGGCAGCGCTGAAAGCGAACAATGCTGCGGGTGAGGCCTTTCTCGGGCCAGTTGGGCATCACCCGCCAGGGGGTGTGCACCGTGAGCAGGTCGCCGTCGATCGCGAAAAAGCGGGTCTGTTCCGTGCCCACCCACTCCGGGTTCCAGGCCACATCCACCTGGGTGATCCATCGGTCACCGTCGAGCCGGTAGATGCCGGTGTAGGCGATCATGCTGCTCAGCAGGGCCGATCGCTCCTCGGCGTTGCTGCTCGGTTGGCGACCCTCTGCCGAGAGCATGAAGGAGAGACGACCCTCCGGCGTGAAGATCACATAGCCCGTGGGGTGATCGCCCATCGGCGCGAAGGTGTCGCCATTGGACTGCTGTTCAACGTCGTAGCTCAACAGCTGCCAGGCGCCATGAACAGTGGGGGACGTGATGGCTTGGGCGGGTTGAACCAAACTGACGCTCACAACTGAATCTGTTCCTGCGCGGCAACCTATCGATCGTGATCTGGCTTTGACAGCCCGAAGCGAGGCATTGCTGCGCAATTGATGCCATTGGATGCCGATCCAGTAGCAACAACAACGAAAGTGATCAGCGGGCCAGAGCGTGGCGGTGGCTGAAGGGGGCAGGTGGCTGAGCTGGGCAGGAGTGATTGGTCCTGATTGAGAACCAGCGCGTGCTTCCAGAGACTGGATCCGCTTGGACATGAGCCATCTGCTGCCGGTTCATGCGCGTCAACATTCCGAACTCACCCGACTCATTCTTGGAAGCAACTGTTTGCTGCTGATGGCTGTCTCAAACCATCCACAGATGCTCAGTCGTTGATTTCATGGCAAATCAACTGAATTCGGCTCTTGTTTCCCTTGAAATTTGAAAAATATCGGCTCTAATAGAAAAGTCACGTCTCTACAGACCCATGCTCACCGGAGCCGATTTGCTCAACCGCGTCAAGGAACTTGGCGATTGCGCCAAAACGGATTTGGCCAAAGGTTGTGGCTATGTCGTCAAAAAGAAGGACGGCTCTGAACAGGTAAAATTCACGGCCTTCTACGAGGCCCTGCTTGAGGCCAAGGGCCTTTCGTTTTCCACCGGTGGATCCGGCGTCGGCAAAGGCGGTCGCAAGCTCTCCTACAAAGCTGTGGTGCAGGGCAATGGCAATTTGCTGATCGGTAAGGCTTACACCGCTCTGCTTGAGCTGCAGCCTGGTGATGAATATGAGATCAAGCTGGGTCGCAAGCAGATCCGCCTGATTCCTGTCGGTGGCTCAGACGAAGAGGATTGATCTCCGGTTCAGCAGAAACAATATTCTCCCCGTGGTTCCCTTAGGTTCCGCGGGGAATTTTTTTGCTCCGATGCCCTACCAACCCACCAAGGAGCATCTGGACCATCACATTCCAGATGCGTTCAAGAGCATCAACAGCCTGATGCGTCAGCTAAAGCAGGACATCGGCATGGACGATCGCTACATCGCCCTGATGCTGGATGCCTTGTCGCGGGAGTATTCAGCCAAGCAGCCCAGCCGTGATGGTTTTGGCTTCCGCTGAACCACACAGGCTGTTCTGATCAAGCTGTTGTGATCAACCTGTCGCGATGAACCGATGAAACGACTGCTGCTCGTCCACAACCTCGTGCATGGTCAGAGCGTTGTGCATGAACTGGACGACAAGGATTTCGCCATTGAGTTGGTGGAGGGTGATCCGGAGGAGACCGATGAGCAGGGTGAGATGGATGTGGAAAGTCGCTTTTTCATCCGCGTTGACGGTGAATGACGTTGTCGGTGAATGACATGGTCGGTGAATGACATCGATGCCGAATGAGCGTCCGGTGAGCAGCTCAGCACAGAGCTGATTGGCCGGCCTCGATCAGCGCTATCCCGAAACCATTCAGTGTTATTGGAAGGCGATGTCGACGCGCTACGTGCTGCGGACGGGCGAAATCATTCACTCCAATCGGAATCCAGAGGAGCTCGACGTCTACTGCTACAGAACGGGATACAACCACCACACCTGTCTGCTGCTCTCCGAGCAATCCGAAGCAGACTTCCTGCTCCACTACGGCTCAGAGGAATTGAACGTGAAGTACCGGGGCTGACGCCTGACTGGCACGTTGCTGGCCCCCTTGACGCCGCTCGGATCGTGGTCTCAATGGGTGGGCATCAAGGCAACGCCATGGACGACGTCAGGCTGCAAATGCTGCTCAAGGAAGCTGAAGAACACCTCCGGGCCCGCAGCTGCCGCCAGCGCTATGAGAGCGCCGTCATCCGCCTGCCCGACAGCCGCCGGGGCATCTGGTTCGGTGACGACAAGCGTGCCGCTTAAGCAGCGCCGTTGACGGCGAGGGCTGGTTCCAGGGGGGCGTGCAGCAACTCGAAGACCGAGTCGATGCGTTCGGCTTCCACCTGAGAGATCGAGAGCATCAAGGCCAGCAGGTCGAGATGACGCCGTTCTTCCGCCGAATAGGGCCCATCGGAGCGCATCAGTTCCGAGGCCATGGCGTAGGCCGTGAGGGCTTGATCGGACGTCAGCACCTTGGCCGCTTCCAGCATCAGAGCCTTGTTTCCCCGTTCCAGCCGCAGGGCGAGCACGGCATCCATCAGGAGCACCAGCTCGTTGTCACTCATCCGGCAGTAGGGCTCGCGGTAGTCGAGGGCGTGTCGGAACGCCCTGGTCCCAGCTCGGCTGAGGGTGTTGTCCCATGACACCGCGGTAAGGCCAACGGCCGCAAAGGCAGTGACGACATTCATCGGGAATGGCGCTGTTATCGATGAACTGTCAACAAAGTCACTGCTTCGTTGCTGTTAAAAGCGCAACAGTGCGCCACCGATGAGTCGATTCACCTAGTGGCTCCTTGGCTTCACTCCGGCAGTCGTTCCACGGCCACATGCATGAACCGCTTCACCATGGCGATTGGCCAGCCTTCCCGCTGCAGGCCCTCGGCGATCTGATCGATCTGAATGCCGATCTCTTCGGCGACCAGCTCTTCCAGCAGCTGGTTCGAATGTTGTGTGGTGGTCATGGCTCGTTGCTCACGGGTTGGTGCTCATGGGTTGGTGCTGATGGTGTGGTTGCACTGCATCGGGCCTAACCCATCCAGGCTGTGTTGTGCCACATACATGGCGTGCCACCTTGTTGCCGCCTTGCGGCGCTTTTGCCAGTTTGAGGGGATGAAACAGGCTTCTCTGCTGCTGCGCATCGGCACCTACCTGCTCGGGTTGGTGGATGAGTACTGGGCGATGCGTCGCCCCTGGCAGTACGGCACCAAGCAACCCCAGTGCGGATTGCTCTGCGATGGCGACCATTGCGAACGCGTCGACTGAGTCGTCCCGGCAACACACACACCAGCCAGCTTCGGTGGTTTTGACTCCCGCAGCAATGCGCCTTTACACGGGTTGCCGGCGCTGATTGTCCCCACAACAGTGAGGTCAGCACTTGGAGATGGGATGGAGTTCAAAAGCCGCATTTTTGCCACCTCGCGCGGGTCCACCATCGATGCCATTGGCGATGGCAAATACCTGGTTTGCAATTCGGCCTATTGCTTCATGGTTCATGGCCTCCGTCAGGCCCATGAAGCGGTTCAACGTCAGGAAAAGCCGGCGCTCTGAGCCATGGCCGAATATCGAATTCATTGCAAGCACTGCGGCTACGAGGGGCAGGCCAACTCCCGTTGGATCCCCTTTGCGCAAGTGGAGAAGCGGGGGCATGATTGCCCCCATTGCGGTCGCCCCACCCTGCTTGAGCCCTGGTGCAAGCTCCGGGCTGAGGCGTCCATGCCCGACTACTAGCCCGGCGAAGAGCCCAACGCCTAGAAGGTCTGCCAGCTGCTGGTGAGCCACTGGGGAGCCACGCCCCACCAGATGGCGGTCGCCACAAAAATCGCGGTGAGGCCGATCAGGCTGGTGATCAATTCCTCCTGGCGGTTGTCGGAGCGAAGTTTCCTGGCTTTGCCCACGGTTCTCCTGGATACTCACCTCGGTGTAGGACCTCTGCTTGCGGTTGGCCATCGGTCAAAACACCCGGCCGCAGCCCTGGCGATGATGTTGTCAGCGTCAAGGCCCGATGAGCACCGCCACGTTTGCTGAGTTCGCCGAACGGGCCGACTACTCCCTGCTGGAATCCCTCACCCCTGATCCGGAGGCCAGCGCGGATGGGGCGGACCACCGTCCACGCCAGGTGCTCTCCGGCCACTACGTGCCGGTGACGCCCACCCCGCTTCCCGAGCCCGAGTACCTGGCGCACAGCCGAACTTTGTTCAGTGAGCTCGGCCTCAGTGACGAGCTGGCCCAGGACGATCAGTTCCGCCGGATGTTTTCCGGCGATCTGCGGGTGGCCACCGGTCCGATGCGGCCCTGGGGCTGGGCTACCGGCTATGCCCTCTCGATCTACGGCACGGAATACACCCAGCAGTGCCCCTTTGGAAATGGCAACGGCTACGGCGATGGCCGAGCCATCTCGGTGTTTGAGGGGTTGTTTGAGGGTCGCCGTTGGGAGATGCAGCTCAAGGGGGGTGGCCCAACGCCCTACTGCCGTGGTGCCGACGGCCGCGCGGTGCTCCGCTCCAGCGTGCGCGAATTTCTGGCCCAGGAGTTCATGCATGCCCTCGGGGTGCCCACCTCCCGTTCGTTGACGCTCTACGTCTCCCATGCCGAGACGGTGCGTCGCCCCTGGTACTCCGACAACTCACGCTCCATGGACCCGGACGTGATGGTGGATAACCCCGCGGCCATCAGCACCCGGGTGGCGCCCTCCTTCCTGCGAGTCGGACAACTTGAGTTGTTCGCCCGCCGTGCCCGCAGCGATGCCCATCCCCGGGCGCAACAGGAGCTGCACCTGATCGTGGTGCATTTGATCGAACGCAATTACCGCGAGGAGATCGATCCCCTCCTGCCGTTCAGCGACCAGGTGGTGCTGTTGGCGCGTTTGTTCCGTGATCGCCTCACGGCCCTTGTGGCCAACTGGATCCGGGTTGGCTACTGCCAGGGCAACTTCAACAGCGACAACTGCGCCGCCGGTGGTTTCACCCTCGATTACGGCCCGTTTGGGTTCTGCGAGCTGTTCGATCCGCGCTTTCAGCCCTGGACCGGTGGCGGCGCTCACTTCTGCTTTTTCAACCAGCCGGTGGCCGCGGAGGCCAATTACCGCATGTTCTGGAAATCCCTGCGCACGCTGATGGAGGGCCAGGCGGAGATCCAGGCCCAACTGGATCAATTGCTGGAGGGTTTTCCCGCTGCCATGCAGGAGGCCATGCAACGGATGTGGAGCAGCAAGCTCGG
>JADHMX010000052.1 GCA_016779825.1 Synechococcus sp. BS301-5m-G53 | reverse complement strand
GCGTGATCAACGCAGGCGATGTTCAGCGCATGAGTGCTGGCACCGGCATCGTTCACTCCGAGATGAATGAAGGCCATGAAGCCTGCCGACTGCTGCAGATCTGGATCGAGCCCAGCGAAGAAGGACTCTCCCCGGCTTACGAACAGCGGACGCCCAACATCGGATCTGACACCTGGACGCCACTGTTGGCCCCAAACGACCCTTCGGTGATGGCGATCGAACGCCCGGTGAGCCTTTGGCGCACACAGCCCAGTGCCGGTCAGAACCTGACGTGGCCTGTGCAATCCATCGAGCTCGGCTGGATCCAGATGATTGAGGGCGAGATTGAGCTGCCGCGACCATCGGCTACAAGCATTCGCTTGCGCAAGGGTGACGGGCTGGGATTCAAGGGATCATCCTCCGATCTCAAGACCCTGCAAAGCCACAACGACAGCAGCGATGTGCTGTTGTTCGCACTGGAGTGATAACGATGAAAGGGCTGATGTCGACCACTAGTTGGCCCTCTCATCCATCATCAGCAAAGCGGCTGTCAAAGATGCTCTGGAGGTTGAACTACTCCTGTTCGCACGCAATGTTGTGTCTCCAGCCTGCTGTTCTTTGTTGTTGCCGGGTCACTTCTTGGTTTTCAACAGTTTGCGCCCCTCAGCCAAGGAATCTTTTGGTTGATCATGCTGCTGGATGCCACGCTGCTGATCGTTGTTTCGCAATACCTCTGGTATCAATCCTCACGGTCATTAAGCCCAATCAGCATGGCCCGGTGAGCAGCACCAGGACCACTGATCAGACTTCTGGGAGCGGCCGTGATGATCTTCGGCGTGATGATCACCACGTTCAAACCAACCCGCCATGAGTCGAGCGGCCATGAAGAAGAGCTTGAAAAGAAAGTGACCCTGGCTGATTCACACCACCCCATTGGGGCGGTTCAGCATGCCTCTCACCAAGACACCAGATGTAGAGCCTTGATCGCCACAGTGCCTCAGAATTTCCAAGCAGAGGGAAACATATTCTTTACTAGTACTTAATCAAAAACCTGAAGCCATCTGCCTCGAGAGCAAGACAACTCCAATGCGATAAACAAATTTAAACCCGATCCCGAAGAGAATCAGTAATTTGCACACACCCCACATATTGGGCCCTGTAATTGTGCCGTCACCACACATTGCCCCATCGAGCATGGGATTCCAAGAAGGGCATCAATACGCGGTTCGTTACCGCGGATTCGTCCTGCTGAAACAACGCAACCACAGCTGGCTGGTCCGACCAGAACGCAGCCCAATGACTCTGCTCCCATTCCGCACACCCACCTGCTCGCTGGAGGATGTCAAGGCACTAGTGGACTGGAGGCTTCAGCAGGAAACGAGCCTGCTTTCAGCTGCCTGAAGACGCTCAGGCGGCCTGAGGTGGCGGTGTCGGTGAGCCCTGGGGCTGGAAAGGGATCACCAAAGTGGCCCAACGCTCTGGGCGCTGAGGACGCTGACGACGGGCCTGGCGCACGCCAAACGGAACGCGCAACACATTGGTGCCTTCAATAGGCAATGTGTGACCTCGACCAAACGCTGCCTCGAGGCATTCAGGAATTTCAGGAAGCTGTAGACCATCTCCATCCCGGGTGGATGACGATGATCCGTTGGGTGTGTCGCTGATCATGAATCCCCTTAAATGCGACGCGATGCTGTGCAGTGTGGTGATGAAACAAATTGCACAAACAAAAATCGAACGTTTAATTTTCGATTTCAGTGAAAATTTATCGCACTGGGGGCGTTTCAGCCAGCTCGGCCACGCTCGGGCAGGTGCAGATCAGGTTGCGATCACCAAAAGCATTGTCAATGCGAGCGACGGCCGGCCAGAACTTGTTCTGTTGCTGGCCAGGCAAGGGGAAAGCTGCCTCTTGACGCGAGTAGGGCCTCTCCCAGTGGTCGTCTGTCACAGCCGCCAGGGTGTGGGGTGAGCGCTTTAGGGGATTGTTGTCACGATCGCTCTCTCCGCTCTCGATGCGGGCCACCTCCTCCCGGATGGCAATCATGGCGTCACAGAAACGATCAAGTTCCTCCAGGCTCTCGCTCTCTGTGGGCTCAACCATCACGGTGCCGGCCACAGGCCAGCTCACGGTGGGGGCATGGAAGCCGTAATCCATCAGACGCTTGGCGAGATCATCCACCTCCAGCCCTGCGCTGCGTTTGAGTCCACGCAGATCAAGGATGCATTCATGGGCCACCAGACCTCCTTCACCCCGAAACAGCACGGGATAGTGCGCGTCCAGGCGATGGGCCAGGTAATTAGCGGACAGCAGAGCCACCGCCGTGGCGGTGCGCAACCCATCAGCACCCATCATGCGCAAATACATCCAGCTGATCGGCAGGATTCCAGCACTGCCCCAGGCCGCTGCTGACACTGGCGAAATCGCCTGATCACCCCCACACCGCATCAGCGGATGGCCCGGCAGAAACGGCTGGAGATGAGCAGCAACCCCGATCGGACCCACCCCGGGGCCACCTCCACCGTGGGGAATGCAGAAAGTTTTGTGCAGATTCAGATGGCAAACATCGGCGCCGAAGGCACCGGGGCGGCACAACCCCACCTGGGCATTGAGGTTGGCGCCATCGAGATACACCTGGCCGCCATGCTCATGAACCAGAGAGCAGATCTCTCGAATCCGGGTTTCGAACACACCATGGGTTGAGGGATAGGTCACCATCAGTGCAGCCAGCACATCAGCGTGCTCCCTGGCTTTGGATCGCAGGTCCTCCACATCCACATTGCCTTCCTCATCACAGGCCACGGCCACCACACGCAGTCCAGCCATCACCGCACTGGCGGGATTGGTGCCATGGGCGCTGGTGGGAATGAGGCACACATCCCGCTGGGCCTCCCCGCGGGAACGATGCCAGGCCCGGATCACCAACAGACCGGCATACTCCCCCTGGGATCCGGCATTGGGCTGCAGTGAAACTCCGGCGAAGCCCGTCAGAGCGGCAAGCCAACGCTCCAGATCACGGATCAACGCCTGGAAACCCTGCTGTTGCGCCACGGGAGCAAAGGGGTGGATCGCAGCGAACTCACGCCAACTCACCGGGGCTAGTTCGGCCGCCGCATTGAGCTTCATCGTGCAGCTCCCCAACGGGATCATGCCGTGCACTAACGACAGATCCTTGCTGACGAGGCGCTGGATGTAGCGCATCAATTCGGTTTCGCTGCGATAGCGATGGAACACGCTCTGCTGAAGCCAGGGACGCTGACGCAAAGGCATCCCAGCCATCACCTCCGCTGGAGACGATGGCTGCGAAGACACAGGTGGAACCGTCTGAACAACCTCTGCGCAGATGGAGAGCAAGCTCTGAATCTCGGCCTCATCACTGAGCTCATCAAGGCTGATGCCAAAACCATGGGCTTCGTCCGCCGGCACACCGTCGGGCAGCACTCTCAGGTTGTAACCCTCGCGAGCAGCCAGACGATGGACGAGTGGAGCCTGGGGGCAATGCACGTCGACACTGTCGAAGCGAACGCCACCTGGCACAGGGAAACCGAGCGCACCCAACCCCAGCTCCAGACGAGAGCGCAACATCACAATCCGGTTGGCGATGGTCTCAAGACCCTCGGGGCCGTGATGGATGGCGTAGAAGGACGCCATCACGGCGAGCAGAACCTGAGCGGTGCAGATGTTGCTAGTGGCCTTGTCCCGGCGGATGTGCTGCTCACGGGTTTGCAAGGCCAGCCGTAGGGCAGGACGCCCCTCGGCATCGCGGGACTGACCCACCAGCCGGCCAGGCACCTGACGGCGGTAAGCATCTCGGGTGGCGAAGAACGCTGCGTGGGGTCCGCCCCCACCCATCGGAACCCCAAAGCGCTGGGCACTACCCACTGCAATATCCGCACCGAGTGCGCCCACGGGCTCTAAAAGCACCTGCGCGAGTGGATCCACCGAAACGGTGACCAGCGCACCATGGGTGTGGGCACGTTCAATGCAGGCACGAGGATCCCAAAGCCGCCCGCAACGTCCGGGAAGTTGGAGCAAGACCCCAAAAACATCATCCCCCCAGCGGAAGGCCTCCGGTTCAGCAACGTCCAGCTGCACTCCGATGGGCTCGCAGCGGGTGCGCAGAACCGCCAAGGTTTGCGGCAAAGCAGCAGCATCAACCAGAAAGCGGTTGGCTCCCTCGCGTTTGCATACGCCAAAGCTCATCGACATGGCCTCAGCGGCGGCCGTGGCCTCATCGAGCAGAGACGCATTGGCGATCGGCAGTCCCGTCAGCTCGCTGATGAGAGTCTGAAAATTCAGCAGCGCCTCCAGGCGCCCTTGGGCGATCTCCGCCTGGTAAGGGGTGTAAGCGGTGTACCAGGATGGATTTTCTAGAACTTGGCGCTGAATCAGAGCCGGTGTGACCGTCTCGAAATAACCAAGGCCGATCAGGGAACGGCTCAGCTGATTGCAACTGGCAATCGTTCGCAATTCAGCCAAGGCAGGAGCTTCATCGACTCCCTCGGGGAGATCCGCACAAGGCGGCTCTGGATCGAGGATGTCACCTGGAACAACCGCTTGGATGAAGGCGTCGAGATCTGCAAATCCAAGGGCTTGCAACATCTGGTCCACAGCCTGAGGCTCAGGTCCGATGTGGCGACGGACGAAGGGAGAAATTGGTTGAACAGTCTTCGAGGCCGCCGTCCGCTGATCGAGCAGGGTCATGGGGCCTCAGCAATGAATCGACTGTAAGAAACATCCAATCCAAGTGCCCTGAGTGTCAGATTGCTGCCACTTTGGCCGCATAGGTCGCCGCATCCATCAGCTGATCCATCTGGGCCGGGTCACTGGGTTGGATGACCAGAAGCCAACCCTCGCCATGAGGGTCATTTTGGAGTTCTTCCGGATTCGCCAACAAGGCATCGTTCCGCTTCAGCACAGCCCCATTGAGTGGTGCATAGATCTCCTCAACGGCCTTGACCGACTCCACGGTTCCAAAGCTGCTGCCACGGTTGAGTTCAGCCCCGACCTCCGGCAGATCCACAAAAACAATGTCCCCGAGCTGGTCAACGGCATAGGCACTGAGCCCGATCCGGACGACGTCGGCGTCCTGCCAGGCGTATTCGTGGCTGTCGGCGTAACGGTACGAATCGGGGAAGTCGAAGGCCATCGGGCCGGCATTTGGCAATGTTCACCCAGTGTGGGCCAGATCCAGCCGTCCTGCTGCAGCCAGTGCCTTCAGTGCATCGATCACAGCGAGCTCCACGTGGGCGCGATGTGTCCCGCCCTGCACGTAAAGATTGAAGGGTTCCCGCAATGGGGCATCAGCGGAAAATTCACTGGTGCTGCCATCGATGAACGTGCCTCCTGCCATCACCAGATCACTGGCATAACCGGGCATCGCCGCCGGCACCGGGTCGAGATAGGAGCCCACCGGTGAACAGGCCTGAAAGGCACGGCACACCACCTTCAACGCCTCAGCATCACCCAACTGCACGGCTTGGATCAGATCACTGCGCAACGCCCCGGCCGCAGGCTGCACGCGAAAGCCAAGATCCGCGAACACTCCAGCCACCAGATCGGCTCCGATCAGAGATTCCGCAACCATTTGCGGAGCCAGAAAAAGCCCCTGGAGCAGCAACCGATGCAGATCGAAGCCCGTTCCGCCTTCCCGGCCGATACCAGGAGCTGTGAGGCGGCAACAGGCCTGCTCCACCAGATCACTGCGGCCGGCGACATAACCACCGGCAGGGGCGATCGTGCCTCCGAGATTCTTGATTAGAGAACCGGCCACCAGATCGGCTCCCACGGCAGGCGGTTCCTGCTCTTCCACAAGCTCGCCATAGCAGTTGTCGACAAAGCAGATGCAGTCGGGCTGCAATCGGTGGATCCGCTCACAGAGCCTGCCAATCGTCTGCACGCTGAGAGAGGGGCGCCAGCTGTACCCACAACTGCGCTGAATCAACACCAATTGGCAGGGCTGATCAAGCACCTCCTCCACTCCCTGCTCATCCACCGACCCGTCCGGACGCAGGAGAAGCTCCTCGTAGGCAACGCCGAAGTCCTTCAAGGATCCCTGCCCCTCACCCCGCAGACCGATCACTTCTTCCAGGGTGTCGTAAGGGCGTCCGGTGATCGACACCATGCGATCCCCTGGACGGAGCACTCCGAATAACGCTGCAGCAATGGCATGGGTGCCGCTGACGAATTGCAGTCGCACCGCTGCGGCTTCTGCGCCCAACACCCGGGCGAACACCCGGTCGATCACCTCCCGCCCCTGATCGCCATGGCCGTAACCGCTCACCGAGGCGAAGTGCTGCGGACCCACCCGTTCCGCCGCAAAAGCGTCCAGAACCCGTCGCAACCGAGGAGCGACAGCGGCTGTTCGCATTCGGGCGACAGGTTCCAAGCGCTCGCGAACGGCTTCAACCCTTGCTCGCGCCAAAGCCAGAGCCTGGCTGGGTTCCAAGGGCGTTTGAGAGGGACGTGTCCCCGACCGTTCTGAACCCATTGCCATCGGTAACCCGCGAAGAACCTGCTGTGTTCTTTTACATTCACATCTCCAACCGTCTGTTTTCGCTCCTTCTGTATCCCTTCGGACAGCAGCTGGATCGAATCATGGAGAGTTTTCTTGGTCACCACCAACCCAGTCGACAGCGGCAGCCAACGGGACCTGCGCATGCGCGCAGCCGTCATGGCACCCCGTGCACCCTTGCCGCAGCGCCAGCGGCGCTTGAAGGGAGGAACCACAGGCTTCATGGTGGTGATGCACGTGCTCGCCACAGTGGCCCTGCTGCCCCGGTTTTGGAGCTGGCAAGGCATCGCCACCTTCGCCGTTCTGTATTGGATGACGGTGCTCGGTGTAACCCTGGGTTTGCACCGACTGGTGGCGCACCGCAGCTTCGAGGTGCCGTCATGGCTTGAGAAAACCTTGGTGCTCATGGGCACCCTTGCCTGCCAGAGCGGTCCAATCGAATGGATTGCGCTCCACCGCCATCACCATCGCTTCTCCGACCAGCCCAATGATCACCACGACGCCGGTCGCGGCCTCTGGTGGAGCCACAGCGAATGGATGCTTCATGAAATCCCGGCTCTGGAACATAAGGAGCGCTTTGCCGGAGATTTGCTGAGTAGCCCCTTCTATGTGTGGCTTGATCGTTGGTTCCTGCTGCTGCAGATCCCCCTCGGTCTTGCTCTGTACTGGTACGGCAATGCGGCTGATGTGCACGGCGGGGGACTCGGACTCGTGCTCTGGGCCATTCCTTTACGACTCGTGGTCGTGTATCACGTCACCTGGTTGGTGAACTCCGCCACCCACGCATTCGGCTATCGGAATTTCAATTGCCCGGACCTATCCCGCAATTGCTGGTGGGTAGCGCTGCTGTCCTTCGGTGAGGGTTGGCACAACAACCATCACGCCCATCCGGCCAGCGCCAGGCATGGTCTGCGCTGGTTCGAACTCGACATCACCTGGATGCACATCCGATTGCTTCAGAAATTGGGATTGACCCGCCGTGTTCGCCAGGCTCGCTACCCCGGTTGAGAGCCCGAGCGAAGCTCAGCAAGAAAGTCTTCAGCGCTGAGCCCCTGCCGGCCCTCAAGCTTGAGATGAGTGGCATGGAGATCGAGGAACTCACCATCGAGTTCCTCAGCGCTGTAGTCCCGCATTCCTGCCATCACTTCTGCGAAACGTTCGCGGCGTTGGCTTTTGGTGACCGGATAGGCCTCCATCACGGCATCACGGCACTGACGCCAGGACTGCCCGCGACAAAGCCTGTCAGCGATGGAGGCACTGAGGACAGCCGACTCCTCCGGTGCAATTCGCCAATCAAAACCAGGTGGAAGCGAGGCCAAACCGACAAAGATTTCGAAAAGGTCACCGGCACCGAGAGGATTCGATTGGGAATCGAGCAACGGCACGGCTCCGTTTGTCAGCACCTTGAGCAGATCGGGATGAACCTCAGCGAGGTGCTCTTGGATCGGAGCAAGACCGGCATGCAGGACAGCATTGGCCTGACCGAGAGCAAGAAACACTTCTGGGCCTGGTGATGCCAGCTTGCCGTTGCGGAGGTTGGAGATCTGGGAGTTATGCACACGCCCTAGATCGAGCGCGTCAGCCAAGGCAGGCAACACCTTGTGCGACCAACCATTGCGCTCATGCCAGACGTGAAGGAGATGGGCCATCGCCCGCCGGCCCTCCTCAAGCTGGTCGCGGTAACTCCTGGTCACAGGATCAGTATCACTGACGTTGCTCATTGCTTGATACGGATCCGTATCGGGTATAAACTTTCGAGTATTAACCGGATTAGGCCATGGCTTCCAGCGTCATCACTGCGCCATCACCACCCAGTCGACCAGCAGCTTCGCACCGGGCCCAGGCACTTGCAACCCTGCTGCGCCGGCCCCGCAACGGCGAGACCCCCGCAGCACCGGCAGAAGGTCTTCACTGGGTGACGATCGGTTTCATGATCGTGATCCACAGCTTGGCCCTGTTGGCCCTGCTGCCGATGTTCTGGAGCTGGCAAGCCGCCGCCAGCCTGCTGGTGCTCTACTGGGTCACCGCCTGCCTGGGCGTGACCATCGGCTACCACCGCCTGCTGTCACACCGATCGTTCCAACTCCCTCGCTGGCTCGAGCGCTTCTTCGCCACCTGCGGCGCCCTCAGCTGCCAGCACGGTCCGATTGATTGGGTGGGATTGCACCGCCATCACCACAAGTTTTCCGATACGGATGCGGATCACCACAACAGCCATCGCGGCTTCTGGTGGAGCCATATGGGATGGATGCTCCAGCCCGTCACAGCCATGCAGGCCGTGCCCCGCATGACCGGCGACCTGGCACAGGATCCTTACTACCGCTGGCTGAACAACAATTTCCTGCTGCTGCAGTTGCCCTTGGCCGGCCTGCTGTTCTGGATTGGCACCGCCACCGGAGCCGGCGGCTGGGCCTTGGTGCTGTGGGGCATTCCCCTGCGCCTGGTGCTGGTGTATCACGTCACCTGGCTTGTGAATTCCGCCACCCACTGCTGGGGGACCGTGGCTTACGACAGCGGTGATGCCTCCCGTAACAACAAGTGGGTTGCGGCCCTCACCTTCGGCGAAGGCTGGCACAACAATCACCATGCGTATCCGCACTCGGCCCGCCACGGACTGCAGCAGGGACAGATCGACCTCACCTGGGAGCACATCCGCCTGATGCGGGCCCTGGGACTGGCCACGAAAGTACGCCTACCCGTGGCATCGTAAAATTCTCGATCGCTCATTAGACGTCGTCCGGAATCATCGCCATGGCCAAGCGCGTACAAGTCGTTCTGAATGAGGACGTTCTCAGCCTCGGTCGGGATGGCGACATGGTGGAAGTTGCTCCTGGTTATGCCCGCAACTTCCTTCTCCCTTATGGCAAAGCCGTCCCAGTCACCCCAGCGGTGATGAAGCAGGTGGAGCATCGTCGGGCCAAGGAGGCTGAGCGCCAGGCCGCACTCAAGCAAGAGGCCCTGGCCTTCCGCACCGCCCTCGACACCATCGGTCGCTTCACCGTGAAGAAGCAGACAGGCGATGACAACGTGCTGTTCGGCACCGTCACCAACGGCGACGTCGCGGAAGTGATCGAAGAAGCCACCAAGAAGGAAGTGGATCGACGCGACATCACCGTTCCCGACATCCACCGCACCGGCAACTACAAGGTCAGCGTCAAGCTGCACAGTGAAGTCACCGCTGAGATCAACCTGGAAGTGGTCAGCTACTGACCCAGGTCACGGCTGGATGCGTGAGGCCGTCACAGCCCACTCTGTTGCGTGTTCGCAAGTACGCCAGAGTGGGCGTCGGCGTTGAAAGGTCAGGCCCATGGTGAGCGTTCCCCTGACGGATGCCGGCGGCGAGTCCGCCGATGGGGATCGCCACGGCTACAGCAAGGGACGTCGGCGGGACGAACCCAACTTCGAAGCCCTGCCGGATTCCGTGCCGCCCCAGAACGTTGAGGCAGAGGAAGCTGTACTAGGCGGCATCCTGCTGGACCCCGATGCCATTGGCAGGGTGGCCGATGTGTTGCAGCCGGAGGCGTTTTATCTCGGTGCGCATCGGGAGATCTTTCGCACCGCGGTGATGCTCCACAGCCAGGGCAAACCCACAGACCTCACAGCCATGACCGCCTGGCTTGCTGATACAGGTGCCTTGGAGAAGGTTGGAGGGAGCAGCAGGCTCGTGGAGCTGGTGGAACGGGTGGCCTCCACGGCCTCGATCGAGCAGGTGGCCCGCCTGGTGATGGACAAGTTCCTACGCCGTCAGCTGATCCGCTCCGGCAACGAGGTGATCCAATTGGGCTTTGACCAAAGCCTGCCGATGGAGCAGGTGCTGGATCAAGCCGAACAGAAGATTTTTGCGATCAGCCAAGAGAAACCCTCCAAGGGCCTCACGCCCACCGCTGAAATCCTGACCAGCACGTTCAACGAGATCGAAAGCCGGTCGCTGGGCACGTCTGTTGCGGGCATCCCGGTGAATTTCTACGACCTGGATGCCATGACCCAGGGCCTGCAACGCAGCGACCTGATCATCGTGGCCGGCCGGCCGGCCATGGGCAAAACCTCGATCGTGCTCAACCTGGCCAAGAACGTGGCCCAGCTGCACGACCTGCCGGTGTGCGTGTTCTCCCTGGAGATGAGCAAGGAACAACTCACTTACAGGCTCCTCTCGATGGAGGTGGGCATCGAAGCCGGCCGGCTACGCACTGGCCGGTTGCAGCAGGAGGAGTGGCCTCTGCTCGGCCAGGGCATCAACACCCTGGGACAACTGCCGATCTACATCGACGACAAACCCAACTCCGGCGTTCTGGAGATGCGCTCCCTCTGCCGGCGCCTGATGGCGGAACAGGGCAAGGAACTGGGTCTGGTGGTGATCGACTACCTGCAGCTCATGGAGGGATCCAGCCCCGACAACCGTGTGCAGGAGATTTCCCGCATCACCCGTGCCCTCAAAGGCATGGCCCGGGAGCTGAACGTGCCAGTGATCGCCCTCTCCCAGCTCAGCCGTGGTGTGGAGTCGCGCACCAACAAACGACCAATGCTGAGCGATCTGCGCGAATCGGGCTCGATCGAGCAGGACGCCGACCTGGTGCTGATGATCTACCGCGACGAGTACTACAACCCTGAGACCCCCGACCGCGGCATCACCGAAGTGATCGTGACCAAGCACCGCAACGGCCCGGTGGGAACCGTGAAGCTTCTGTTCGAGCCCCAGTTCACTCGTTTCCGAAACCTGGCGGCGTGAAGCGATCTCATTATGTGGATCGGTCGAATTCTGCTCCTTGGTGTTGGCTCGTCCTACATCGCCCGATGGCTTCTAAGCCCACAAGCCCATCGGAATTATGTTGCAGGTTGGCTCAAGGCTTTGCGCAGAACCACCAAATGGTTACCACCTTGGCGACATAAGGTTCGCCGCTTTGGCAAACGCACCTTTGTCGCAACACTCAGCCGATCCAATCGAAAAGGCCGATCGGACAACAACTCACTGCAATAAATCACCTGGAACAGAAGGAGTGCCTACCGACAGATCACCTGCATTGTGTACTGAGGGTGAAGCGTTTCCAAAACAACTGGCCCACTGGATCCAACAGCAATGAGCTGATCAAGATGGGCTTGAACCGAAATCTGACCACTGCTCCCGCTGCCTTGCGCAGCGACCCACTCAAACCGTG
>JADHMX010000051.1 GCA_016779825.1 Synechococcus sp. BS301-5m-G53 | reverse complement strand
GCGGTGTTTGAGTCGGCGGCCCGGGAAGGTGATCCCGGCGTGCTCAGCCTGGACAGTTGGCTTTGGTATCCGCGCCTGTTGCCGGAACAGCTGGGCAGTGTGTTGTTGCTGGTGGGGTTGTCGGGGCTTGTGCTCTGGTGCTGGCAGCGTCAGCAGCTCTCAAACGATCACGCCTGGTCTTGGCGCTGGCTTCTGATCAATCTTGTGACGGCCTGGGTGCTCACCACCCTGAGTCCGAACAAAGGCGATCGTTACATCGCTCCCCTGCTCCCCTCTCTGCTTTTGCTCCTGGCCCGCGGTTGGTGGCAGTGGGGCCACTGGTTGAAAACCAAGCGTTTCAAGTTGATGTGGCCCCTGTTCGGTGCCGGGCTCCTGGCCTGTGTGCCCGCAGGCTGGACCCATCAGCTGCATCGCTTTGAAGACCGGCCTCGCGGCCCGGTGGAGGCTGTGGTGCAGGCCGCCGGTGGTGCAGATCCCAGCAGCTCTCCAGCAACCTTGATCGTGGTGCCCAGCACCTCCGATCTCAACCAGCACAACGTCAGCTTTTATGGCCGTCGCCGTGGTGGGCAGACCGTTGGACGCCAGCTGGGGGGTAGTCGCCAGGACCGTGAGCCCGTGTTGGAGCGGGCGGAATGGGTGGTGTTGGCGGAAGGAAACCAGGGATCGGTGCGCAAGGCGGCGCAGCGGCTGGATCAAGCGGTGCGCAGCAGCGATGTGTTCAGGCAGGTGAAGCAGTTTCAGCGTCCCCGGGGGGGCAGTTATTCGCTCTGGCGCCGTCGTTCGACCGAACCGATGGAAGGCCCATCGTTTGCAGAGCGCTTCCCAGACCTCGCCGCAGGTCTGGCTGCCGGGCCGGTGGGACTCGATCCGGTCTTCGCGGCGGTGGGGCGGGAGCACATGCTCGATGGCCATTTCAGCTATCGCGAGCCTGTCCGTTCCGAAGCGCTTGAGGCTTTGGCCCAGGATCCTCAGGCCGTGAAACCGCGTTGGACCCTGGCTTTGCTGGCGGTGCTCGAGAACCGACCGGCGCAGGCCTCAGAGCAGTTCGCAGCTTTGCAACGGCTGTTGCCCGACAACCCCTGGCCGGCGGCCTACCGCAGTGTGGTCAACCTGGCGGGCTGGAATCCCTGGCAGGCCGCCGCGGCGGCTGATGGAGCCGGGGTCTCGAATCCCGTGCTGGTGGCGTTGGGGGATCTCAGCGGCGTGTTGTCGGGAGCCGTCTGGCGCATCCCAGCCGCCATCACATCCGTTCCCGCCGCCGTCACCGCCGTGGAGGCGGCCCTGGAGCCCGCCTCCAATCCAGAGCAGGCTCAGGAGCAGGCTTCCAACTGATCCATCCGCAGCCACACGTCGGGGACGGGACGGTTCCAGCGCACTTGGCCGTAGTCCCCCTTCACCAACAGCAACTCGCCGGGGCCTTCAAAGATGTAATCGGGTGCCGTGGGATCGCTGGCGGCTGCTTCAAGGCTGGCGCTGTAGGCGGTCTTGTTCACCTTGACCAATGCTCCTTTTCGCAGCGCAGCAGGCTTGGCCTTGGCGGGGGCAGCGGCGTCGGATTCGGCCATGACAGGGGAAGGTGATGGCACCAGGCTAAAACCATTCGCCCACGAACCCCCTTAGCCTCCCAGCCGCATCCCACTCGCTTTCATGCGCCTGCTGCTGTTCGGCTGCACTGGTTTTGTCGGTCGTGAGCTTTTGCCGCTCCTGCTCCAGGCCGGCCATCAGCTCACGGTCGTCAGTCGCCGGCTGGCCCGTGGCTACGACGCTGAACGGGCGGATGGGCGACTCACCTGGTTGCAGCTCGATCCCTCTAGCAGCACCACCTGGACCGATGCCGGGTTGCTGGATGCCCTGAACCAGGCCGATGCGGTGGTCAACCTGGCGGGGGAACCGATCGCTGAGAAGCGTTGGACCCCGACCCACCGTCAGCTGCTGGAAACCAGCCGTCTACAAACCACCGCGCAGTTGGTGAAGGCGATCGAGACCTCTCCCACCCCGCCGAAGGTGTTGGTGAATGCCTCGGCGATCGGCTTCTACGGCTCAAGCCTGGAGCAGCGTTTTCTCGAATCCAGTAACCCTGGCGACGACTTCCTCGCCAGCCTGTGTCAGCGCTGGGAAGCTGCTGCTGCAGCCGTTCCGGCTTCGGTGCGGCAAGTGACGCTGCGCATCGGCATCGTGCTGGCCGCCGACGGTGGTGCGCTCGGAAAAATGCTGCCGGTGTTCCGCACGGGTTTTGGCGGTCCGATCGGCAGTGGCCGGCAGTGGATGAGTTGGATCCACCGCAGTGACCTCTGCGCCTTGATCCTCCAATCCCTTACGAATGAGAGCTGGAGTGGCGTGATCAATGCTGTTGCTCCTGAGCCGGTGTCGATGACGGCCTTCTGCAAACAGCTGGGCCGCAGCCTGAGCCGCCCCAGCCTGTTGCCGGTGCCGGCCCCAGTGCTGCAGGTGCTCCTGGGGGATGGCGCCAAGGTGGTGCTTGAGGGTCAGCAGGTTGCTTCTGAACGTCTTGATGCCCTGAACTTCAGCTTTCGCTACCCCGATCTGGCTTCAGCACTCGCCGCTGCCACCAGCTGAAGATGCCGCTCACCAGGGCCGCCATGATCAGCAGGCTGATGGCTGGTGCGAACAGGGGTTGCCACAGCACCTGAATCCGGTCCATCAGCCAGTCATTCCCTTGGCTTTGACTCGCCACAGCAACAGCGAAGACCCCCGCTCCGACAAACACCAGCAGCACATTCACCATCAGCAGGCGGTCGAGCCAGCGTTTCCAGATCGGTTCTGTGGGGGCACTCATGGCAGCAGTGCACTGATGGCTGCTGCCATTCTCGGGCCTCCCCCTGCTTCTCCGAGCCGTCGTTTCGCTTCCACCTGGCACTGCTGTTGCAAGCCAGGATCCCGTTGGGAACGATCCAGCAGAGCCGTGGCTAGCTCCGCTGTGGCCTCCAGGGCCTCACGACTGCCAGTCCCTCCGGGGGCGCAGAACACCGTGGGGCCCAGCAGGCGCCGCTGGGCTTCAGCGAATGCCGCTGTGAATTGAGGCCCCTGGCCCGGCAGCTGCAGAACCGGTTTGGCCAGGCCAACGGCCTGCTCGATGGCGGTGCCCGCCATGCCGATCACCAGGTCGCTGCGCTGCAGCACAGCACGGAAGGCCCCGCGGCACACGTTGATGGCCAAGGCCCCATCGCGATGCAGCACGCCGTTGTCCAACCTCCAACCGCATCCTTCACTGAGCCGCTGCAGGCTCTTGTCATCCAGGCTGGACACCAAGGCCAGGTCCACGCTGCAGGACGGTTGGGAGGGCAGCAGTTCGATCAGCCGCAGCAGCAGCTGTAGGTTCTGTTCCAGTTCCGGTCGGCGGCTGCCCGGCAGCAGGCCGATGCTTGGACTGCTCGCTCGCGGTGGGGACGCTGCTGTCAGCACCGCATCCATGAAGGGATTGCCCAGGAAGGTCACCGGTCGCTTCAGTTGCTTGCTGAGGTCTTCAGCGGTGCGTTGATCGCGGCTGTAGACCGCTTTGAAGCGTCGGCTTTTCAGCAGGCCTGCGCAGGGCCAGGGGAGCCGCAGCTGCCCTTCGTAATGGCTGGAGTAAGCCACGAGGTAGGTCGCCACGGGGCGGTGGCTGAGCCATGCCGCCATCACGGGAATCACGTCCCCCACCACCAGGATCAGATCAAAGCGACGCCGGTGGCGCAGTAGACGGATCAGTCGCCTCAGCAGGTACAGCACTTGTCCCTGCAGCAGTTCCGTAAGGCGACCCCGCAGGCTGGTGTAGCCAATGCCGCCGGTGCTGAATTCATGGCTGCGTCCCAGCAGTGGCACCCCGGCCTTCTGATATGCGCTGCCAAGGCCCGCCAGCGGGAGCGCCTGCACGTTGTGGCCCTGCTGCTGAAGCTCCTGGGCCAGAAGGGTGCCGGAGAGGTCTTCGCCGTGGCCATTGCTCAGCAGCAGGATGCGTGCCATCGCCGGTCTTCCGTTCACCACATCCAATTGCTGGGCTCCGGGATGCCGTTGGCGCGGCGGGCCAGCTGCAGCCGCCGCGCTTCACTGGCGAGCCGTTCGCGCCTGAACTGTTCCGACCGGTCCGCCTGCGGGTGAACGCGGACCTGCGACGGCAGACGGGTGATGGTCCAGGTGGCTGTCATGCAGGGGATGTCAGGCAGGCAGAGCGTGCTTTTTAATCAGAGCTCAAGCCAGGCTTTCACTTTTTCGAGAGCCTTCCAGCCAGGTTTGCGCTCGAGTCCATCGGCGATCGAGGCCTTGAGTTCGCTGGAGACCTCCGGGGCCAGGGCCATTACCTGCTGCACCACCTGGATGTGGTCGCGCACGCCCTTGGATTGGGTCTCCAGCAACGCCAGGCTCAGATTGATCCTGGCCTGGGGGTCCTGGCCGTTGAGTTTCACCGCGAACCGTGCCGACCGCAGCGCCTCATCCGGCTGATCGCAGAGCAGCTGCAACCAGGCCAAGCAGGTCCATCCCGCCGACTGACGTGGGGCAGCTTCAACGATGCGGGCGAAATCAGGCAGCACCTCATCGGCCGCGACGCCGGCCTGGTAACGGGCCATGGCCTGCTCAAACAGGCTGTCCTGGGAAGTCTCCATCAACAGGGAGAGGGCAGTGATCTCCCCTCAGATTCCCACGTGGCTTCGCTCACACGGCGAAGGAACTGCCGCAGCCACAGGTTTGGCTGGCGTTGGGGTTGGTGAAGTTGAATCCACCACCGATCAGGGCGGTGCTGAAGTCCAGCTGCATTCCGTAGATGTAGAGCAGGCTTTTGGGATCACAGATCACCCGGAAGCTCTGGCCATCAGACGCCATGTACTCGTAGGTCTCGTCGTCCTCGAGGGTGTCTGAGGCGGGCACGAAATCCATCGTGTAGCTCATGCCGCTGCATCCCCCGGAGCGGACCCCAACGCGCAGCACCTGGTCCTCACCCTGTTCGCGACACAGCTTTGCCAGCTGTTGCATGGCCGGTTCGGTGATCAGGATGCCCTTGCCGTCTTTGGCGGTATGGGCCGGCGCGGTGTCGGGGGTGGTGGTCATGGTCAACGCTGGCTCTTGCTCTCACTCTATGAACGCTCATACATAGAGTCGCCATAGTTGAACAGATCTTGTGCGGGTCGCGATCGTTGGTTCCGGCCTCGCCGGCCTCTCCGCTGCTGTGGACCTCGTGGATGCAGGCCATGAGGTGAACCTCTACGAAGCCCGCCCCTTCATGGGCGGAAAGGTGGGCAGCTGGGTGGATGAGGGCGGTAACCACATCGAGATGGGTTTGCACGTCTTCTTTTTCAACTACGCCAACCTCTTTGCCCTGATGCGCAAGGTGGGAGCGTTCGAGAACCTTCTGCCCAAGCAGCACACGCACCTGTTCGTGAACAAGGGGGGTGATCTGCGGGAGCTGGATTTCCGCTTCCCCATCGGGGCGCCTTTTAACGGTCTCAAGGCGTTCTTCACAACGCCGCAGCTCAGCTGGATCGACAAGCTGCGCAATGCCCTGGCCCTGGGCACCAGCCCGATCGTGCGCGGCCTGGTGGATTACGAGGGGGCGATGCGCACCATTCGTGCCCTCGACTCCGTCAGCTTCCAGGACTGGTTTGTGGGCCATGGCGGCAGCCCTGAAAGCATCCGGCGGATGTGGAACCCCATTGCCTACGCCCTGGGCTTCATCGACTGCGAGGCCATCTCTGCCCGCTGCATGCTCACCATCTTCATGATGTTTGCGGCGAAGACAGAAGCCTCCAAGCTCAATCTGCTGAAGGGATCCCCCCATCGCTGGCTCACGGGTCCGATCCTCGACTACATCCAGCAGCGTGGTGGCAAGTTGCATCTGCGCCACCGGGTGAAGCAGGTGGACTACAGCGAGGGCGAATCCCCTGAGATCACGGGCCTGCAGCTGGGAACGCCCGAGGGAGACATTCGTGTTGAGGCCGATGCCTACCTGGCCGCCTGTGATGTGCCCGGGATTCAGAAGCTGCTGCCCGAGGCCTGGAACCGTTACCCCCAGTTCAAGGCAATTCATCAGTTGGAAGCCGTGCCCGTGGCCACCGTTCAGCTCCGCTACGACGGCTGGGTGACTGAGCTGGGCGATGCCCAGGAGGCCCAGCGCCGGGATCTGGCAACACCCACGGGGCTCAATAACTTGCTGTACACGGCTGATGCTGATTTCAGCTGTTTTGCTGATTTGGCTCTGGCCAGCCCGGAGGATTACCGCAAGGAGGGAGAAGGCTCCCTGCTCCAATGCGTGCTCACCCCTGGTGATCCCTGGATTCCCAAGTCGGTGGACGAGATCGTGGCCCACACCGATCGCCAGGTGCGCGAGCTGTTCCCCTCGGCCCGCAACCTCAAGCTCACTTGGAGCAACGTGGTGAAACTGGCTCAGTCGTTGTACCGGGAAGCCCCAGGCATGGAGCCCTACCGCCCGGAGCAGCGCACGCCGATCCGTAATTTCTTCCTTGCCGGTAGCTACACCAGGCAGGACTACATCGATTCGATGGAGGGGGCCACGATGAGCGGTCATCTGGCGGCGGCAGCGATCCTCGATCAGCCGGTGAAGCTGGCCACCAACGCGGCGGTGGCCTGATGGGACGCTGGCTCGAACACACGGTCACCTCTGAGGTGAAGGCACCGGCCGCCAAGGTTTGGGAGGTCTGGAGTGATCTCGAAGCAATGCCTCGTTGGATGCGTTGGATTGAGTCGGTCAAGCCCCTGGAGGATCCCGATCTCACTGATTGGACCCTCGCGGCCCAGGGCTTTCGCTTCAGCTGGAAAGCTCGGATCACGCAGCGGGTCGAAGCTCAGCAATTGCACTGGGAATCGGTGGGGGGGTTGCCCACGAAGGGGGCTGTGCGCTTCTACCCCGAAGCCGATAACCGCACCGTGGTCAAGCTGAGCGTGACCTACGAATTGCCAGGGGTCTTGGCACCGCTCATGGAACCCAGCATCCTGGGGGGCATCGTGACCAAGGAGCTCCAGGCGAACCTTGACCGTTTCCGTGACCTGGTGGAAGCAGGCGGCTGAGCGCTGGCTTGCCCCCCTTGCCGTATTGCTGGTCGTGGGGGGCTGTGGTGGTGAAACCCCAACGGCCACGGCACTGCCACCGGTTCCTGTGAACCCTGCTCCGCTGCCGGAAACGTCAGCGCCGGTGCCTCCGCCGATCGGCCTCACCCCTCTGCCTTCGGCTGAAGAGGTCCAGCAGGCTGCTCCAGGCGGACGGGCGGATCCCTTTGGTCCTCTGGTTGGTGTGGAGGCTGCGGATGTTCAGGACCCCACGACTGGCCTCACCCTGACGGGGGTTCTGCTGGTGGGTGATCAGGAGCGCGCACTGGTGGAAATCAACGGTGGCACCGGTGTCATCTGTGTGGGCTCCGATGGCCGCTGCGGCGAGGATGCTCCGGTGCTGCTTCCAAGCGGATGGTCGGTGGTCGGCATTGATGTGGCGCGCGGCTGCATTCAGATGGCGCTGAATGGCGAACCTCAGGAGTTCTGCATCGCCTGAGCGCAGGCTTCGGCCAACCCTTCGAGATCGTGGGGGTCGGCTTCAGCATCCACCCGGCCGAAGCATTGGCGGCAGCTGCGGCTGGTCTGGGGGCCGATTGAAACCACCTTCACCCCCTTCAACAGTTCAGCCCAGCCTGGGCCGAAGCGCTTCTCCAGCAGCTGCGCGGTGTGCTCCGCTGTCTTGCCGCTGCTGAAGGCGATGGCATCAACGTTGCCCTGCTCCAGGGCGTTCGCTGTTGGCTCCGGCATCGCGGCGGGGCAGCCGGACTCATAGGCCGCCACTTCCACCACCCGCACCCCGGCTTCACCGAAGGCATCCGCAAGCACGGTGCGACCACCGCTCTGCACCCGTGGCAACAGCATCTTGAGGCCCCATCCCGACACCGGGAAGTGATCGATCAAGCTGTCGGCCACAAAGCTCGGGGGCACGAAATCTGGGGTCGCCCCTAGGTCCTCCAGCACTTGCGCTGTTTTGCGCCCCACAGCAGCAAGTTTGAGGCTGGAGGGGCGCCGGGCCAGGCAACGGCCGAGGCGCTTCAGCCGCTGCTCCACGGCCTGCACGCCATTGGCGCTGGAGAACACCAGCCAGTGAAAGCTTTCCAAGTCCTCGAGGGCGTCATCCAGGGGCCCCCAATGGTCGGGTGGGCCAATCACCAAGGCCGGAAGGTCAAGCACCGTGGCACCCCGCTGCTCCAGCAGCTGGCGCGCGGCCCCCTGCTGGTCCGCCGCTCGGGTGACGATCACCGTTCGGCTTTGCAAGGGCTGGCTCAAGCGACAGCCTCCCCATCCAGCTTCACGACCCCCCGCACCTTCTCGCGGAGTTGCTCAGCTGCGTCGGCGCGTCCTTGGGCCTGAAGCAGGCCTATGGCGCGAAGGAAGCTGCTGCGCGCGGCGTCGATGTTGCCTCCCAGCAACTGGGCCACAGCATTGTTCTGATGGCATTCGGGGTTGTTGGGATCCAGCGCGAGGGCGCGCCCGTAGGCCTCGAGGGCCGCAGCCAGGTCGCCGCGCCGCCGCTGCATCAGCCCCAGGTTGTACCAGGCGAGGGCCACTTCCGGGGCCCGCTGGGCGGCGAGTTGGGTGAGGCTGATGGCCTCCTCCAACTCGCCCTGTTCCATCAGTCGGGCTGCCAAGTTGAGTCTTGCGCCAAGACTCACCCGGGTGTCCAAGGGGATCGCCAGCGCCTCCCGATAGCAGCTCACGGCCTGGGCAGGATCGCTTGGGGTCAGGGCCAATCCCAGGTGCAGTAGCAGCTCGTAGCGCTCCGCACTGGCCGAGTCGCATTGCTCCAGACCGCTCTGCAGTAGGGGGATGGCGTCCTCTGCTTTGCCTTCACTGATCAACAGCCCCCCGAGCTTGGCGCTGGCGTAGGGATCGCCGGGGCGGTTCTTGAGGTCGTCTTCCATGGCTTGCCGCAGCCGATCCGCCTTGTCGCTGCCGGCCAGCAGCTCCGGTCGGTAGCCGTCGTGCAGGATCGCCGGCTCAGAGCAATCGGCGATCCGCCATTGGGGTTCTGTCTCCAGCAGGGTGCGAACGCTGTCGTCGATCATCGAGTGGTACGGCCGGCTCCACTGGATTGAGGGGTGGCGGCGGAACAGGCGACTGACGCTGGAATAAGGCGCCATGGCGGCACCCACTTCGTAGCGCAGCAGGTTGATCACCAGCACATCGGGCTGGGCCATCAACGCCTTCAGGGCAGGGATGGCCTCAGCACGAAGTTGCTCATCGGCATCCAGTACCAGCACCCAGTCACCGTTGAGAAACTCCAGAGCCTGGTTGCGGGCTGGAGCGAAGTCCCCAGGCCAGGTGATGCGTTCCACCCGGGCTCCGGCAGCTTCGGCAACGGCCACCGTCGCATCGCTGGAGCCCGTGTCGACGACCACCAGCTCGTCGGCAAAGCCCTTTACGGAGCGCAGGCACTCCCCGAGACGCGCCTCTTCATCGCGCACGATCATCGAGAGGCTGAGCATGGCCGGCCGGCTGGAGGTTGGCGCGAGGTTAGATGCGCTTGGCCGTCGCAGTTGGTTGGCTGCTGCAGTTGGTTGGCTGTGGTCAGTCGGTGAAGGCACCGCCGCCGCCCGCTGGCGCAGCGCTGGGGAACAGTGCGGTGAGCACCTGATGCTGGGCTTCCTGCATCTGGCCGGCGGAATAGGCGGCAGGGCAGCCGCTGGGCAGAACGGCCTGCAGGCTTTCCCAGAGGTAAGGGCTGCCGTAGATCACCACCCCGGCCAGGCGGTTGAGGGTGCTCAATTGTTGAATGGCTGCGGTCCAGGGTTCCCGGGCGTCCCGCCCGGCGCGGAAGGGGTTGCCCCGCAGGAACAGTTGCAGCAGCACCGGTCCATCCCCCAAGCGGTCCAGCGCCAGGGGGGCCTCCGGTTGGCCGCTCCAGGGCGATAGCCCATCGCCATGCAGCACCCTCGAGCGAAACCCCTGGCTTTCCGGGATGCGCAGAGCCGGTGACCAGCCGCTGAGGGCGGCTGCGCTGGGGAGCAGTGCATCCACGCGCACCAGGTTGATGCCCGTGTTCGCCCGAACCTCTTCACCACGGATGCTGATGCTGTGGTGCACCAGCTCGGCTTCGAGGGCCTGGTCGGCTGTGGTGACGATCGGACTGGACGCAACACCGCCAGGGATCGATGCCAGAGCATCGGCCCGGCGTTGAAGGCTCTCTTCCAACCGCTCGAGGGGCAGCCGTCCGCTGCTGAAGCCGTCGCAGAGACCATCGATAGCGGCATCAGCATCCGCCGGCATCAGGATCAGGTCGGCCCCGGCTTCAAAGGCCAGCACAGCTGCTTCGGCGGCGCCGTGCCGCGCGCTGATCGCTTCCATCACCAGGGCATCGGTCACCACCAGACCGTTGAAGCCCATCTGCTGCCGCAGCAGATCGGTGAGCACGGCTTTGGAGAGGGTCGCGGGCTGTTGTGAGTCCAGTTCCGGCAGCACAAGATGGGCTGTCATCACGCTGTCCACGCCGGCGGCGATGGCGGCTCGGAAGGGGGGCAGTTCGATCTGCTCCAACCGTTCGCGGCTGTGGGGCAGCACCGGCAGGTCCAGATGGGAGTCGCTGGCGGTGTCGCCGTGGCCAGGGAAGTGCTTGGCGCAACCGAGCACCCCGGCTTGCTTCAGTCCCTGCAGGAAGGCCACGGCCAGGGCGCTGGCACTGTTGGGATCCTCCCCCCAAGCCCTCACATTGATCACCGGGTTGGCGGGGTTGTTGTTGACGTCGCACACCGGTCCCAGCACCCAATTCAGGCCGCAGCGGCGGGCCTGGTCGCCGGTGCAGCTGCCGTAGCGTTCACTCAATGCCAAAGCCAGCTCGGGATCTTGCTGATAGAGGCGTCCGAGGGCCAGAGGCGGCACCAGCCAGCTGGCCCCCTCGAAGCGCTGGCCCACTCCCTCCTCCACGTCGGCGCAGAACAGCAACCGCTGGTCACTCCAGCCCTGCAGTTGCTGGGTGCGCTGCTGCAGCTCAACGGCGCTGCCCCCCAGCAGGATCACGCCACCGACTCCCTCCTGCAGTAAACGCTGCAGTTCGCTGTTCGGAAGCTCCCACTGGGGATAACGGCGTTGCTGGTCGCTGAGATGACCACTGGCCCGCAGCACCAGCAGTTCCGCCACCCGACGCCGCAGGTTCTCAGCCGGGAGGCTGTTCATCGCTGCCTAGCTCTTCATCACTTCCGGGTGGAATCTCGCCCCGCTCCTGCCGTTCGTCTTCGAGGCGATTCAGCAGCCCCAACACGGAGGTGCCGCGTTCCAGGCCCCGATCCAGCTGGAACACCACCTCGGGGGCGCGGCGCATCTGCAGCCGTCGCCCCAGTTCTCCCCGCAGGAAACCACTGGCGGCCTGAAGACCCTCGAGCACCTGGTCGCGCTCCTGGGCTTCTCCAAAAACGCTCACAAAGATCTTGCAGTGCTGCAGATCGCCGGACACCTCAACTTCGGTGATGCTCACCATGCCCTGGTGCACCCGTTCATCACGGATGCCGTTGATCATCAGTTCACTGACTTCTTTGCGGATCAGGGCGGCCACCCGCTCCACTCGACGCCCCTGTGCCATCACGCCATCGGTGCTGAATTCACCATGGCACGCAGCACCAAGGTGAGACTGATTCCACCGCTGATCAGGGCGCCGATCAAGGCCACGGCCGTGACCGGATTGCTGCGGCGTGCGGCCAGGGGTTCGGCGACGGAGTTCATCACCCCAAGGGTGAAGGCCACCAGGTAGCGGGGGTAACGGGAGACGTTGAGGAAAAACTC
>JADHMX010000050.1 GCA_016779825.1 Synechococcus sp. BS301-5m-G53 | reverse complement strand
ATCACCTCCAGGTGCTGGGTGGGAACAATCACGATCATCGGCACCGCAAGGGCGCCGAGCTCGGCCGTATTGGCACCGACCGTGGTGAGGGCCAGGGCGCACTGGCTCAGGGGCCCATGGGCCGGATGCTGCTCCAACAAACAAATCCGCGTCCCCGCCGCCGTCACCAACTCCGTTCCCAACTCCCCCTGCTCCACCGAGGCAACAGAGGAGCTGTAACGGGCAGCAATCGGATTGGATTCACCAGCGAAGCGCAGCAACTCCGCAACGCTCGTGGTGGGGGCCAACGGCAGCAGGAAGCGGCATTCGGGTTGCAACCGAGCCAGACGATCCGCGGCATCGAGCAGAAACGGCATGCCGACGCTCAACTTGGCCGGCTTTGATCCCGGCAGCAGGGCCACCCACTGACCTTCAGGCAGGGGATCCTCGCGGCGTGCGAAGGACGACAGATCCGCCATCAGATCGCCAACCACCCTGCATCGGGGCTGGTAACGGACCGGCAGCTGGCGCCGCACCACGTCCGACATGGCCGCAATCCGATCGTTCCAGCCCGGCCAACGCGCCACCCACTCCGCATAGGTGATGTGGCGGTAGCCGAGACGAGCCGAAAGCAGAACAGTCCAGAACTGGTCTCCCCCCATGAACACCACCACACCCTTCTGCGGCCAGGGGCCATAGCGCTGAGGGCGCAACAGCAGCGACCAGAAGCGCCTTGCCGGAACGATGCGCTCGAACAAGCGCCAGGGCTCCGCTGCCGCGCGCTCCTGACCGGTGGCATTGGGACAGGGCACCAACACCAGATGCAACACCCCTGCTGCGCTTGCAGAGCGGGGACGCAGACGAAGGCTGGCGTGCAGCCGTTCCGCCAATGGGCGGACCCAGGTGGTCAGTTCACCTGGACCGTTCGAAACAAGAACAACGGCCGGTCCTGGTTCTGCTGCGCGGGGACGGGCCAAAGAAAAAAATGCGGATGGCGAGACTTGAACTCGCAAGGCCGAAGCCACACGCCCCTCAAACGTGCGTGTCTACCAATTCCACCACATCCGCGTGGTCGACTTCACCGCTCGGGTGTTGTCGAGGACAGATCATACCGGGCGGGGTCTTCGCTCTCGGCTTTATCGGTCGGCGCTGATACGATCCGCCGTTAGGCCTGAAGATGCTGCGGGATGCCCATCGGCAAAGTGCTGATCGCCAACCGCGGCGAAATAGCCCTCCGGATTATTCGGAGCTGTCGCGAGCTCGGCATCGCCACCGTGGCGGTTTACAGCTCAGTCGACAAAGACGCTCTCCACGTTCAGCTCGCCGATGAAGCGGTCTGCGTGGGTGAAGCGCTGAGCAGCAAGAGCTACCTCAACATTCCCAACATCCTGGCGGCCGCCACCTCCCGCGGCGCTGACGCCATCCATCCCGGTTACGGCTTCCTGGCCGAGAACGACAAGTTCGCCGAGATGTGCCGTGATCACGGCCTCACCTTTGTTGGGCCGTCCCCCCACGCGATTCGCTCAATGGGGGACAAGTCGACCGCAAAGTCGACGATGCAATCCGTGGGCGTTCCCACGGTCCCCGGCAGCGAAGGGTTGCTCAGCAGCACCACCCAGGCGGCGGCCCTGGCCGAGGAGATGGGCTATCCCGTGATGATCAAGGCCACCGCCGGCGGCGGCGGTCGCGGCATGAGGCTCGTTCCGGACGCCAGCCAGCTCGAAAGCCTTTACAAGGCAGCCCAAGGCGAAGCGGAAGCCGCCTTCGGCAACCCCGGCCTTTACATGGAGAAATTCATCGACCGGCCCCGCCACGTGGAAGTGCAGGTGCTGGCCGATCGCCACGGCAACGTTGTGCACCTTGGGGAACGGGACTGCTCGATTCAGCGCCGCCACCAGAAACTGTTGGAAGAAGCCCCCAGCCCGGCCCTGGATCCCGACTTGCGCCGCCGCATGGGCGACGCTGCCATTGCTGCGGCCCGAAGCATCAACTACGAAGGTGCCGGAACGGTGGAATTCCTGCTCGATCGCAGCGGGGGCTTTTACTTCATGGAGATGAACACCCGCATCCAGGTGGAGCATCCGGTGACTGAGATGGTGACGGGTGTGGATCTGATTGCCGAGCAGTTGCGCATTGCCGGCGGCGAACCGATCAGCATGCGCCAGGAGGAGATCCAGCTCACCGGCCATGCGATCGAATGCCGGATCAACGCCGAGGATGCCCGACACAACTTCCGTCCCGCCCCCGGACGCATCACTGGATGGCTGCCCCCCGGTGGACCGGGTGTGCGGGTTGATAGCCACGTCTACACGGGCTATGACATCCCGCCCTTCTACGACTCCCTGATCGGCAAGTTGATCGTCTGGGGCAAGGACCGCGAGCATGCCATGACCCGGATGAAGCGGGCCCTGAATGAATGTGCCGTCACCGGAATCCCGACGACGGTGGAGTTCCACCTGGAGATGTTGGATCGGCCGGAATTCATCAACGGCGATGTGCACACCAAGTTCGTGGAGCAGGAGATGCTGCCCTGAGCTCAGGCTGCGGCCTGGGCGTGCATCAGGACTTGAGAGAGCAGCCCCTGCTGACCCACCAACAACTCCCGCACGAGGCTGATCAACCCCACCCAGATCACCGGGGTGACATCGACCCCACCGATCGGGGCGATCACGCGGCGACTGACCGAGAGCACCGGCTCCGTGGGCCAAGCCACCAGGGGCCAGGCGCCCTGGCGCAGATCGACCTGGGGATACCAGGTGAGCACGATGCGCAGCAGGAACGCCAGGGTCCAGGCCGCCAGCAGCAAGCCCAGAAGCAAATGGAGAACTGGCAGGGCCTGCAGCAGCAACGGCGTCACAAAGCTCAAAGCAAATCGTCCTCTCATCGTAGAAAGACGGCATCGCTTCTTAAGATCAGCGCGGCTTTGAAGCAGACGGCAGCAACCCCATGACCCCCTCCCTCTCCAACTTTCTGAGCAGCCTCCTTTGGGGGGGTGTGATCGTCGTGATTCCTGCCTCGATTGCCCTGTTCCTGCTAAGCCAGACCGACCGCGTTGACCGCAAGCTCTGACCTGCCCCTGGCGGCCCTCGTAGACTGACCCCCAAGCGGGAGCAGAGCTTTGGTTAACGCCAGTCTCAATTGGGCCAGCATCGTCGGCATCGTGTTGGCCGTCGGCGGGGCTCTGCTCTATTTCATGCGGTCGTTCAAACCGGCTTTGGCCCGGGATTACGACGTGTTCTTTGCAGCCATCGGGCTGCTGTGCGGCGGCATCCTCTTCTTCCAGGGCTGGCGCCTCGACCCCATTCTTCAATTCGGGCAGTTCCTGTTGGCAGGAACAACCGTGTTCTTCGCCTACGAAAGCGTTCGGCTTCGCGGCGTGGCCACCGAGCAGGCACGGCGCTCCGCCTATTTCGATGACGAACCCGCTCCAGCCCGCGGCGGTGAACCCGGCGGACTTCGTGGCGGTTGGGATGATGGCGGCTACGACCGTTTTGATGAACCGCAGCCGGTGCGGCGTCGTTTCTCCGGTCGTGACGACGACTCTGAAGAGCGCCCCGAAGAGGAGTTCTACCGGCCGCGGCGCACCAGCCGTGCCGCCATTCCTGAAGAAGCCGCCAGCCGTCGCTCCTCGGGACCCGACCAAGCGGATTCAGGCTGGGAGCAATCCGACGAACGTTCCCGCCGCATGGCCCGTTTCCGGGCCGGAGAAGCCCGGGATGAACGACGCCCCGACTTTGGCTCCAGGCGAACTGAACGGGACGTCCAACGCCGCGGAAGCCGTCCCATGGGGCGGTCTGAGCGTCCTGCTGGCGAACCCGCTCCCTCAGGAGCGGAAGATGCCGCCTTCAGCTCAAGCCGCAGTTCAGCGCCGAACAGTGCAGCGCCGAGCAGTGCAGCACCGAACCGAGGTCGCCCCAGCACCAACCCTGGTAGACCGAGCGACTTCAGGAGTTCTTCGGAGCCCCCACTCGCCTCAAACCGGCCCAGCAGCAACCGCCAAGCTCCCCGCAGCTCTCGTCCGTCCACCGGCAGACCTCGGGACAACAGCTCCCGCTTTGACGACTGAACCACTTGCGCTGCCCGCTGCTGATCCTGCTCGCCAGCCTGGCGCTGGTGGGCTGCAACGGTCGCAGTGAACGGGCCGGTGGCGCCCTGCTCGCCACCAATCAGCAGGCACCAGCCCTGAGTGGCAGTGGTGAATGGCTGGCAGTCGTCAGCGATCGCGGCGGCCGCCCCACAGTGCAGCTGCGCCGCCTCAGCGACGGCTCGGTTGTGTCCGTTCCGCAGCTGAGCCGTCATCAGCCCCACAGCTCCCCCTCCTTGAGCTGGAACGGTCGCTACCTGGCCGCCATCACCCAACGAGGTCGCGGCAGACTCGCAGTGGTGACCGACCGTCTGAATGGACGGATGCACCCCCTGCCGCTGCCAGGGGGACGGGACCCAGTGCAACTCAGCCTGGCGCCGGATGCACAGCAGATCGCGCTGCAGGTGACGGAACAGGGCCGGTGGCGCGTGGAACTGCTGGATCTGAGTGATCTGCTCGAGCCGGACCGACCACCGGGGCAGAGCCTCTCCACACCGGCGCTGACATCAGAGCCATGATCCGCGTCGCTCTGCTCTGCAGCCTGTTGCTGGTGACCGGGTGCAGTAGCCCGAGGCCCACCCCGCGACCCGATCTCAACGGCCTGCTGCGTCAGTCGGTGAACAGCAGGCGGGATCCCTCCCTTGGGGGACGCTGGTTGGCCAGCCTGGGGCAACGCAACGGGCGGGAACGGGTTGAACTGATTGATCTACGCAGCCGCAGCCCGGTCCCGCTGCCAGGCCTCAACCGTGCCGACGCCCAACCCATCAGCGTCAGCGTGAGTGCCGATGGGCAGCGGTTGGCTGTGGTCCAACAGCGGGAAGACCGCACTGAACTGGTGCTCTACCGGCGCAACGTCGGCGCGACACAGCGGCTGCCGCTGGATCCACCGGGCGTCCCCCGCAGCGTCAGCCTGGACGGCTCAGGCCGGCGCCTGGCGGTGCAGGTGAGCCGTAACGGCCGCTGGGATGTGGATCTGATCCGACTGCCCTGATCAGGGCAGCAGCCCCGCCCAGTGCAGGAAGGTGTCTCCGCTGAGCAGCTCGATCAGCAGCACCGAAACAAAACCGACCATGGCGAAGCGGCCATTCACCCGCTCGGCATAACCACTCCAACCGAAGGCAGGCACATCGTTGGTGGTGGCGGACGTCTCCGGAACGGACGTGGTGTCAGGGGTCTCGCTGGAGGAGGTCATCCGGCCGGTTCAGGAACGCCCGAAGTCATAGCTGGTCGCCGGGATCAGCCGCCAGTCGTGATCGCCGCTGAGCTCCAGAACAGTGTCATGGAATTCCTTCAGGGTCGGACGGTGGCCAACACTGATGAACGCCACCTCCCGATCGCGCAACAGGGAATAGAGGCGGGATTCGGTGTCAACATCCAAAGCACTGGTGGCTTCATCCAGCACCACGACCTTGGGGGAATTCAGAAGCAGCCGCGCAAAGGCCAGTCGCTGCTGTTCCCCCAGAGAGAGCAGCCGCGGCCAGTCCTGTTTGATGTCGAGGTCCGGATAACGCTGCAGAAGTTTGCCCAACATCACCTGATCCAAAACAGCCCGTAGCTGTTCGTCGCTGAAACGGGCCTGATCGAGGGGATAACAGAGCTGTTCACGCAGAGATCCCAATGCCATGTAGGGCTTCTGGGGGATGAAAAGGAGATCGCCCTGCCCCGGGGAATAGACGGTGCCCGTCGGCGAACCCCAAAGACCACTCACCACCCGCAGCAGTGAGGTTTTGCCACAGCCTGAGGGCCCCACCACTAGCAGCCCCTCGGCGCTATCAAGGGAGAAACTGAGGTCACGAACCAGCACGTTGTCGGTGCGGGGTGTTTTGACCGTCACCCCCTGAAGCGCCAGGTGTTCGGACGGCACAATCCGCGGCACGTAATCACTCCACTCCTCGCGATCCAGGTTGGAGATGTTTGATTGAAAACCTTCAAGCCGGTTGATCGATGCCGAAAAACGAGCCAAGGCTTCGATGTTGTAGATGATGAAAAACAACGATCCCTCAACCAGGTTGTAAGCAACGTTCGCCTGGGCGAAGCCGCCGTAATCCATCTCCCCGGCAAGAATCGGCGCCGCAAGAATCAGATAGGGGATGAAATTGCTGGCGTAGATGCTGGAGCGCTGCAGCACCCGCAGCAGCACCTCCCAGACAATCAGCAGATTGAAGTTCTCAACGACGGTGGCCAGGCGACGCGTCACCTCCTTGGCTTCCTGCTGCTCACCGGCATAGAAGGCAATCGATTCGGCGTTGTCCCGCACCCGCACAAGGCCATAGCGGTAATCCGCTTCAAAACGCAGCTGGAAGTTGTTCAGTCGCACCAACTTGCGGCCAGCCACAATCATCAGGACAGACACCCCGGATGCATAGGCCAGAAGGGCAAAGGTGAGCCCCTCACTCACCGAGTAGAGGATGAGGATATTGAGGGAAAAGGTGAGAATCGAGTCAAAGATATTCAGGGCAAAACCAAGGGCCTGGGCTGTGAAATCTCGAACATCCTCGGAAATCCGCTGATCAGGGTTATCAACATTGGTGGCCGCTTCATCATTGGGATTGAGCACGTAATAGGCCCGATCCCGGAGGTAGTCGTCCACCAGACTCAGCGACAACCATTCACGCCAGAACAGCCCCAGCTTCTGGGTGAAATAGAACTGCAGGCTGCGAATCGGCAGGGCGACCGCAAAACAAGCGCCGTAGATCCAGAGGTTGCGATAGGACGCATCACCGTCCTTGGAGATCAACGCATTGGTCAGATCCCTGGCGATGAATGTGATGCCGGCATTGATGCCGTTCACACTCAACAGCATCAGAATGATCAGACCGAGAAACAGCCAAGGCAGCCAGCGGCGGTGCCTGAGTTGGCCCCGCACGGAGGCGAACACCACAGCCCCCAGCACGAACAGGGCACTGATGCCCGCCCCCCATCCACGGGACCAGAGCATGGCCAGGGAAGACTGCACGCCCCCGAGGTACTGACCGGTCAACTCCGGCAACAGCCACGTGAGGCCGTTAATCAGCCCGGTAACCAGGAACATCACGATCCCGGCCACGCAGAAGAGCAGGCTCACCAGCAGTCCGAAGAACTGCCAGCCGTTGTCTTCGGTGTAGGGAAAGAAGTAGGGCTGCGAAAGCCGACGCAGCTTGGCGGCCTGAGCACGCAGGTTCTGAAGCTGGTGGGTCATGCCACTGCTGAACTGTGCTCAGTCTGGCTGCCGCCGCTCCACTTCGCCGCTGGCATCAGCCGGGGGGCCACGCGAGAGGACGCCCACCAATCACATGCACGTGGAGGTGAAACACCGTCTGACCAGCACCGGCGCCGCTGTTGATCACCGTGCGGAAGTCGTCCAGTCCCTCCTGTTTGGCCACCCGCGCAGCCACCAGCAACAGATGGCCCAGCAGAACCGCATCCTCTGGAGCACCGGACCGCAAGCTCTCGATCGGCTTGCGGGGAATCACCAACACATGCACCGGAGCCTGGGGGGCAACATCGCGAAAGGCCAGGCACTGCTCATCGCTGTAGACCTCATCGCAAGGGATCTCGCCGCGAAGGATCTTCCCGAAGATCGTGTCGTCTGCCATGGGGCTTAAGAACGAAGAAACAGCCGGACCGGTGTGACAGCAGGGGCATGAATCTCTTGCGTCACCCTCTCCAGAATGCTGGCACGTTGTCTCAGTGCATCCCTGCAAGGCCTGGAGGCCAGACCGGTGGTGGTTGAGGTGGATCTGGCCCCAGGTCTGCCGGGCGTCCAACTGGTGGGTCTGCCGGACAAGGCCATTCAGGAATCACGGGAGCGGGTCCGCTCAGCCCTGCGCAACAGCGGCTTCCGCGGCCCGCTGGTGCGCGTGGTGATCAATCTGGCTCCGGCTGATCTGCGCAAGGAAGGCCCCTCCTTTGATCTCCCCATCGCTCTGGGCCTTTTGGCGGCCAGCGGGCAGCTCGACCGCCCCCAGATCGAGGGCCTCTGGTGTGCGGGGGAACTGGGGCTGGACGGCAGCCTCAGGCCCTGTCGCGGGGTGATTTCCCTCGCCGACCAGGCCCATCAGCAGCAGGCCCGGGCCCTGGTGGTCCCTCCCGACAATGCCCATGAAGCCAGCCTGATTGAAGGGCTGCCAATCCGCACCGCGCCCAACCTGCGGGCGCTGGTTCAGCAGCTCAAAGGCGAACAACCCTGGCCCGTGATCGCAGGCAACGGCTCCCGATCAACCAAGCGCGTCGCCAACCCGGAGCCCTGGCCCTGCCTTGAGACAAGTCTGGCCTCACGGGCCTTGGCCCTCTCGGCGGCAGGCGGCCACCATCTCCTGCTGGTGGGTCCCCCAGGCTGCGGCAAAACCCGCCTGGCCCATCAACTGCCGCGAATGCTGCCGTCCCTGAGCCAGAAGGATGCGCTCACCATCACGCGCATCCATTCCGTCGCCGGCCATCTGCAGGGCATCGAGCAACTGCAGCGGCAGCGCCCCTTTCGATCGCCGCACCACAGTTGCTCGGCAGCCGCCTTGCTGGGGGGCGGTCGCTCACCGCGGCCCGGTGAACTCAGCCTCGCCCACGGTGGCGTGCTCTTTCTCGATGAGCTGGCGGAATTTCCGCGAACGGTGCTGGATCAGTTGCGGCAGCCCCTCGAGGACGGCGCTGTACAGATCAGCCGGGCCCAGCAGAGCACGGTCTTCCCCGCCTTGATCACCTTGGTGGCCGCCACCAATCCATGCCCTTGCGGCTGGCATGGCGACCGCGACCACCGCTGTCGCTGCAGCATCAGCCAGCGCCAGCGGTACTGGCAGCGCCTCTCCGGCCCGCTTCTGGATCGGCTCGATCTGCAACTGCGGCTGGAACGGCGCTCCGCCAAGGAGATGGCAGAGATGCTGAACAACTGCCCCCCACAGGGAGTTTCTGGGGACTGGTGCAGTCCCGCACGGATTCAACGGGCCCGGCAGCGGATGCAAAGGCGCAATCCAGCTGGAGCCAGCAACGGGCGGCTGTCGTCGACAGCGCTGCGCCAGAGCGGGGCCATCGAAACAGCAGCACGCGAACTCTGGGAACAGCTCATTGATCAGCGCGGCCTAAGCACGCGCAGCAGCCTTCAGCTGTTACGCGTAGCACGCACCATCGCCGATCTCAACGACCGGACCAGCGTCGATCGAAACGCCGTGGCGGAAGCGAGTTGCTTCCGCTGCACCGATCTGCTCAAGCAGCCTGAAGCTCAGTAATCGCGTGCTCGCTTGTCCGGCGTGTCCCGGTAGGGCTGGGTGCCAATCGATGGGGGCTGGAGATGGCGGTCATTGAACGAACCCAGTGCATGGGTCATCGCGTCACCGAACCACTGGAACCATTGCACAACCGTTGTTTTCATCACAGCCTCCGGGGTCTGCCTTCAGTGTGAAATCACTCACACAGGACGACAACAGGTGTTTTGACGGGTTCTGCCGCCCAGCTCAATAGGACGGCGACTGTGCACTTTCGGCCGGTGCACTCTCGATCTGTTCCGTCTGCACCGGTGCTGGGCTCGGGCTGGAACTGGCTGCTGGTGCACTCTCTACTGGTGCACTGTCCCGATAAACGTAGAGATGGCCAAGGCTTTTCTTGCCGTAGGCCCGTCGCATCAAGGTCCACCCCGGCTCGAGCTTCAGCTGAATGAAGCCACTGGCGGCCCCGCCAGCCCGGGCCACAAGCATGGTCGGCTGGGAGGAATTGCGGGTCGGTGTCGCCAGCAACTCGATGTCCCTACCTGTATTCACCACACTGAGCCGATACCGGGTGCCGAGGTCATCTCCACCGATGCGCAGGGAGTATCCGTTGCCATCGATGTAGCGGTTGCAGATCCCGGTGAAATCAAAGGTCGACAACAGAGGATCCACCACGGCTGGAACACCAGCACCCACTGCAAAACAGGGGCGTTTCGTGGTCCGCTGCTCATAGATGTTCAATTGCGAGCGTTCGCCATTGCCGATGGGGGCCGACACCAGAACGAAGTTGCTCAACTCCACAGGCACCGTCGTGAACAGCGATCCCTGAGCCAGGGCAGTGGATGCTGAGGTCACTGCCAGAGCGAGGCCAACAGCGGCCACGGTTCGAAAGCGTGCCATCACGTCCAGGTGGAACTGAGCGGATCGTAAAAGTGATGCCTCGATCAGTCGCCCCCGATCAGGCCGGTTTGTTCAGGCGAATGGCAACCAGCAGGGTCCCCACGGTTCCAGGAACCGCCAGGGCCAGGATCCAGCTGGTGGTTGTGACCCCGAGATCGGGATCGCCGTAGGCCAGTTCGAACACACAGCCGGTGCTGGCAATGCCAAGGACGCAAGCGAGGGCCAGGAAAACGCCGGCCAGGGGTTTCATCGGCATGGCTCAGGCAACGCTCCGCACATGTTGGCGCTCGAAGCCCTTCTCCTTGAGCTCCTTTTGCAGACCGTCTTCATCGGTGACGCGATCGACGAACAACACGCCATTGAGATGGTCCATCTCGTGCTGAATGCAGCGGGCCATAAGGCCATCGGCCTTCATCTTGCGGGGCCGACCCATCTCATCGCGGAAGCTCAGTTCAATCGCGGTGGGGCGCACCACATCGAGGTACACCCCGGGAATGCTCAGGCAGCCCTCCTCATAGGTGTCGAGCCCGGCGCTGGCCGCCGTGATCTCAGGATTGATCAAAACAAGGGGCGGCGTGGCTGCATTTTCAAGGTCGAGATCAATCACCAGCAGCTGCTGGTGAATCCCCACCTGAGGAGCCGCCAGGCCGATGCCCTTGGCGGTGTACATGCTGCGCAGCATGTCGCGGGCCAGGTCCCGCACCTGCTCATTCACCTTGCCGATGCGGCGAGCGGATTGCCGCAACACCTCATCGCCCAGGGTGTGAATCTCCAGCGGCGGGGTTTCCAGGGCCGTCTTGGGCACCAGCATCGTGTCCCGCGACTTATCGGCCTGACGGGCCAACTCTGCAAAGCTTCCTGCCAAGACCAACGCCGCGTTGATCCAGCATGTTAAGCGGCCTGAATCAGCCGTTATGAGAGCCGTTCCGCTATCTGCGCAACATGCCGTCGGCCGTTTGCCGGGACTCAAGGAACCGGCCCTGGTCAGTGGCCCCGATGCAACGCTGTGGCTGATCTGGCTGGAACAGCGCCCCCAGGAGCGCGGCCGCACCACAGCATTGATCCGGCGTTTCGGTGATTCCGAGGCAGAACCACAGGAGCTAACGCCGGCCCCAAGCAATCTGCGCAGTCGCGTGCATGACTACGGCGGGGGGGTGCTCGCCACCGCTGTGAAGCAGAACAGGCTGATCCTGGCCTGGATCGACAACGGCTGCCTCTGGCGTCAGGACTGGTGCCTGCCGCAGTCCGGCACCAGTCAACCCACCCCCCTGGAAGCAGCCCAACAGCTCAGCCGGGAAGGGGACTGGGAGCTGGCGGATGGCGTTCTCGATCTGCCCAGGCAGCGCTGGATCGGAATCCGTGAAATTGAGGGCCGTGACGAGCTGGTGAGCCTGGCGTTGAACGCAACGGATCAGACACCGCTGCGGCTGCACCAGCCGACCGACTTTGCGGGCTATGGCTGCTTGAGCCCCGATGGCCAGCGCTTCGCCTGGGTGGAGTGGCAGCAACCCGCCATGCCCTGGGACAGCAGCAGTCTCTGGTGCGGGTCGTTCGGCCGCACTGGCGAACTGATCGAACCCCGTCAGCTGGCTGGGGGCAGCGGCATCTCGGTGTTTCAACCCCAATGGCTGCCCGACGGGCAACTGGTCGTGGCGGAAGACAGCACGGGCTGGTGGAATCTGATGCTCCAGCCCAGCGCCAACGCCGCCTGGGAAAAGCCCTGGCCGATGGCTGCTGAGACGGCCATGCCCCAGTGGATTTATGGGATGAGCACCACGGCCTGGGATGGCGAGCAGCTGATTGCCGCCGTGTGCAG
>JADHMX010000049.1 GCA_016779825.1 Synechococcus sp. BS301-5m-G53 | reverse complement strand
GCTGGCATCGGAGCGAGCTTCTTGGCCAGCCAGAGCACGTATTCGTAGCGGCGTTTTGGATCGGCGGTGCCGCCCAAGCGCTCCACCATCCGGTCGAGGGCATCACTGCCGGTGCTGGTGGCCATGCGGGGCTCAGTCGTTTCGACGACGCACGCTAACCAGCAGCCCCACCATCACCAGGCTGAAGGGGAAAACGACCACCTCGTTCAGATCCACTTCGCCGTCTTGAACGGGGAGTTCGAGGTAGTCGCGATGGCCCGGGCCACCGTCCACCTGGAGATCGACGGTGCCGTTGCCCACGCTGCTCAGATCGAGGTTGAGGCGGCCGTCGGCATCGGTGCGGCCCAGTTCCTGCCCTGGCGTGCCGTCGGCATTGAGCAAGCGAACAACGGCTCCTTGGGTGGGTTCACCATTGGAAAAGCTGCTGCTCAGTTGCAGATCGCCATCGAGATACTGCAGAGCGCTTTCGATCTGATGGGCCTTGGCGGGAGCCAGAACCGCGCTGTGCAGCACTGAGCTGAGCAGAACCAGTGGAGCCAGCAGACGCAGCATGGAGGGAGCGATCAATGGTGCCCATGATGCGGCGCCTCAGGCGGGCCGACCAGCACCCTGCTCAGTGATCCAGCCTGTAAACGGCACATCCCAGGGCTCTCGGGGCAACGCTTCGGCGGCGATGCAGGTTGAGGGCAGCACCACCCAGGCCGGAACGGCGGCCCAGGCGGGATCAGCCCTGAGCCGGTCGTAGTACCCACCGCCATAGCCCAGGCGGATTCCCTTGCCGTCCACCGCCAGCGCCGGCACCAGCAGCAGCGCCAGCTGATCGGGTTTCAGAGCGTTTCCCGCGGCAGGAGCGGGAATCCCGCAGCCATCGGGCTGAAGCGGGTCCTCACCCCAGCTCCGGTAAATGAGTCCGCCGCTGCCGTCGGCCACCGGCAAGGCCAAGGGCGGATGGGGGTCCTCCCGCAGCGGCCGTAAATCCGCCTCCCCTGGCAGGGGCCAGTAGATCCCCACATGGCGTTTGCCGCAGTTGGACCGGCTGATCAGCGCCGCCACGGCGTCCTGGATGGATCGACTGGCCGCCTCTCCCAGATGACGCTGGGCTTTGAAGTGACGGCGCAGGGTTGGCTTGCTGCTCATCGCTGCAACCAGGCCGTCAGCGCCACCGCCAGGGCATCGGCCGCATCATCCGGTCGGGGCGGTTGCTCCAGGTTCAATTCCCGCATCACGGCCTCCAGCACTTCATCTTTCTCGGCGTGGCCGAACCCCGCCACGGCGAGTTTGATCTGCATGGGAGGGAACTCCACCATCGGGATCTTGAAGCGGGCCAGGGTCATCACCACCACGCCGCGGGCCTGCACCACGTTGATGGTGTTGCTGGATCGGTAGAAGAAAAACTTCTCCACGGCCGCCAGTTCCGGGCGCCAGATCCGGATCAGCTGGCGCAGGTCGCCAGCGATCTCCACCATCCGGTCACCATCGGAGCGATCGGAATCGGTCTGGATGATGCCGCAATCGAGCATGCGCTGGCATCCGTCCTGGATGTCGATCACCCCGTAGCCCACCCGGGCGAGGCCCGGGTCGATGCCGAGGATCCGCATGAGCTGATTGTGGGGGGATCAGGCGGCGAGGGCCAGTTCGAAATCAGCGCGGTCGCTGCTCTCGCTGCGTTCAAACACCTTGCAGAACACCTTCACCACCCGGTCGCCGGAATCCACCTGTTCCAGGGGGTCCTTGCGCAGACGGTGGCGCAGGCAGCAGGAAGCCACACGGGCCACGTCTTCTTCGCTCACTTCGGTGCGCCCCTCGAAGGCGGCCAGGGCCCGGGCGGCGCGGTTGGTGACGATGTCGCCCCGCAGGCCATCCACATCCAGCTCGCCGCAGACGGCGGAGATGCGCAGGCGCAGATCGTCGTCGATGGTCACCTGGTCGAGGCGTTGCTGGGCTTCCACCACCCGTTGTTGCAGGGCGTTTTGATTGCCCTCCACAGCGGTGCTGAAGCCATCGGGATCGCTGTCGAAGGCGGTGCGCTGGTCCACCACCTGCACCCGCAGTTCCGGATCACGCACGGTGCGCACCTCCACGCTCATGCCGAAACGGTCGAGCAGCTGGGGCCGGAGTTCCCCTTCCTCGGGGTTGCCGGAGCCGATCAAGACGAAACGCGCCGGGTGACGCACGGAGACGCCTTCCCGTTCCACGGTGTTCCAACCGGAGGCGGCGGAGTCGAGCAGCACGTCGACGAGGTGGTCGTCGAGCAGGTTTACCTCATCCACGTAGAGCAGGCCGCGGTTGGCTTTGGCCAGCAGGCCGGGCTCAAAGGCCCTCACTCCTTCACTCAGCGCTTTTTCAATGTCGATGGTGCCGCAGAGGCGGTCTTCCGTCGCACCCAGGGGCAGGTCCACCATGGGCACCTGTCGCGCTTCGGTGCTCAGGCTTTCCCCCTGTTGCATCCGCTCGCGCACCTCACTGCTCTGCAGGTCGGGATCGGTGGCCGAGCTGTTGTAGGGATCGCCGGCGACAACGTCGATGTCCGGCAGCAGGTCCGCCAGGGCACGGATCGTGGTGGATTTGCCGGTTCCACGGTCCCCCATGATCATCACGCCGCCGATGCGCGGATCGATCACGTTGAGAAGCAGAGCCAGCTTCATCTCCTCCTGACCGATCACCGCAGTGAAGGGGAAGACCCTGCGCTTCCGGGGTGCAGTCACGAGCAATTCTCTAGGCGTGCTCAGGATTGTTTCACAGGCTGCACGGTGAGCACCTGCGGTGGTGTGGCATCAGCGGGATAGACCAAGCGAACGCGCACCTGCTTGGCTTCCCCGGGCTTGAGCATCAGCTGTCCCAGGGACGGCCCCTGCTGCCCCTGGCGCAACACCAGGTGCTGGGTCTGGCGTCCCTGGGGAAGACCCTCTGCATCCTCCAGACCTGTTGTTTGAACAGGCCCGCGGAACATCACCGGGCCATTGCGGTCATCGCGGAAGCGCAGGAAGGAGGTTGTGCTGTTGCCTTTGAGGGGTGAATCCAGCGACAACTGCAGCGTCACCGCGGCTGAACCGGTGTTCTTCAGCGGCAGGGTGAGGTCGTATTCCACCCCGTAGTTGCCGTGGGCGGCCCAGGCGGTTCCGGGATAAAAGCTTTTCAGTTCAGCGGTCTGCACCTGGTTGGTGGCCAGGGTGCCGCGCTCCAGGCTGCTGATCGGCCAGGAGAGGGGGGCCTTGGGTGCGGCCAGCACCGCGCTGCCCGGGTCGGTGATGCGCGCCCGCCAGCTGCTGCCGATCTGAACACCGCTCACCCGGGAGTAGATGATCTTGCCCTTGCTGCCCCGAGGCGTGGGTTGATGCTCCTTGCTGCTCATGCGTCCGTTGTTCAGCAGCTGCAGCCAGTGCTGATCGGTTGGAGCCTTTCCGTCGTGGCCATGGGCGGCCAGGGTGGCCAGGGCAACGGGCCCGGAGCTGTGGAAGCGCAATTGCAGGTTGCGGCCGTTGAGCAGGGGATCGAGACCGGCCACGGGAATCGGCAACAGCACCACCCGTGTGGCTGAGCCTGGAGCCAGGCTCCAGCGGCGCTTGGCGAGTTCCGGCGCGGTTCGACCGGCCAACAGATCTCCGGCCACGCGGCTGCCGGGCCCGGCAGCCACCACCTCGGTGGTCTCTGGCATCAGGCTCGGCAAGGGCAGGAAGGGGGCCTGGGTCTGGCCGGGTTCCGTGGCTTGGGAGAGCGAGGTGCTTCCCGAGAGCAGCTGCAGGGTCACGGGATCATCACCAAGCGGCGCCGCCAGCACCGCCAGCCACAGGGTTGAGCTGGGGCTGCCGTCCGCATCACCGGCGTACACGTGGTGGCTGAACAGGTCGAAGCGGCCATTGAGCACAACGGGAACCGACGCCTCCTCCCCGTCCGGAAAAGTCGACATCAGGATGCCGTCGTCCTGAATCAGTTCGGGGTTGTTGTCGTTCACCATCAACACGCTGTCGAGGGATCCCGGCAGGGGGCGAACGCTCTGCTGACGCTCAAATACTTCCGCAGCGCCGGGCATCGCCGCAACAGCCAGCCAGGCAGCAGACATCAGAGGGGCGAGCTTCATGGCTGTGGCGGGGCAGGAATGGGTTTCAGGTGCGGTGCCATTGCGGCGGCGAGCTCACGGATCAGTTCGGTGGATCGGGGGTCGTTGAAGGGGCCTTTCACCAAAAAGCCAGCCACGGCGCGTCGGCCGTCCGGCAGTTCGATCAGGCCGGCATCGGCGTAAGCGATGCCGATGTCACCGGTTTTGTTGTAGACGCGGTATCCCTTATTGGCCAGGCTGTCGTCCGGTGCGCCCTGAGCTCCACCGAGGCCGCGCATCAAACCGGTGGGGAGCAGCGTGTTGGTCACCGACGTGCCCATCACCTCGCGAAACAGATCCCGGCTGCGGGGACCCAGCACCTCACCGCTGTCCACCAAGGCAATGGCCCGGCTGAGATCCCGGGCACTCGTGGTGTTGGTTCCATCGAGATCCGGCAGCCAGTTGTTCACCACGGTGGCGGGGAGGTCCAGCTCCTGAAAGCGGGCGTTGATCTCCTCCATGCCTCCTGCCCTGGCAATCATCAGGTTGGTGGCTGAGTTGTCGCTCACCCGGATCATCTCCGTGGCCACCTCATAGGTGGGGAAGCGGCTGCCCAGGGGCCGGGAGGCCATCCAACCGGCGCCGCCACCCACCAGCTCCTCGGTGAGTGTGAGTGGTTCATTCCACTGCAGTGTTCCCTGGTCCAGCAGCTCCAGCACCGCCAGCAGGATCGGTGTCTTGATTGAGCTGGCGGCGGCCATCGGCCGCTCCGCCTGAAGGGCTGCAAAGCGTCCGTCGTCGAGGATCAGCATGTAGGCGCTGGCCTCCAGATCGCTCTGTTGCGCGGCCAGTTCCGCCCAGCGCTGGGACAGCGCCTTGATGTCCTGCTTGGGGGCAAACCGCGCCTGCTGCAGGCCCTTTCCAATGGCCGGCGCCTTCTTCTCGCTCTGCGCGGCGTCCTCAGCCGTTGGGGGCTCCACGGCCTCGCCGAGCAGCGTGGTGATCACTGCTTGATTGGCCAGCCAGCTGGGCAGTGGGATCTTCTGCTGTTGCACGCGCGGTGCCAGCAGCCTCAGGCCTGTGCCGGTGAGTAGTCCCAGACCCACCCCCATCAGCACAAGACGCAGGATCAGTTGGGCCGGGCCTCGCCAACCGGCGGAGCGACGTGACGAACGACTGCTGGCCAACCTTTCAGCCGGGACTGTCTGGAGAGATTAGGGGCGCTTGGCGCGGATGGCCCAGCGCAGTTGGCGCACCATCCCCCGCAGCAGAGCCACTTCCTCAGCGCGCACCGTGGCCCGTTGCAGCAGATCCCGCACCTTGGCCATGCGGGCGGCGGCGGTGTGCTCCAGCAGGAAACCGGCTTCCAGCAGCAGGTCGGTTGCGTCGTCCAGACAGGCTGAAAGTGCTTTTGCGGCTGCCGGGTCCGGCGAAGGGGGATCGATGCTGCGGGTGGCTGTTGTGCCGTTGTTGAGGCGGGCCAGCTCATGCAGCACCACCGCCACGGCGTGGGAGAGATTCAGAGAGGGATAGGCCTCACCGCTTTGCAGGCAGAGAACCCTTTGGCAGAGCCGCAGCTCACTGTTGCTGAGGCCGCGATCTTCCCGCCCGAACACCAGGGCCACGGGGGCATTGGTGCTGGAGGGGCTGCCATCGCCGGCCAGCAGCCAGCCCAGGGCCTCTTCTGGTGTTTGCAGAGGAATCTCGCCATGGTCGAGGCGCCCGCAACTGCCCACGGTGCGGCGGCAGTCGTTGATCGCGGTTAACAGATCGGGAACCACCACGGCGGCCTGAAGCAGCCCCTGCCCGTGCACAGCCATCTGGAAAGCCTGTTCGCTGAGATGGTCACAGCGGGGGGAGACAAGCCGCAGTTCGTTCACCCCGAAATTGGCGCAGAGCCTGGCCACGCTTCCGATGTTCAGGGGGCCGGCCGGCTCCACCAGCACAACAACGGCGTTCAAGGCAGCGGCTCAGCTGAGAGTGTGGAGGTAGGCCAGCAGGTCGGCCATGGACTGCGGTTCCATCTCAAAGCTCGGCATGGGGGGAGTCTCGCCGCTGATGATCTGGTGCACCAGAACGGGGTCTTTGAGCTGGTTGCTGACGCCCTGAAGTTGAGGTCCCACCAACCCCTGGCCGGCAAGGCCATGACAGCCAGCGCAGTTGATCCGGAACAGCTGTCCGCCGTGGTCGGCTGCTCCTTGCAATTCGAGGCTGGCCTTGATGTAGGGATCTTGCTGGGCGCTCCCCAGAACCCAGAGCACCAGCACCACGCAGGCTGTGGCCGCCGACACCACTAGCGCGGCGATCAGGCCGCGACTCCGATCGCTCGAATCATTTGCATCAGCTGATGCCGATTCGGCCGCAATTCGTGACGGCTGGACCACAGACCTGGAGTTCCAATGAGAGAATTCTGCTCAATTCTGATTGCTGACGCGACACGATGATCGAACCTCTGCTCTGCGGCATCGTTCTGGGTCTGATCCCCGTCACTCTGATGGGTCTGTTCGTGGCGGCTTGGAACCAGTACCGCCGGGGTGGCAGCGCTCTGGGGGGCTGAGCAGCAGCACGCTGCTGATGCCGTAGCGGCGCTGATCAATCACCGACCAGCCTGAACCTGGACCAGGGTTCTGATTGGATCGGTGTTCACACACCACCAATGATTCCTGGTGGAGCCAATTCCCCTGGGCCAGGGCAGAGAAACAGGGTTCGTAGAGGCCCTGGTCGTAGGGGGGGTCGAAATAGACGATGTCGAAGGGGTCGTGGCTCCAGCCCTTGCGCAGCCATGCGATCAGTTCCCGCCGTTCGGTGCGGATCTCCGGAGTCGGTGTACGGCTTGCTGCCACGGCGTTGAGGTTGGAGCGGCTGACGCGGATGCACTGCGGGTCTTGATCGACGGCCACCACGTAGCGGGCTCCCCGCTGCAGTGCTTCGCAGCCCATCACACCGCTGCCGCTGCAGAGATCGAGCCAGCGGCAGTCCTGCAGGTACGGGGCCAGGATGTTCATCACCGCCTCGCGCACCCTGGAGGTGGTGGGCCGAGCGGTGCGTCCGCCAGGGCTCAGCAGCCGTCGACCACCGCTGAGCCGCAGTTGCCCGCCACCGCCCCCGCTCATGGGAAGGGTTCAGCCCCGTTGCGCAGCCAGGTCAACCAGCGTTTGAGCATCTGTTCTCCGGCATCGGACGACTTCTCCGGATGGAACTGGCAGGCGCCGACTCGGCCCCGCCAGACCACGGCGGTGACCTCCTGATCGCCGAAGGGGGCCGAGGCCTTCAAGTCATTTCGGTCGGTGGGAACAGCCGCGTAGCTGTGGACGAAATACACCCATTCGGCGGGGGCTTCGCTGCTGAGCAGCGGGCACTGGCCGTGCTGCTTCAACGGGGCCCAGCCCATGTGGGGGATGCGCTCGCCGCTGTTGTTGGGAAGGCGTTCCACTCGTCCGGCCAGGAGGCCGAGGCCTGGGTCCTGGCCTTCATCGCTCTGTTCGAACAGCAGCTGCAGGCCAAGGCAAATGCCAAGCAAGGGGCGATCCTCTTGCCCCCAGCGCAGCAGATGGGGCACCAGTTCCGTGGCCCTGAGGTTGGCCATGGCCGGATCAAAGGCGCCGACCCCCGGCAGGATCAGCGCATCAATGTCCTCCAGATCATCGGCGTGCTGGATCAATGAGCAGCCTTGTCCAAGCCGCTCCAGGCATTTCTCCACGGAGTGGAGATTGCCCATGCCGTAATCAATTAATCCGAGGTTCAGACTCAACCGGTTGATCCGTTCAGGGACGGATTCAGAGGTACTTGGAGATGGTGCCTGAGAGGGTTGCCTTGGGAACAGCGCCCACCACCGTGTCCACCTTCTGGCCGCCCTTGAACACCATCAGGGTCGGGATGCTGCGGATGCCGTACTGGCTGGCAACGTTGGGATTCTCGTCGGTGTTGAGCTTGAACACCTTGATCTGGCCGTCGAATTCCTTGGCGATTTCCTCAACGATCGGAGCCACCATGCGACAGGGTCCACACCAGGGTGCCCAGAAGTCCACGAGAACGGGCACGTCGCTTTGGAGCACGTCCTGCTCGAAGGATGCGTCGGTGACAGCAGCAGCGCTGGACATATGAGCAGGAAGATTTAGGGAGAATTTAGCAACGGTTTCAAGCGAACACACAGCGCTTCCCTGCTGGGAAGGGATCTGTGACAGTCGCTCTCCACAAAGAGTGAAAGCCCGATCGCGCCGGGCCGGGGGGTGTGAGGAGTGTGTGGGCCGAAGCCCGCACACCTATCAGCCTAGCTTTGCTCTACTTGCCCATCCCGAGGTGTTGGGCCTTTTGATAGACCTTCCCTTCCGTCAGCAAGGAGGGTGCCACGACCACCTCCACTTGCTGCATCTCCTTGATGGTGCGGGCCCCCAGGGTGCCCATGGATGTTTTCAGGCAACCCAGCAGGTTGTGGGTGCCGTCGTCCAACTTGGCTGGGCCGCGGAGGATGCGTTCGATGCTGCCGGTGTTGCCCACGTTGATGCGGGTGCCGCGAGGCAGCACCGGGCTTGGGGTGGCCATGCCCCAGTGGAAGCCCCGGCCAGGAGCTTCTTCAGCACGGGCAATGGGTGAGCCGATCATCACCGCGTCGGCGCCGCAGGCGATGCACTTGCAGATGTCACCGCCGGTGACGATGCCACCGTCGGCAACGATCGGCACGTAGCGACCGCTCTCCTTTTCGTAGTCGGCCCGCGCGGCGGCGCAGTCGGCAACGGCTGTGGCCTGGGGGATGCCCACGCCGAGAACGCCGCGGGAGGTGCAGGCGGCGCCGGGGCCGATGCCCACCATCACGCCGGCGGCGCCTGCCCGCATCAGTTGCAGGGCCACGTCGTAGGTGACGCAATTGCCGATCACCACGGGGACGCCCATGTCGCGGCAGAGGGCTTCAAGATCCAGGGTCTCCTGCCCTTCAGGACCGATGTGATCCGTGGACACCACGGTGGCCTGCACAAAGAAGAGATCGGCTCCGGCTTCGGCGATGGCCTTGCCGAAACGCAAGGCAGCCACAGGGGTTCCGCTGACGGCGGCGATGCCTCCCTGGGCCTTGATGTCTTGGATGCGTTTGCGGATCAGCGACTCTTGAACCGGCTGGCTGTAGATCTCCTGCATCAGCGGGACGAATTCGTCCTTGCCGACGGCAGCGATGCGATCCAGAACCTGGTTCGGGTCTTCGTAGCGGGTCTGCACACCCTCCAGATTCAGAACGCCGAGAGCGCCCAGTTGGGACAGCCGAACGGCCATGCCCACGTCCACCACGCCGTCCATTGCGCTGGCGATGATGGGGATCTCGCGCTCGATGCCCCCCAGGGTCCAACGCGTATTGGTGACCTCGGGGTCCACCGTGCGACCCCCAGGCACCAGAGCGATTTCATCGATTCCGTAGGCCCGGCGAACGGTTTTGGAGCGTCCGAGCTGAATGTCCACCGCGCGACTTCAATAAAGTCAACTCAAGCTACCAATCGGGATGATCGGCTCAGCTTGACCGGATCAGCTTGATCGGCCCGTGACGCGGCTCCAGGTTGAGCGGGCGCCCTTGAGGAAGTTGTCCCGATCGCTGTTGCGGATCAGGTTGCGCAGGGCGAAGTTCACCAACCAGATCACGCCGGCCAGCTCCAGCAGGCCTGGCACCAGAGGGATGCTGTTGATGGTGCTGAGCACACCGGAATAAACCGTCGCCAACAGGCTGAAGACGATCAGACCGCCCACCACCCGCAGGGGCAGCTGGGCCTTGGTCCAGAGCTCAGCCAGATCGTTCTGCTCGAGCCAGTCTTTGACTTTGCCCACCAGCAGTTCCCATTCGCCACCGTCCAATGGATCACCGTCTTGATCGGTGCTCTCCTGGGCAGGGATCGACACGGTGGAGGCGATCACCGGGTCGGGCGTTGGCGCAGGAGTGGGTTCAGGCTCCGGCGTCGTCGCAGGAGTTGGTTCCGGGGTTGGCGTGGGGTCGCTGCCTGGGATTTCGGCTTCAGGGCGTGGCTCGTCGACAGGACCCATCACGTCAATGGAAAGCATCGGGATTTTATCCGGACTTTTCTGTTGCTTCCACCGGTCGAGATAGACTGTTAAAGGACGTCTGATGCACGTATGACGGATTCTTTGGGGCCTGGAGGCGGCGGTCCCGGCGGTTCCGACGATCGGATCATTCAGACGGACTTACGCAACGAGATGTCGCGCTCCTATATGGAGTACGCGATGAGTGTGATCGTGGGTCGGGCCCTGCCCGATGCCCGCGATGGCCTCAAGCCGGTGCATCGCCGGATCCTTTACGCGATGTATGAGCTGGGCCTGACCAGCGATAGGCCCTACCGGAAGTGCGCCCGTGTGGTGGGCGAAGTGCTCGGCAAATATCACCCCCACGGCGACACCGCCGTGTACGACGCCCTGGTGCGCATGGCCCAGGACTTCTCCATGTCGATGCCCCTGATCGATGGGCACGGCAATTTCGGCTCGGTGGACAACGATCCACCGGCGGCCATGCGATACACCGAATCGCGGTTGCGGGCCCTCACCACCGACAGCCTCCTGGAAGACATCGAGGCGGAGACGGTTGATTTCGCCGACAACTTCGATGGATCCCAGCAGGAGCCCACGGTGCTGCCGGCGCGGATCCCTCAGCTGCTGCTGAATGGTTCGGCGGGCATCGCCGTGGGGATGGCGACGAACATCCCGCCCCACAACCTCAATGAACTGATTGATGGGTTGTTGGCGCTGATCGCCAATCCCGACATCACCGATCAGGAGTTAATCCAGCTGATCCCTGGCCCTGACTTCCCCACCGGCGGTCAGATCCTGGGGCGTGAAGGCATCCGCGAGACCTACCTGGGCGGCCGCGGCTCGGTGACGATGCGCGGGGTGGCCAACATTGAAACGCTTGAGGTGCCGGGACGGCCCGATCGTGATGCCGTGATCATCACGGAGTTGCCTTATCAGACCAACAAAGCGGCGCTGATCGAGCGCATCGCTGAGCTGGTCAACGACAAGAAGCTCGAGGGCATCTCCGACATCCGCGACGAGAGCGACCGCGATGGCATGCGGATCGTGGTGGAACTGCGCCGCGATGCCTACCCGCAGGTGGTGCTGAACAACCTGTTCAAGCTCACTCCGCTGCAGAGCAACTTCAGTGCCTACATGCTGGCGCTGGTGAATGGCGAGCCGATCCTGCTCACCCTGCGCAAGATGCTCGAGGTGTTCCTCGACTTCCGGGTTGAGACAATCGAGCGCCGCACCCGCTACCTGCTGCGCAAGGCGGAAGAGCGTGATCACATCCTGTTGGGCCTGCTGCTGGCCCTCGATCAGCTCGATCCAATCATTGCCTTGATCCGGGCTGCTCCCGATACGGCCACGGCTCGGCAACAACTGCAGGAGCGCCATGGCCTCTCCGACGTCCAGGCCGACGCCATCTTGCAGATGCAGCTGCGTCGTCTGACGGCTCTGGAGGCCGACAAGATCCGGCTTGAGCACGAGGATCTGGTCACCAAGATCGCTGATTACAAGGACATCCTTGGCCGGCGTGAGCGGGTGTTCGGCATCATCCAGGACGAGCTCGGTCAGCTGCAGGAGCGCTACCCGATTCCACGCCGCACCGAAATCCTCGATCTCGGCGGTGGCCTGTCTGACATCGACCTGATCGCCAACGAGCGTTCGGTGGTGCTGCTCACCGAAACCGGTTATCTCAAGCGGATGCCGGTGAGCGAATTTGAGGCCACCAGCCGCGGCACCCGCGGCAAGGCCGGCACCCGCAGCCAGGGTGAAGATGCGGTGAAGCTGTTCATCAGCTGCAACGACCACGACACCTTGGTGTTGTTCAGCGACCGCGGTGTGTCGTATGCCCTGCCCGCCTACCGCGTGCCTCAATGCAGCCGCACCGCCAAGGGAACGCCGGTGGTGCAGCTGCTGCCGATTCCCCGGGA
>JADHMX010000048.1 GCA_016779825.1 Synechococcus sp. BS301-5m-G53 | reverse complement strand
ACCACGGTGAAGCAGCTGCCCTCTCCAAGGCGGCTGCGCACCTCAATGCTGCCGCCCATGCCCTCCACCAGCAGCTTCACAACGGAAAGTCCTAAACCCGAGCCGGTTTTGGCCGGTGCGTTGCTGCCGCGCTGAAAACGTTCAAACACCTGGTTCAGCTCGGTCTCCGGGATGCCGATGCCTTGATCGATCACATCGATCAAGAAGGCACTGGCGCTTTGCCGCAGCACCAGGCGGATGGCGGTGTCCCCAGGCGAATACTTATCTGCGTTTTCAATCAGATCGAGCAACACCTGCCGCAGCCGGGGCGGATCGGCCTGGGCCATCGCATCCCGGGCATTTGGATCCTCAGGAAGCTCCAGCAGAAGGGGGCGGCTCAAGGTGTTGCGGGCCAGATCCGCCACTTGTTCCAGTTGGTCGGCCAGGCGTACTGGTTCCTTGGCGATGGCCAAGCGTCCGGAGTCGCTGCGGGAGAGGTCCAGCAGATCGTCCAGCAGCCGGCGCATGCGGATGCTTTCCTCCTCGGCGGTCTGCAGACCCTTCACCTGGTTGGGGCTGAGATTGTCGCCGCGTTTGATCGTGCGGTGCAGATAGCCCTGAACGATGGTGAGGGGCGTACGCAGTTCGTGGCTCACGGTGCTCACGAACTGGCGTTGCAGGCTCCACGACTGGGCCAGCCGTTCCAGCAGGCTGTTGTAGGTGCGGCTCAGCTGCATCACCTCAATCGGGCCCTGATTCACCAGCAATCTGGAGTTGGCCAGGGTGTCGGCCGTGAGTTGGGAGGTGGCAGCATTGAGTTGATCGAGGGGCTGCACAATCCGGCGAACCACCCAGCTGACGCTGAGCAGGGTGATCACCAGGCAACTCCCCCAGATCAGGATCATCAGCACCAGGTAGTTGCTCAGGGCCTGCTCGTTGGAGCTCACTTCGTGATGAATCCAAAGATGGGATCCATCGGGGAAGCGTTTGACCAACTCTGTGAGCAGCCGCCGGTTCTCCACATCCACAAACCGTTGCAGGCCCACCGTTCGGTTCGGATTGATGGCCATCGCGGCCATCACTGCGGCTCTGGAGACCTTGAGATGGTCGCTTTCGGGCAGCACCAACTGTCCATTGGCTTTTTCCACCCAGAGGTTGGTGCGAGCGCTGGAGTGCACCAGCAGTTCTTGCCGCACAAAGCGGTCATCGCTTCCCCCTGCGGCCAGGCACTCCTGCACTGAAGCAGCACTGCTGCGCAGGATCCGTACCTCGTTCTGGATCAGGTTGCGCTGACCGATCAACAGGCCCACCGAGGACGCCCCGGTGAAGCCCAGAAAGACCACGAGATAGGTGGCCAGCTGGAGCTGGCCTTGCAGGCTGCCAAGCAGTTGTTGCCGCCAGCGGTGGTGAGACGCCATGGCTTCATTCTTCCGCGGTTCGGGAGACAATGCATCTGCCTGAGGCCAACCTGCCCGTGACCCGCAGCCTCTCCACCCGCATGGCCCGCTGGGGCTTAGTGATCGTGGGGATCTACCTGCTGGTGGCCTTGATCACGCCGTTGTTGGTGAGTGCTGGCATCCTTCCGGATGCCAATGCCGGCCTGGAGAACCCGATCTACTCCGGTCCCAGCTGGACCCATTGGTGCGGCACCGACAGGCTCGGCCGGGATGTGTGTGTGCGCACCATGGCCGGCAGTGGAGTGGCGCTTCAGGTGGTTCTGCTGGCGGTGGGTTTGGCTCTGCTGGTGGGCGTGCCCCTGGGCATGGTGAGTGGTTATTTCGGCGGCGCTGTCGACCGCCTGATGGTGCTGCTGATGGACACGCTCTACACCCTGCCGGTGCTGTTGCTGTCGGTGGTGTTGGCGTTTTTGCTGGGCAAGGGCATCCCCAATGCCGCCGCCGCCCTCTGTGTGGTCTACGTGCCGCAGTATTTCCGGGTGGTGCGCAACCAAACCGCCCAGGTGAAGAGCGAATTGTTTGTGGAAGCCGCCCAGAGTCTGGGGGCGGGGCCGCTCTGGATCCTGCGGCGCTACTTGTTCCGCAATGTGATCACCTCGGTGCCGGTGCTGCTCACCCTCAATGCCGCCGATGCGGTGTTGGTGCTGGGGGGACTGGGATTTCTTGGCCTGGGCTTGCCGGAGACCGTGCCCGAATGGGGTGGTGATCTCAACTTGGCGCTGGCCGCAGTGCCCACTGGGGTGTGGTGGACGGCGCTTTTCCCTGGCCTGGCGATGTTTGTTTTGGTGCTGGGGCTGTCCTTCCTTGGGGAAGGGATCGAGGCCTGGGTGAGCGGCACAGAAGCCCGGCCCGCGTCAGACTGAAGCCATCGGTACGGGTTTGATGGCCTGGTGGATCAGCTTGATGTTGCTGAGCATGGCCGCGTTGCTCTGGAAAAAGAGCTGCGACAGCACCGATGACGTGATCGCTTTGCTCGAGCGGATCCTGGCCACCACCTTGGTGCTGGTGGTGGTGCTGGTCAGCCGCAATCTGCTGCTGGAGACGGCGGTGTTGATCGCCGCGGTTCAGTTGCCTGGGGCGCCGCGGCGACAGCGCTGATCTCAGGCTGGTTTTGGTGCCTTCACCTCACGGATCGAAATCCGGCAGGAGCTGGGGAAGATGGCGTGGGCCGCTTCCACGGCATGGGTGAGATCGTCGGACTGGAGCATTTCTTCGCCCCACTCGTTGCCGCAGTGGTAAGTGACCGCGTACTGGTGCAGCTGTTTGTTGTCCATTGCTGACAATCCGCTGCTTTGGTTATGGCCCAGGGTTCGCGGAGATACAAGTCTTCTGTCGGATTAGCAGCGCAGCTTCACAGTTCGCGGCAGCTCCTCCATCAGCTCCCCTTCATCACTCAAGGCGGGGTAAGACCGTTGCTGCTCCCGACACCAGCGGGCCACCTCGGGGTAGGACCACTCGAACAGCAACCGCTGGTAGTGCGCTGGCTTCAGGCCCTCTCCCTGGGTTGGAGCCAGGCCGGCCACCTGGCGTTGGCGCAGCGCCTCAAACAGCAGGGTTGCGGTGGCGACTGAGACGTTCAGGGACTGCACCATGCCGCGCATGGGGATGAACAGCGCTTCATCCATCAGGTCCCGGGCCTGATCGGTCAGTCCCCATTTCTCGGCCCCCAGCACGAAGGCGGTGGGCCCGGTGAAGTCGCAGTCGCGGTAGTCCTTGGCATCCACCCCGAGATGGGTTCCGTAGAGGCGGAATCCCCGATCTTTGAGGTGGCGGATGGCTGTTTCGGTGTTGGGATGGTCGTGCAGGGGCACCCATTTCTGGCTGCCTTGGGCCGTGCTGTTGAAGGTGCGTGGGCGCCCATCGAAACTCACCGCGTGGGCTTCCAGCGCCCCGACGGCATCGCAGCTGCGCAGGATGGCGGAAAGGTTGTGGGGTTTCTCCACGTGTTCGAGCAACACCGTGAGATCCGCCATCCGGTGGTTCAGCACGGATTTCAGCCGCTCAAACCGTCGCGGCAGCAAGGGCATGGGCGATCTTCGGGTGAGAGCAACAAATTGGGGTCCTTCCATGCTTTGGGGCCTGGAACGACAATCAAGAAGTCTGTGCTTCTGTCGCCATCCAGATCCCGCCCAAGGATCCCTGCGTTGAACCGTACGTCTCCGGCGTCACGTTTGATCAGCGTGTCTGGAGCCAGGTGGCCCGCATCCCCCACGGTCGCTTGGCGACCTACGGCCAGATCGCTGATTTGATCGGTGCCTTTGGTTGTGCGCGACAGGTGGGCTGGGCGTTGCGTCGCCTCAAGCTTCCGTCGCCTGTTCCCTGGCATCGCGTGGTGAACGCTCAGGGTCGGATTTCGATGAGCCTCAGCCGTGAGGGCAGCGACTGGATTCAGCGGGAGCTGCTGATGGCAGAGGGCATTCCGGTGGATGCGGAAGGACGCTTGCCGCTGCGTCAGTTCCTCTGGCACCCGGACGCCCATGCTGGAGATTGATGCGTGCTGCACTTGTCTGATTCGGCTCCGATTGGCCTGCTGCCGCGCCGTCTCGCCTGGGATGTGTTGCAGGCGGTGGCGGCTGGGGCCTATGCCGATGTGGCGCTGGAGCGGGTGCTGCGAGAGCGGGATCTCAAGCCCTCGGATCGGGGCTTGATCACTGAGCTGGCCTATGGCGCCATTCGTCAACGGCGCACTCTCGATGCCTGGCTGGATCGGTTGGGCAAGGTGCCGGCCGCGAAGCAACCGCCCAAGCTGCGCTGGCTGTTGCATGTGGGTCTCTATCAACTGCTGTTGATGGAGCGGATTCCTGATTCAGCAGCGGTGAACACTGCTGTGGAGTTGGCCAAAGCCAGCAAGGGATTGGCACGGCTGGCCCCTGTGGTGAATGGGGTTCTGCGGGCGGCACTGCGGGCGCGGGAGGCCGGCGAAACCCTGCAGCTGCCCGACGATCTGGCGGCCCAGCTGGCCCAGGCCCATTCCCTGCCGGATTGGTTCACCCAGTTGTTGATCGAATGGCGGGGGGCGGAGGGGGCCGTGGCGGTGGCCAGCGCCTGCAACCGGGTGCCGGATCTGGATTTGCGGGTGAATCGGTTGCACTCCAACCCCAAGGAGGTGCAGCAGGCTCTGGCCGCGGCTGGCATCAGCAGTGAGCCCATCGTTGATTGTCCCGATGGCCTGCGCATCTGCGGACACAGCGGCGATCTGCGCCACTGGCCCGGGTATGCCGAGGGGCATTGGTGTGTGCAGGATTGTTCGGCGCAATGGATTGCGCCTCTGCTCGCTCCCAAGCCCGGAGATCGCATCCTGGATGCCTGCGCTGCGCCGGGTGGGAAAGCCACCCATTTGGCGGAATTGGTGGGGGATCAGGCGGAGATCTGGGCTGTGGACCGTTCGCCCGGACGGCTTAAGCGTGTTGCGGCCAATGCAGCCCGGCTGGGCCTCGCCTCCATCAATGCCCTGGCAGCGGATGCCGCCAACTTGTTGGAGCAGCGTCCCGAATGGCGTGAATCCTTCCAGCGGATCCTGATTGATGCCCCCTGCTCGGGGCTTGGAACCCTGGCCCGTCATCCCGATGCCCGTTGGCGGGTGACGCCCGAATCCATCCGTGGTCTTTTGCCCCAACAACAGGCCCTGCTGGATGGGCTCGTACCGCTGCTGGCTCCAGCCGGAGCGTTGGTGTATGCCACCTGCACCATTCATCCCGATGAAAATCAGGCGCAGGTGCAAGCCCTGCTCAAACGCCACCCCATGCTGCGTCTGGAGCAGGAGAGCCAACGCTGGCCGGATCAAGCCAGCGGCGGGGATGGCTTCTATTCCGCTGTGCTTCAGCGGGTCTAGAGCCTTGGATCAATCCCGTGTCCAGCGGCGTCCTTGGCGATCAATGTTCGGCTCTGGCGAGCGGTCTCTCCAGAGGTAAGGCGTCTGGAGAGGCTGAGGTGCCACGGGCGTGGGAGTGGGCAGGTCTGTCTCAACCGTCGATTGAGGTGCTTCAGGATCAGTGGTGGGCTCCTGCTCGGGTTTGGGTTTGGTCTTGGGGGGCTTGGTGATCGTTTTCGGATCGACAGCCAGGCGCAGTTTGCGTTTCAGCTTGGGTTTGTCGGGGAAGGCGCGGACGGGAATCTCGTCCTTGATCTGCAGCATGAATTGCTTCCAAGCCCATGCGGCCTCGCCGCTCGTGCTTTTGGTGGCTCGGTCATCGTCGTATCCGAACCACACGCCTGTTGTGAGCTGGGGAATCGAGCCGATGAACCAGAGATCACGGGTGTTCTCGGATGTTCCCGTCTTGCCGGCCACTTGTCGGTCATCGAGTTTCGCGGCGATGCCGGTGCCGCCGGTCACGACCCGTTGCAGCATCCAGTTCATGGTGTCTGCCACATCACTATCAACCGCCCTTCGTCCACGAATGCCGTTGAGTCGCCGACTCCAAAGCAGCTCATTCTTGGGTCCACGGATTTCCTCAAAGGGGCTGGGTGCGTAGAACACACCGCGATTGGTCATGCCTGCGTAGGCGGCAGTCATGTCGAGGATGGTTTGTTCATAGGCCCCAATGGCCAAGGGGTAGTACTTGCCGAGAGGTCGCTCAGTGCCGATGTTGAAGTTGTTGGCGATGTCAATGACGGCATCAAATCCAACGATGTCTTGCAGTTGAACAGCAACCGTGTTCAGTGAGTTCTTCAGAGCATCGGCAAGGGAGATGTTGCCGTAGTACTTGTTTCCAAAGTTTTTGGGGCAGTAGCCATTCCAGCAACGCTGGGCATCAAACACTTTGGTTTCGGGCGTCATGCCCCGATCAATTGCCGCTGCGTAGGGAAAGAGCTTGAAGGTGGAGCCTGGAGAGCGCAGCGCAAGGATGGTGCGGTTGAACTGACTCTTGGAGAAATCCTTTCCACCCACCATCACCCGCACCAGTCCGTTGCCGGGATCGATCGAAACCATCGCTCCTTCGGTGTCGAAGGGTGCATTGGCTCGAATCACCTGCTGAGCTTTCTTTTGCCAGTCGAGATTCAGGCTGGTGCGTACTTTGATGCCACCAACCTCCAGCTGTTCGGGCGTTAAGTATTTGGGAAGTTCCTGGGCAATCCAAGTGGTGAAGTAAGGCGCTGAACTGTTGAAGTACTTGGGTGTTGCCGGCTTCAGACCCAGAGGGCTGGTGCGACCGCTCTCCGCTTCGCTGGCGGTGATGAATCCGGCCTGCGCCATCCGATCGAGCACGATCGAACGGCGTTCCTTGGCCAGATCAGGGTTCACCAGGGGTGAGTAGATCGATGGCGCTGGCGGCAGCCCAGCAATCATGGCCGCTTCCGGAACCGTGAGTTGCTCAGGGGTTTTGGAGAAATAGATCCAGGCCGCATCAGCAACGCCGTAGGCGCCAGACCCCAAATAGACGTAGTTGAGGTACTGCTCGAGGATCTGCTGCTTGCTCAGTTGGCGCTCAAGCTTCATCGCCAGAGCTGCTTCCTTGAGTTTGCGCGTGATGGTGCGGTCCTGGCTCAGAAAGACGGTTCGGGCCAGCTGCTGGGTGATGGTGCTCGCCCCTTCCCGTACAGAGCCTTGGCGGACATTGGTGACGATGGCGCGGGCGATGCCCCAGCCGTCCACACCGTCGTGCTGATAAAAGCGCCGATCTTCGGCGGCAATGAACGCCTCGGCCACCGTTTGCGGCATCGCCCCGGGCCTGACCTTCTCTCGGGTCGCTGGCCCGAGCTTCTGGATCACCTGCCCCCTGGTGGAGAGCAGGGTGATCGTTCCAGGGCGATTGAAGCTGGCAATCCCTCGGGCATCGGGAAGCGTGGCATCCACCAGCTCCGTGAGTGCGCGCGTGCCCAGGGCCGCTCCAACACCCACCGCAGCTGCTGTGCTGGCGATTAGTGCCCAGTGCAGGCGTGAACGGTTCACATCACCTGGGTCAAGGGGCTGTGGCCCACGGCCAAGGCAGTCACCAACATGCCGAGCACAAGGAAGGGTTGAGCACTGGCCTGATATTTCACGTCAAAGGCAACGGGGTCTCTCAACAACCAGATGTCCTGGAAGGTGATCTGGGGAACGATCAAGAGAACCAACAGAACCGCTGCGAAATGCTGGCCGATCGCGATCAAGACGGCAACCATCGCCAGCTGAAAAACATCAATCATTCCAGCGCTGATCCAACTGGCCCGTTCGATGCCGAACACCACCGGTAGCGATTGAAGGCCGAGCTCACGGTCGCCTTCAACGCTCTTGAAGTCGTTGACAACAGCAATTCCGAGACCCGCAAGGCTGTAGGCCAGGGTCAACAGCGCTGTGCCCCAGGTCAGCTGTCCGAACAGGGCCTGACCGGCCCACCAGGGCAGGGCGATGTAGCTGGCTCCGAGGGCGTAGTTCCCAAGCCAGCCATTCTGTTTCAGCTTGAGTGGTGGAGCTGAGTAGATGTAGCTCACAAAGGAGCCACCCAAGGCGAGCAGAAAGACCACAGGAGTGGTGTGGCCTGCCCAGCGGTCGAGTCCGTAGGAGACCCCTAAACCGGCCAGAAGCAACACCCAGATCTGCAACTTCACCTGGCCCAAGGGGATCGCCCCTGAGGGGATCGGCCGGTAGGGCTCATTGATCGCGTCGATCTCGCGGTCGTAGTAGTCGTTGATGGTCTGGGTGAAGCCCGCCAGCAATGGGCCGCTCATCAACATGCAGGCGAAAGCGGCGAGCACATGATCCAAGCGCCACTCGTAATTACCGCTGGCCGCAGCTCCGCAGATCACTCCCCAGATCAGGGGGATCCAGGTGACCGGTTTCATCAGCTGCAGCCGCAGCTTCCAGATGTTGGTGGTGCCGGAGGCACCTTTCATCCCAAGCAGCTGACGCGCGTCGCTCACAGAGACAGTCCTCAGGCGGCGGCGATTTCGTCTTCGAAGAACCAGCTGGTGGAGCCATCGCTGAGCTCAACCACCACACCGATTCCTTTGCCGTCAACGGTGCGGAAATCCTTCACCGTGCCGTTGGCATCCTTCTTCAGAAGGTCCACCATCGCTTGGGGAATGCGATCCCGCACGCGGGTTACGCGAACCTTGGAGCCGATGGAGATGGCGTCAGCCTGGGACATGGCCTGCGAGGCTTGGAGAGTGGCGCAACCTTAACAGTCGCTTTTGCGCCGAATCGATGGTTGCTCTGCGTCTGATTCCCTGTCTGGATGTCGCCCGTGGCCGGGTGGTGAAAGGTGTCAATTTTGTCGGCCTGCGCGATGCCGGTGATCCGGTTGAACTCGCTTGTCGTTACAGCCGTGCAGGGGCGGATGAATTGGTTTTCCTCGACATCGCAGCCAGCCATGAGGGGCGCGGCACCCTGATCGACATGGTGCGTCGCACGGCTGAATCGGTCACGATTCCCTTCACCGTGGGCGGTGGCATCAGCACCGTTGAGGGAATCACCGAGCTGTTGCGGGCCGGGGCCGACAAGGTGAGCCTCAACTCTTCCGCAGTGCGGCGACCTGAGCTGGTGCGGGAGGGAGCTGAGCAGTTCGGCTGTCAGTGCATCGTCGTGGCCATTGATGCTCGTCGGCGCGATGCCGGGGGCTGGGATGTGTACGTGAAGGGAGGCCGTGAGAACACCGGTCTCGATGTCGTGGAGTGGGCCCAGGGGGTGGCCGCTCTTGGGGCCGGAGAGATCCTGCTCACGTCGATGGATGGTGATGGAACCCAGGCTGGATACGACCTTGCCCTGACCCGGGCCGTGGCGGATGCCGTGCCCATTCCGGTGATCGCTTCCGGGGGGGCGGGCTGCATGGATCACATCGCTGAAGCTTTGGATGTGGGGCCCGAGGGAGGCCATGCCTCCGCAGCCTTGCTGGCCTCGCTGCTGCACGACGGCGTTCTCACCGTGGAACAGATCAAGCAGGATCTGCTCTCCCGTGGCCTGACGATCCGTCCATGAAGCCTGGTGATCCTGCGGCGGTGGAACAGCTGTTTGATGCTGTGGCTCCCCGCTACGACCGCCTCAACGATGTGCTCAGTTTCGGGCTGCATCGCCAGTGGAAACGTCAGTTGGTGCGTGCCCTTAAGCCGGTGGCCGGCGAACAGTGGCTGGATCTGTGCTGCGGAACAGGCGACCTGGCCTTGGAGCTGGGGCGTTGTGTTCGTCCTGGGGGTGAGGTGATTGGTTTGGATGCCGCCGCTGCTCCTCTGGAGCGGGCGCGCCAGCGCCAGCAGCAGCAGCCCTGGTTGCCGGTGACCTTCCAGCAGGGGGATGCCCTGGACACCGGACTGCCCAGTGCCTGCGCGGATGGCGCGGTGATGGCATACGGATTGCGCAACCTCGCGGACCCCTTGCAGGGGCTGAAGGAACTGCGCCGGCTGCTGAAGCCAGGGGGGCGCGCCGGGGTGCTGGATTTCAACCGTCTGCCCAGAAGCGGAGCAGCGGCCGCCTTTCAGCGCTTCTATCTGCGTCGCCTGGTGGTGCCCGCCGCCGCCTCCGTGGGGTTGCGGGAGGAGTACGCCTACCTGGAGAAAAGTCTGGAGCGCTTTCCTGCGGGGCCTGATCAGGAGCGGCTGGCACGGCAGGCGGGATTTGCTGAAGCGACCCACCGCTCGCTCGTGGCCGGACAGATGGGGGCTTTGATCCTCAGGGCGTAAATCTTCACCTGTGTCGCTTGCGACGCGCCCCGGCGCTGACGTAAGAAAGCTGAAGAGAACGTTAAGGGGAGGTTCCGGTTTGGCGTTTCCGCTGCCGAAGCTGCTGCCCCGGATTGAAGAGCTGCTTCAGGAAGTGCAGTGGCTGGATGGTCTGATCCTGATCACCGATTCCGACCGCGCCTGTTTCGTTTCCTTCTCGCAGGTGGATCCCCTGCTGCGTCGCCTGCGCCAGCGCCCTAAAGGTCCGGAAGTGGCTGAGAAGCTCTGCATGTCCCTGCTGGATTGCCATGGCAAGGGAGGAGCAAAGCCCGTTCTTGTGTTTCAAGGGGATGGCAGTTTCTGGCTCGGAATGATTGGTCCCAGCGGCAACAATCCGCACCGCCATCACGCCATCGCGCACCTGCACCGTTGCCTGGCCTTGGAGGGCTGACCGGTCACTGGGCAGAATCGGAACCCAGGTAGCCCAGGCCCAGTGCATTTTCAGGACATCATCAGCACGCTCAACCGGTTCTGGGCAGACCAGGGGTGTCTTTTGCTTCAGCCCTACGACACCGAGAAGGGGGCCGGCACCATGAGCCCCCACACGGTGCTCCGTGCCATCGGCCCGGAGCCTTGGGCCGTGGCCTATCCCGAACCTTGCCGTCGTCCCACCGACGGCCGTTATGGCGACAACCCCAACCGGGCCCAGCACTATTTCCAGTACCAGGTGCTGATCAAGCCGTCTCCGGACGGCATTCAGGAGACCTATCTGGCTTCGCTTGAGGCGCTGGGCATCAAGGCCGCTGACCACGACATTCGTTTCGTTGAAGACAACTGGGAGTCCCCAACCCTCGGCGCTTGGGGTGTTGGCTGGGAAGTGTGGCTTGATGGCATGGAGGTCACCCAGTTCACCTATTTCCAGCAATGCGGCGGCATCGACTGCAAGCCCGTTTCGATTGAGATCACTTACGGCCTCGAGCGCCTGGCGATGTACCTCCAGGATGTGGAAAGCATCTGGGACCTCAGCTGGAACAACGACCGCAGCTACGGCGAGATCTGGCTGCCGTTTGAAAAGGGGCAGTGCCACTTCAACTTTGAGGCTTCCAATCCCGAGCGGCTCAAGCAGTTGTTCGCCATCTACGAGGCGGAAGCCGCCGACCTCATCGAGAAGCAACTGCCCGCACCGGCCCTGGATTTCGTTCTGAAGTGCAGTCACACCTTCAACCTGCTGGAGGCCCGTGGCGTGATTTCCGTGACAGAACGCACGGCCACCATCGGCCGAATCCGCAACTTGGCCCGCAAGGTGGCCGAGGGCTGGTTGGCGGAACGGGAGGCCCTCGGCTTCCCGCTGCTGAAGGGGGGAACCCTCGAGACAGCGGCTTAATGGTTCCTGCGTCGACGTTGTTCCACTGATGGCGTTGCCCTCTGTCTTCTGGTGCTTCTCGTGCTTCGAGGGGTGCTTTGGGGGGCGCCGACGCCGAGCCAATCCGATCCATCGCGACTGATTCAGACACCGGCCGTCACGGTCGAGTTGAACGGTCGCTTGCTTTCAGATGTCCGCCGTTTCCCGTCGGGCTGTTCCGTCCTGCTGAAGGTGGATCGCGTCGGTGCTCGCTGGGCGAAGGGACGCACCGAGCTGCAGCTCCCTTATTGCTCTGCCCCACTGCTGCAGGGCTGGCGTGTCCAGGCCACGGGGGTGCTGAGGCGTCCGCTGCCTGGAGCCCACCCGTTGTTGCCGGGATCGGCGGAGCGTCTGGCAAGGCAGGGCAGTTGGAGTCAGTTGAGGGTCGAGAGCCTTGAGGTGCAGCGGCGTCCATGGACGCCCTTGGCTGATCTGCGGCGCGGTGTTGCTCAGCGGCTGCAACAAGCCGTGGGGCCGCGGCATGGTGGCTTCTTGGCCGCTTTGGTGCTGGGCAGTGCTCAAGTGCAGCTCCCCGAAGACCTCAGGCAGGCGTTCCGCGTGGCTGGTTTGTCC
>JADHMX010000047.1 GCA_016779825.1 Synechococcus sp. BS301-5m-G53 | reverse complement strand
GGGCTGCTGTGCACCCATGGCTGCACGCTGGCGGGGATGAGAAACGAGAGGCTGCGGTGAGGATTGCTGGTCAGCGTGAGCAGCAGAGAGAGGCTGATGGCTGCGCCCCAAGCCAGCCTGATCCGAGGGCCCAGCTGTAGATGGGGTCGCCGCTGCCACCAGAACAGGGTGCCAAGGGCGAAGCCAGGCACCACCAGCAGGGTGTAGCGAATGGTGATCGCCAGGGGGTTGTTCGCTCCCTGCGCCAGGAACAGTCCCAACAGGCTTGGGCCCGCCAGCAGCCAGGCATCGAGGCTGATCAGGGGCAGGAACAGAAAGGGAAGGCTGTGGCCGAGGAGGTAGCGAATGGTCCCTCCGGGGGGATCCACCAGTTGCTGCAGCAGCATCAGTGGCTGACTGAGCGCCCGCCTGAGAACGCCAAGGCTGCTGGTCCCGCTTGTTTGATCCTCACCGAGGTACTGACCAAAGTTCTCCACCATGAAGCGCTTGGCGTTGTCGTCGGAGAACAGCGGCATCAGAACGTTGGTGCACAGCAACACCCATCCACCGCCCCAGCTGATCAGTGCCAAAGCCAAGAGCCAGCGATCGCGTTGGCGCACAACTAGCCAGAAGCCAACCGCCACCAGAAGCACCCCCGTGTCCTCCCTGATCAGGGGCATCAGGCCTGCGGCCAGCAGCGTCAGCATGGTGCGCCGTTCCACCAGGCCAAGCATCAGCACGAAGACGGCCAAAGGCAGCTGACAGAGATCCGTGAAGTTGCCGAGGGTGGGACCGATCAAGGCATTGCCGCCGTAGTAGCCGTAGGCGATCCAGTTGGCGGTGCGTTCCGGCAAACAACCACTGGCGAGGCGATGCAAGACAAGACCTGCGGCGGTGATGAGGCCCACCTGCAAAAGCGGAAGGGCGGCTCCCCCGAGCAGCCCCAGCAATGGCGCAAAGAGCAGAAGGGTTGGCGTGAAGTGCTGGCCAAGCCGTTCGTAATCCACCGAAGGCAGCTCTCCGGCGTGCTCCACGTTGGTGGAAAGCTGCGAGGAGAGGGTGCTCTCGAACCAATGGCCGTGCAGGCTGTTCCAAAGCACCTGCTGAAAAATGCCTTGGTCGTAGCTGGCCAGCAGAACCCAAGAACGCCAGGCCTGCAGGCCCAGACAGATCACGGCGAACAAACCAGCAGCGATGAGGACGCGACGGGACGTCAACAACGGCACTTGCACCCTTCGCTCAAAGCAGCTCAGCGTTGCAGCGGCTTCATCACTTGCATGTGTTGTGGAGTACCTGGGCTTCTGAGCGAGAGCGCTGATGGATCTGGAGCGGAAAACCGAGGTGGTTAGGGCCTACATCGGGCAATGCTCCCGAAGCCAACTCAACCCGCCAGAAGGGGTTCGCCACTGACCCGATGGATGGCCACAACACCGGGACGGGGTGGCCGGCCCGGAGCCTGAGCGGGCCAATTGGAGCCCAACGGCACCTCACGCAGCTGCTCGAAGGACGCACCGTCACGATCCACCAGCCGATGCGACTGAAACTCAACATCTCCGGAGGATCTGGCGCCATGGACTTCACCGGGGTGCTGCACCGCCAGGAAAAGACTGGTTTCCTCTTGATCTAGGCATACCCCAGTGAGCTCACATTCCGTCGGGCCGGTGGCGAAGCAAAGGGCTGAGCCGCCATCCCGCGGCACCAACCAGCAGCTGTTGTTGCCGAACACATCACCGGCGGCCGACTTCATCGAGCGGTCGGTCACGATCCAGAGATTGCCCCGTTGATCCAGCGCAAGGTTGTCCGGATTGGTGAGCCCAAGGCCTCCAGCCCAAGGCTCGCCGCCGGTCACAGCCATGGTCCAGCGGAAGCCGCGCTCCCCATGCTCCGTGAGACGCATCACCCAGCCATGGCCCCAGCTGCTCTGGCCCTCCGGACCACGGAACACAGCCGGATCGGCACCGCCGCGCCCCCCGGGGGAACCGGAGGTGAAGGCGATCAGCAGGTCACCGCTGATCGGATCAATCTTGGTGTCTTCCGGGCGGGCTGTTGGGGTAGCACCGATGGCACTGCCGGCTAGATGTGCGTCGATCAGGATGGCTCCCTGAAGTCCATGACCCTCTCCTCTGTAGAGATCGGCCAGCGTGCGGAACTGACGGGCATAGGCATCTACGGAAGCATCGTCACGGAACAGCTCCCCACCGGCTTGGGCGCGATCGCGCTGGGGCAGCTCCACGGGGCAGGTGAGGTTCGCTTCGCTGAATCGGCTCGGCCGGAAGGGATCCACCAGGGCATCTGGCGTCAATGGCAACCACTCGCCGGAGCCATCGGCATGGAAGCGGGCCACTTGAAGCTCACCAGCCTCCAGGAGCCTTGAATTCGCTTTGTCAGTCACGTCGGTCACGCTGCCGCTGCTGACATACCTGTAGAGATGCCCGCCGCGGCGGTCGCAACCCGAATACACCTGAAGCGGCAGACCTGCCTCGGCCCTCACCGCAACAGCCTCGTGACGGAAGCGCCCAAGGGCTGTGTGCTTGCACACCGGGCGGTCTGGGCGCCGCGGATCTACCTCCACCATCCAACCGTATTTGTTGCCCGCCAGGCCGTAGACATTGCCCAACCCGGCCAGCTTGCCTTCGCGGCAGAGAAACGGCCGTTCCGATGGAGGCACAGAGCTGCCATCGGCATACACCGCCTCTGGCACCTGCGACTGAATGTTTTCTTCGGCGCTCAGCACCGTGCCCCAGGGGGTGATGCCACCACCGCAGTTGGCGAAGCTGCCAACGATGCCATCACCAAGGCCATCGTCGTAGCCAAGGCGCTGTCGTGCGCGGAACACTGCTACAGCGGGTCCTGTGCTGACCAATCGCTGGGAGGGATCGCTCAGCCCCGTGATGCCAGTGATGCGTCGATCAGTGGCGACGTCGGCACGAACCCAATGCCCCTGGGCATCACGCCGCAAGCTCATCACCCCGACCCCCAGATCCGTCATGGCTTGATCAGCCACAACCCGGATCACCTTCAGCAAGGGATCCCCAGCAGGCAGTGTTGTGCAATCGATTTCGCCATCGGTCGGGGCCAGCTGCTCCACCAGTTGTGAAAACGGCAGAGCTTGTCCGATCACATCCTGGAAACCCTCAGCCCAAGGCAACGCACTGATGTATTCGAAGTTGACGGTCATCGAGGCTTGATCAGCCCCGTGCTGAACAAAACCCAGATGGTCGTTGTTGAAGCCGAAACGGCTGTCTCCAAGAGGGTCGCCCCAGGCCGCCAGCAAATCGGCGCTGAATCCCTCTGGCAGCGTGAGGCGATCTTCTAGAGCGATATCTCGATAAACGTTGTGCTGCTCGGAAGCCGTTAAGCCATCACCCTCCACTGGGAGGGGAACACGAACGGGGTCGAAAGGTCGAGTCCGACGCCCCAACTGTTCAGCCAATGGATCGGAAAACCCGTCAGAGAGAACGCGGGCTGTGACCATGCCGGCCGTGCCGAGTCCAAGTAGGGAAAGAACGGAGCGGCGGCGCAATGTCATCGGCTTAGCAGGAAGCAAGATGAGCAGGGCTTAAACGTTGCGGCCATCATTCCGACGAGGGTTTAAATAAGATTCCGACGGACAAAGACATCTACAACCAGGTTGTAATCCTCGCCGTCCAGCGGTGAACTAGCCAGCTCACCAAGAGCTTCACGAATCAACTGCTTGAAATGCTGGTCCGGAGGAGCATCAGGAGGCTGTTCAAGCGAAAGGGAACTGGAATACATTGGTCAACAAAATATCAACCATTTTAATTCAATCAAACCTGCATGCAAGTGTCATGGAGCACACCCGATCAGCACGCCTTGAACAACTATCTCTCGGAATCGGAAGATTGGTGAAAGAAGCCTACTGATCGTAAATCTGGCGCCATTCATCACTGGTTTTGCAATAGCGGCCATGCTCAACGACGTGCATGGTCTGAATGACACAAGCAATTGTGACTATAAAAGCAGGAATCAGCCAAACCGGGCTGGAAAACGAAAAGCGCTTAAACATCATTCAACCTTCAGCTCGCGGTCGTAAATTTCATCATTTTTTGTGGTCCATGCCGATTCGCTCAGGCAACCCCTGTCGTGGAGGCGCTGGTGTTCCACAAACAACCAAACAACCCAACCCAACAATCCAGCTGCAACCAAGAATCGCAATCCACGTAGCAACTCCTGAAAACTCACCGCTCCATAACACAAACCGCAATAGTGGTATGCGACACAAAGAGACATACGTATTGAGGAATACACGCGACAAAGAATGTCACGACATTTGAGCCCAAGCCAATTTGGCTGAAGATGAGCACCGATTAGAAACAGGGTGGCGTGCGAAAGCTCTTGCTGGCGTTGGCGGCTTCTTCTGTTCTGCCTGCACAGACAGCGACCCCCATTCGGCTACAAGTGATTCCCTATCAAGTGAACAAGCAAGCCATGCCGGCCCTACCGGCCTTGCTCCCTCCGCCGCCAATGATCAATGAACAGGCCCAGCCAAGGAAACGAAGATCAGAAGAAGCCGACGATTGGAACAGTGACGATGACTTTGACTGGCTGATGGATTAATTCTCGGCTAGCCCTCAGGCATTACTTGGTGGGGTGACATTCGTCTTGCTGTTTCATCAGTGTCGCCAGACGAGCAAGCAGATGGGTGGTGTCTTCAAGCAGGGCAACATCAGGGTCTCGACTGGGGTCGTAGGGAAGAGCCTCTGGCTTGACTTGCTGCATCTCCTCCAAGAGGCCAATCAAGTCAATCACCGCCGGACGCAGATCATGGAGCGCCTCGCCGATGTCCGTGATATTCATCCAGTAACGGCTGCGGCGAATACTCGCCAATCGCACCGCAAGAGAATCCTGGAGAGCTTCATCGCTCAGGTTTGATGCCATTGGTGGAGAGGGCCAATGCAACCCTGATATCAATGCCGAAAACATTTACACGTCAGGGTTAATAGCAAGTAAAAGAAAACATAAGGGGAAACTACAATCGAATCACAGTGCTGAGACATCGAACTAAAAAAACTAAATCATGCTGCACACATTCAATACATTCTGCATTCAATAGATAGCAACAAATTATAGACAATTAACGGGGCATCAAAGCAGTATTTTTGTTGTTTGATTCGAACAAAAGCTGGGCCTTGTCGTAGCGTTTTTTAAAACCAGCTTTTAGAGCCGAATGCTGGGCCATGAGCTGGGCCCTGAGGCCGTCTCGCCTCTTCACCTCCTCATAAACCGAGTCACAAAGCTGCCAATAGAGCTCAACAACACTCAGCTCGCGGGCATAGTCCTGCCGCTTGCGAAGAAGACTTGCAACACGTTTAAAGCATTCAGGCTGAGGGAACACAAGCTGGCTTTGAGATGTCTCGATCTCGGCCTTGCAACAGGCCAGCATCAAATCAAGATCCTTTTTGCTCTCTGGAGAGTTCTTCAAAGCCGTCCAATCTTGGTTCTCAACGAAGCGCGTTTGAGGGAACATCATCCCCAAGATCTCTCCAGGGGTTTTGTCCGCGCCCAGGGATCCGTAAATCCAGTCAAGATCACAATCGACAGTGTCCACCAGAGGCGGCTTGGAAGGTGCAGGCGGCTCCTCCAAAGCCACCAACGATGATGACGGCGTTGACTCAGAAGCTTCTGCTCTGAACTCAGCCGATCGTGCCTCTCGAAAGCCAGAGGCCCTGATGGACCGCTTGATCTTGACCTTCCGAGCTCCACGCTTGCCGATCGCCTTGGCGAGAACGAAAGCAATCGCCAGGACAGCCAATAGAAAAGCGAGTAATTCCATTGAGGAACTGAGTTGGATCGCAGCAAGGACGTGGCGAAGGCTACTTTGACATCACCCAATTTGTTGTTCTGATCAGCAGCAATGGAGAATCACGTTGAGAGCCCAGCACCCTGGCGATTGCAAGAAACCAAGGCTAAAGAGAAAAGCCTTGGCTCCCCCACACGAGCACAAAAGCGCTCTCCGAGACCAAAGAGAGAAGAAATCAAGACTTGATCGGCTATTTCGATCCCTCAGGAGACCAAAGAGCTCAACAGAAAGGACCGATCCTTTGCACTTTGGATCGTATCGATTGCACAATTGAGCCAAGCCCGCCCCGGCGAAGCACTTGCCCCTGGGAATATTGAATCACTTTCAAACACTTTTTATTTTGGGAAATTAATCCAGAGCTGTTGAGGTAATCCTTGATTTCGGTGATTACAAAACTTTCATCAACATCATGCTCGCGCACGATCACCGACAATGTTGCATCAACCATGTCCCGAATTTCCTTTCGAGCCTGATCAGACGGGCGCACCAACACAAAAATGTGTCACTCGATACACTTTAATACGGACGGGCTCTCCGAAATCAGCGTTTTTACCTAAGGATCCTGGCATCAGCGACAGCGACTGCCGTCAAGCTTCTGCTTGGCCTTGTCGGCTTTCCGGATCAGCTTCTGCGCGGAAGAGCGGTCGACGCATGCTCGAGCCTGGAGCTCAAGACGGTGCAGCTTCAAAAATTGCTTCAGCGGTTTCATGACAACCTCCTGTTAACCAATCTTTAACCTCTATCACGGCGTGGTGCCAGGGCATAGATACCTACTCGGATTTCTTAATCACACTGCAATCAAGCCTTGACCTTTAAGCCCTAGACAATCACTTCGATCAAGGTGAGCACCTGTGCAAGACCTGCTCTCGAAATCCCCCTTCTGGTCCTGGCTGTTCGCAGCAGGTATCGTCTGGGGTCCAGGGTTACTGGCCCTGCATCTGCAGCACAACGGCGTGGTTCCGGCTGCCTCTGATCAACCCTTAACGGTGAGCCAGAAAAGCCAGGACGTATCCGATCAGTAGGCCATTACCGAACGTGAGCCAAAGGAACTGGTACTTGCTCAGTCCCAACGCCTTCCTGAACTGCTTCGTGGCGCTCTTGTGCCAGCGGAACATGGGATTCGTTATGCGAGGGCTTATCACCAATACACCAGGGTGATGCATGAACACCAGGCCTGGAAGGAGAGTGTTTTGGCTCCGGCCGGGCCCTGTTGGCTTACAAATCGACTTGCCTCACGCTGCTTGTTCTCCTCGCAGCGAACATGCCCATCAACCCATCAAGGAATTCTGACAAGAGCAGCTAATGGCGACTTTGTCGCCACACCAAATCAACGAGAAAGAAGAAGCGAAAAGTTATGAAATCAATAACAGCAGGTCAACGATAATTATAAATTGAAAAGCGATAAGCAAACCTCAATTAATTCTTATCCATTTGTTAATTAGTAGCGCCAGGCGAAGGTTAGATTTGAATAGCAAGGCCTTGGCAAAACATTGAAATGAATAACCTGTTAAGAGTCGAGCAGTTATCAGTATCATTCGGGGAAAATAATTTTGCTGTTCGAGATATCAGTTTTTCACTCCAAGATGGAGAATTCGTGGTTCTTCTGGGCTCCTCCGGAGCCGGAAAATCAACACTGCTTCGGTCCCTGAACGGACTGGTAGAAACCTGCTCGGGAAGGATCCAATCACGCCATCACGGAGAGATCAGCGCGAGCTCCAGCCGGCAGCTCCGTGCGCACCGGCGCGACACGGCCATGGTGTTCCAACAGCACCAGCTGATTGACCGCCTATCAGTGCTCGACAACGTGCTGATGGGGCGCTTGGGATACCACTCTTTCCTGCGTTCGCTGCTTCCACTTCCAAACAGCGATCGCCAAAAAGCCCTCTCAGCCCTGGAGCGCGTGGGTTTGATCGATAAAGCACTGGCCCGCGTTAAAGACCTCAGCGGCGGCCAGCAGCAACGCGTCGGCATCGCGCGGGCACTTGTTCAGGAACCCCGTCTGATTCTTGCGGACGAGCCGATCGCCAGCCTGGATCCGGAGAGTTCAGTGCAGATTCTTTCACTGTTGAAAGACATCTGCCAGCGGGACCGAATTGCTGTTCTGGTGAGCCTTCACCAGGTGGAATTCGCACGCCAGTTTGCTGATCGAATCATTGGCATGGCCGCTGGTCGCATCATTTGCGACCAACACTCCGTGACCTTGGAAGATAGCGAGATTCACGCCCTGTATCGCCACAAGCTCGAGGCAGCGGTCACCTAAAGACCCGCCGTCTCGACTTCAGGCTTGCTCTTCATTTCATCCCCATGTTGTCCCAAGCTGCGCGTTTTTCAGCCGTTGCTTTTGCCTCTGCTGCGATTGTTCTCACTGGTTGCTCCAGCCAAACAACAACTGGCACGTCTGCTGACTCCAGTGATCCCGACAAGCTGATTGTTGCCCTGATCCCGGATGAAAATGCCGCAACGGTGATTCAGGACAACCAAGGGCTGAAGGATTACCTCAACCAGAAGCTCGGCAAGGAGATCGAACTGGTGGTCACCACCGATTACTCCTCCATGATCGAGGCTGCTCGCAACGATCGCCTCGACCTGGCCTATTTCGGACCGCTGTCCTACGTGCTGGCCAAGACCAAGAGCGAAATCGAACCGTTCGCCGCTCGAATCAAGGGAGGCACCAAGACCTACCAGTCATGCCTGATCGGTAACACCGAAGCGGGGGTAACCGACTTTGAGGCGATCAAAGGCAAAACCTTTGCCTTTGGAGATCCAGCTTCAACCTCCAGCCGTCTGTTCCCGGAACTGACCCTCAAAGAAAATGGCCTCACCAAGGGTGAGGACTACGAGGGTGTGTTCCTCGGCGCCCACGACGCTGTGGCCCTGGCCGTTCAGAACGGCAATGCTCAGGCCGGTGGCGTGGCTTGCCCGATTTTCGAATCCCTGAAGGAGAAGGGCAAGATCGACGCCAACAAGGTGACCTTGATCGCCAAATCAGCGCCGATCCCGCAGTACCCCTGGACGATGCGCTCGTCATTGAAGCCCGAGCTGAAGGACACCATCAGCACCACCTTCATTGAACTGAACGACGACAGCGTCCTGAAGCCGTTCAAGGCCGATGGATTCGCCGTGATCACCGATCAGGACTACGACGGCATCCGCAAGGCGGGTGATCTGCTGGGCCTCGACCTCAGCAAGTTCGTCAACTGAACCCGTTCCTCTGTCCCGGTGGTTCACACCATCGGGACCTTTTTGGTCTTCCTTTATGAGTGCTTCCGTTGATACCCATCGCGCCATTCTTCGGCGCCATGAGCTGCGATGGCGGCAGCAATTCCTCCGTGTGCTGGTGATTCTCACGGCGGTTGTTGGTTCCTTGGCCGTTGTTGGTCTGTTTGATCCGAATCGGATCGCCACTGGGGTGCCGGCGATTTTCAACTTGCTGCCAGAGATGTTTCCGCCGGATTTCGCTCGGTGGCCGTTCTGGATCAAGCCTTTGATCGACTCGATGGCAATGAGCATCGCAGGCACCTCCATCGCGGTGTTCTTCTCGCTCCTTCTTTGTTTCTTTGCCGCCCGTAACACCAGCCCCAACCCGGCGCTCTACGTGATCGCCACGGCAATGCTCAACGTGACTCGAGCCGTTCCCGAGTTGATCCTCGGCATGATTCTTGTGGCTGCTGTTGGCTTCGGAGCTCTGCCCGGAACCCTGGCGCTTGGCCTTCACTCCGTAGGCATGCTCGGCAAGTTCTACGCCGAGGCGATCGAACTCTGCGATCAGGAACCGATCGAAGCCGCCCGCTCATCGGGGGCATCTGAACTGCAGGTGGTCGTTCACAGCATCCTTCCTCAGGTGTTTCCAGCCATGGCGGATGTCACCTTCTACCGCTGGGAATACAACTTCCGGGCTTCGATGGTGGTGGGCGCCGTGGGCGCCGGCGGCATCGGTTTGGAAATCATCAGTGCCCTACGGATCATGGAGTACCAACAGGTCTCGGCCCTGCTGCTGGTGGTGCTTGTGGTGGTCACGGCACTTGATTCGATGAGCAATGCTCTGCGGCATTGGATGGTGCAATGACGACCCTCATGAGCCATCAACAGCGGCCCCATCTCGTGATCACGAACCATGTGCAGGAAGAAGTCATCGACTTCCTCTGCGAATTCGCGCGGGTCACCGCCAATCGCAGCCGGGAACCCTGGAGCCGAAGCACCTTGCTGGAAGCAGCAGCGGACGCCGATGGCCTGCTGATGTTCATGCCGGATTGCGTCGATGCCGACTTTCTGGATCACTGCCCGCGGCTGCGCTCGATCGCTGGAGCCCTGCGTGGTTTCGACAATTTCGATCTCTCCGCCTGTGATGCCCGGGGCATTCGCTATCAATTCATCCCCAATTTGTTGGCGGCACCAACGGCAGAACTCACCGTTGCGATTCTGATCAGCCTGGCGCGATCCATCCCGGCAGGAGATGCCTTCGTGCGCACAGGCCAGTTCCCTGGATGGCGGCCCAATTTCTACTCGAAGGGAGTGATCAACAGCACGGTTGGCATCGTGGGGATGGGGCAACTCGGCATCGAATTCGCCGAGCGCATGCGGGGCTTCGGCGCAACGCTGCTGTACAGCGATCCCGTTCGTATTGATCGCCAATCCGAGCAACGTCTTGAGCTGCAGCATGTGGAGTTCAACGACGTGATTGAACGCAGTGATCACCTGGTGCTGATGGTGCCGCTCACGAACGACACGCTGCATCTGATCAATGCGGATGTGTTGGCTCGGTGCAAACCGGGGGCAGTGCTGGTGAATCCATGCCGTGGCTCGGTGGTGGATGAACAGGCTGTTATGCGGGCGCTGCAATCAGGCCAGCTGGGGGGCTACGGAGCAGATGTTTTTGAGATGGAGGACTGGGCCCGAGAGGACCACCCCTCTTCCATTCCCCAGGGCTTGCTCGATCAGCGCGATCGCACCGTGCTCACCCCGCACATCGGGTCAGCCGTTCAATCGATCCGCGACGACATCGCCATGACGGCGGCCCGCAATCTCAAGGCACTTGTTGAGTCCACCCTGACGCCGATCAGATGAGCAACATCACAACCACAACGCACTGGGATCCGAAGGATCTCCTTGAATTCAAAAGGCTTCATCAACAGGACGGCGTCGTCCATGTGCCCGGCTTGGTGACCAGCGAAGCCATGGCCGAGCTGCTGGCTTGGGTTGACGACATCTCCAATGCGTCGACATTGGGCCGCCACTACTTCGAAAGCACAGATCATGGCCGGGTCAAAGCACGAACTGAAGACTTCGCCAAAGATCACTCTCCCCTGCATCAGTTCCTGACCCAAGGGCGGGTTCACGACGTGCTCGAAGCCTTGTTTGGTGAACCGCCGGTGCTGTTCAAGGAAAAGATCAACTACAAGCACCCCGGTGCCGCCGGGTACGCCCCCCATCAAGATGCCCCGGCCTACCCGTTTGGCTCGCTGCACATCACGATGCTGCTGGCCTTGGATTCCGCGGATAGGAGCAATGGCTGCTTGGAATTCGCCAAAGGGGCCCATCACAACGGGGTGATCGATGTGAATGCCGATGGATGCCTCCCGATTGAGCGGGCAGCTCAACTCGAATGGACGCCGATGCCTGTGGCGGCTGGAGACGCGGTGTTCTTCAACTCCTTTGCACCACACCGCAGCGGCACCAACCGCTCCGATCGTTCGCGCCGCGCGCTTTACGTCACTTACAACGCCAGCTCCGAAGGCGATTTGCGATCGGAGTACTACGACCACAAAAAGCAGGCGCTGGCGGAAGGACGCGTCAGCTTGATCAACCACTTTCTCGGAGATGACGTCTCATGACTGCACTGGCCGACCACGCCATGGAATGGATGAAATCCATGCAAGCGGGGAGTCGCGAAGAGCGTGTTGATCTGCTCTTCGCCTATCTCAATACCCATGGGCAATCCAGCTACGACCCATCGGTGACGCAGCTGGAACATGCTCTGCAGACAGCGCATCTGGCCCACCAGGAGTCGCACGAGCCCCACCTGGTGGTGGCATCGCTGCTTCATGACATCGGCCATCTGATGATCAATGAACACGATGAGCGACGGGATTTCCTCGATCAAGACTGTGCCCATGAGGCCGTCGCAGCCCGAGCACTCTCAGTGTTCTTCCCCACGGAGGTCGTTGCCCCCGTACAGAGGCATGTCTCGGCCAAACGGCTGCTGTGCTCCCTCGATGAGACGTATTACGCGGGGCTATCGGATGCATCGAAACGCAGCTTTGCCGTGCAAGGCGGAGAGCTGAGCCGTTCTGAAGCGATGCGGCTGTTGGCCTTAGAGGGGATGGA